>NZ_JBITBU010000024.1:0-142260 GCF_044452545.1 Nocardia sp. NPDC051900 | reverse complement strand
CCTTTCGAGCCTCGACCGAAGCAAAAACCCATCAGCTACACCCCACCACCCTGGGCATCCAGGGCACCAACCCCAGACACCTACAAACTTAGGGATCACCCATGACCAGAACGTGGTTCATCACCGGCGCAAGCCGCGGACTCGGCCGCGCCTTCACGACGGCCGCGCTCGCCGAGGGGGATCGCGTCGTCGCGACCGCCAGAAACCCGGAGGCCCTCGCGGGCATTGCCGACGACCGCCTCACCGTGTTGCCTTTGGACGTTCGCGACCGCGCCGGCGTGATCGCCGCCGTGGACAAGGCGTTCGCGCTGACGGGCACGATCGATGTGCTCGTGAACAACGCGGGTTACGGCTTGGTCGGCGCCGTGGAGGAACTGACCGAGACACAGATCCGCGACCAGATGGACACCAACTTCTTCGGCGCCCTCTGGGTTTCCCAAGCGGCGGCGCCCCATCTGCGCACGCAGGGTTCGGGACACATCGTGCAGATCTCCACGGTCGGGGCCGTGGGCAGTCTGCCCCTGTTCGGACTGTACAACGCGAGCAAGTGGGCACTGGAGGGATTCAGCGCCTCGCTCGCGGACGAACTGCGCCCCTTCGGCATCCGGGTCACGCTCGCGCAGATGGGCGGCTTCGACACCGACTGGGCCAAGTCGAGCATGCGATTCGCCAGCGGCATTCCCGCCTATGCGCCGGTGCGCAACGCCATCCTGGGCATGCCGGACTACCCGGCCGAGGCGACCGGAACGGAGTCGACCGAAGCCGAGCCGGCGAACACACCGAACGAGCCCGCCGCTCCGGTCGAATCGGGCACCGACACCGAGCCCGAGTGGATCGAAGCGCCTCCGGAGGTCGGCGCCGCGGGTCTGATCGAGTTGGTGAACATGCCGAACCCGCCGCTACGCAAGATCATCGGGCCTGGCGCGCACCAGATGGTCGCACTCGCGTTGGATCAACGACGCGCCGACTACGCCGGCGACCCCGAATTCACCTGGCCCGCCTGATTGTTCACCGAGCCGCTCGGCACCGCGGGTGCGGTGAGCCGAGCGGGTCGGTGCGAAATATCAGGCGACGGGACCGCGGGCGGCCTCGTAGGCCGCGCCCACCCGGTAGAGGCGATCGTCGGCGAGCGCGGGGGCCATGATCTGGAGGCCGACGGGCATGCCGTCGTCCTTGCTCAGCCCGGAGGGGACCGACATGGCGGGGTGACCGGCCAGATTGGTCGGGAGGGTGCACAGGTCCGACAGGTACATGGCCAGCGGATCGTCGACCTTCTCGCCCAGCTTCCACGGCGTGAACGGGCTGGTCGGCGAGACGAGCACGTCGACCTGCTCGTAGGCCTTGTCGAAGTCGCGGGCGATCAGCGTGCGCACCTTCAGCGCCTGGCCGTAGTAGGCGTCGTAGTAACCCGCCGACAGCGCGTAGGTGCCGATCATGATGCGCCGCTTGACCTCGGGGCCGAACCCGGCCGCGCGCGTGGCCGCCATGACCTGCTCGGCGCTGTGCTGACCGTCGTCGGCGACGCGCAGGCCGTAGCGCATCGCGTCGAACCGCGCGAGGTTCGACGACACCTCCGACGGCATCACCAAGTAGTAGGACGACAGCGCGTATTCGAAGTGCGGACAGGACACTTCGATCACTTCGGCGCCGAGATCCTTCAGCACCGCCACGGCGGCGTCGAAGGAGGCGAGCACGCCGGGCTGGTAGCTGTCGGAGTGCAGTTCCTTCACCACGCCGATCTTGACGCCGCGAAGATCGCCCTGCGCCCCGGCGCGCGCGGCGGCCACCACCGGCGGCACCGGCACGTCGCGCGAGGTGGAGTCGCGCGGGTCGTATCCGGCGATCACCTCGTGCAGCAGCGCCGTGTCCAGCACCGTTCGACCGCACGGACCGCCCTGGTCCAGCGACGACGCGCACGCGACCAGGCCGAAGCGCGACACCGTGCCATAGGTGGGTTTGGTGCCGACGGTGGCGGTGACGGCCGCGGGCTGGCGGATCGATCCGCCGGTGTCGGTGCCGATGGCCAGCGGGGCCTGGTGCGAGGCCAGCGCCGCCGCGGAGCCGCCGCCCGAACCGCCCGGGATGCGGGTGGTGTCCCACGGGTTGCGGGTGGGACCGTAGGCGGAGTTCTCGGTGGAGGAGCCCATGGCGAACTCGTCCATGTTGGTCTTGCCGAGGATCGGGATGCCCGCCGCGCGCAACCGCGTGGTGAGGGTCGCGTCGTACGGCGACACCCAACCCTCGAGGATCTTCGACGCACAGGTGGTGGGCATGTCCGTGGTGGTGAACACGTCCTTGAGCGCCAACGGAACTCCGGCCAGCGGCGAGGCGGGCTCGGCGCCGGAGGCGATCGCGGCGTCCACCGCGGCCGCGGCCTCCAGCGCCTGCTCTCCCGCGACGTGCAGGAAGGCGTGGTACTCGCCGTCGACCGCGGCGATCCGGTCCAGGTGCGCCTGGGTGACCTCGACCGAGGACAGCTCGCGGCCGTGGATCTTGTCGGCCAGCTCGGCCGCCGACAGCGTCGTCAAGACGGAATCGTGATGCGATGCTGCGCTCATTCGCCCTCCCCCAGAATCTGCGGCACCATGAACCGCTGCTCGTCCACGGCGGGCGCGCCCGACAGCGCCTCCCGCGGGGTCAGGCCCGGCACCACCTCATCGGGACGGGTCACATTGGTCGCCGGGTTCGGCGACGCCGTAGCCGGGACGTCGGCGGCGGCTACCTCGGAAATGGTCCGCACGTGGCTCAGGATCGAATCCAGCTGTCCGGCGAACTGATCCAGTTCCGCGTCGGACAGCGCGAGCCGGGACAGCCGGGCGAGGTGTGCGACCTCGTCGCGGGAGATGGCGGGCACCGCGGGACCCCTTTCGGCTTCGTTATCAACAGTGCTCAACCCACACAGCCTAGCCACCGGGGACCGGGTCACCACCCGGCACCCGGGCTTCGTCGGCGCGGCGGAGGAACCATCGCCCAGCAGGCCCCCGGCAACCCCCTCCGGCGCGCGACACGGCCGCTCGGACTAGCCCGACACGCCGGTTTCGCGCGAATTCATCGAGTGGCGCGCGTCACTCGCCGGTCTTCGACTCGATAACCGGCCGTAAGGGGTGTAAGTATTGCGTCACCCGGGTATCCGTTCAGAGCCTCGGCCGCCCTAAGAAAGGAAACGCACGTGTCGTATCTGCTCCGCGTGCAACTTCCGGATCGACCGGGAAGCCTCGGTGCGCTCGCCCTCGCACTCGGCTCCGTCGGTGCCGACATCCTCTCGCTGGACGTGGTCGAGCGCGGCGCGGGCTACGCCGTCGACGATCTGGTCGTCGAGGTCCCCTCCGGCGCACTCCCCGACACCCTCATCACCGCCGCCGAATCGATCGGCGACGTGCACGTGGACTCGATCCGCCCGTACTCCGGCGTGCTCGACACCCATCGCGAACTCGAACTCATCGATCATGTGGCCAGCGCTCGCGACGACCGGATGCAGGTGCTGGTGGACGGTGTGCCGCGGGTGCTGCGGGTCGGCTGGAGCACGATCATCGACATCGGGCCGCACGGCGCCTACCGGGTGGTCGGCAGCCCGAGTGCGCCACAGACACAAGCGGGTTCGGCACCGTGGATGCCGCTGGAGAAGCCGACGGTGCTCGACCCCGAAGCCGACTGGGTGCCCGAGATCTGGCGGGACATGGACACCAAACTCGCCGCCGCTCCGCTCGGCAACACCGGCAAGGTCCTGCTGCTCGGCAGGCCGGGCGGCCCCGACTTCCGGCCCTCCGAGGTGGCCCGGCTCGGCTACCTCGCCGGGATAGTCGCCACCGTCCTCGGCTGATTCACAAGCGGCGCAGCGGATTCCGCGCCACGGACGACTACCTAGGCGGAATCGCCAGAAGGGCCGAGCGGTAGCCGGAGCACATGCAGCAGCTCCCCCGCGGGAGTACGCCAGTCCCGGCTCGGTACGGGGAGGAAGCCGAAGCGATCGTATATCCGCCGGGCGTCGACCATGGCGGCCATGGTGGTGAGGGCGACCGCCGCGCAACCTTCCGCGCGGGCGAGATCGAGCACGCTGCGCACCAGTGCCGTCCCGGCGCCGAGTCCGCGCGCGGTCTTCGCGACGGCGAGCATGCGGAACTCGAGTTCACCCGGCAGCGCGATCTCCGCGTACGGATTACCCGCGGGTGCGACCGTCAGCGAGCCGACGATCCGGCCCGCGTGCGTGGCGACCAGGACCCGGGCCGAGGCGGCGCGGCGGGCGGTGTCGGCCAGCTCGCCCGCGTACCAGCTGCCCGCTTCCACGTAGCTTTCGCCGACGTAGACCTCCACCGTCAACTCGCCGATCGTCGCGTACTCCTCGGGCCGCGCCGCCCGGACGACGACACCCGCGTCCCGCTCATCCATACCCGGCATGATGCCATCGACCATAGTGTGGGCTACGGCACGGCGACCGCTCAGCCGGGACGAGAAATCTGCCAGCGGTCGGGCTTGCCCGCCGGATAGACGACGGTGAGCAGGTCGCCGATCGACGGCCAGGAACTCGTGTCCCAGGCGAAACGGCCGTACACGACCTTGCCGGAGACAGAAGGACCGCTCAGATTCCCGGTGATGGTCACGTACTGTTCGCCCGTCGCGTCGGGGCGCGGGCTCACACCGGTGACGTACAGCGTCCCCTCCTCCGGGTTGGCCGGGCGGTAGCCCCGCTTGCCGCGGATGGTGAACACGATCAGCGACACCAGCACCGCGGTCAGGGTTACCAGCGCGACGAACTCCAACATGCCCCCATGCTAAGTCGCGTCACACCGGCGTGAGCTCGCTGGCGCCCTGAGCCGTGCGCCGGACCTGCCAGACCGATGTGCGGGTGCGTTGCGATCGTCCGTTGCCCCGATCGATCAGCGTCCGATTGTTCGTGGTGAAGATCAACTGCGCCCCGCGCGCATTCGTCTCCGGATTCTGGAACAGCTGGATCAACCGATCGGTCTCCTCCGCGGGCAGGCACGCGCCGATGTCGTCGACGGCGAGTACACGGCCCTCGTCCAGCGCGTCGAGCATGGCGGGCAGGACCCGCAGCAACGACAGCGTTGCGGAGGATTCGTCGCCGATGCCGAACGGGGCGTCGATGCCGTCGTGCACCAGGCTCAGACCGACACCGCGCCGGGCCACCATGCGCGTGTACAAGGCGTCGCGCGCGGCCTTCAGATTGGTCAGCTCACGTTCGAGCAGCACCGGGGTCAGGCCGTTGTCGCGAAGCAACTGGTCGGCGTGGCCGGGCGAGGAGGCGCACAGATCGATCTGCTTGCCCAGACCGGCGATGTCGGCGTCCAGATCACGCAGGTAGTCGGCGTACAACGGGTCGTGTTCGGCGACGAGCAGGTCGGTGATGCCCAACTCGGCCGTGCGCAGCAGCATCAGCAGCCGCGCCGCGTTGTCCGGGGATCGGGAGATGTGACTGCCCAGCCGATGGGCGATGGCGTCGGGTTCGGCGGGACCGCGCTGCACTTCGAGCATGGAATCGAACCAGCGGTAGGCGGGCACGAGCGCGTCGGAATACATCTGACCGGCGAGGCTGAGCAGCAACGCGTTCGGGCGGACCAGCGGAGCCAGGGCGGTGATCCCGTAGCGCGCGGCCTCGAACATCGGGCCGATCTTGATCTGTTCCCCGTTGCGCTCGAACACGATTCGCTTGCGCGAGCGCGGATGGGTGTGCAGCCATTCCGCCGTCACGTCGGCGTTGTCCAGCCGGAACCCGTAGGTATACGGCACGCCCTCGGCGACGAACGCCGCCACGAACTCCGAAGGCCGGTCCGGGAATCCGAGGTGCGGCGCCCGCACCGGGCCCGCGTACGGGTCCCACCCGGTCACCGAGTGCAACACCGCGTCGCGCATCTGCCCGAGCGCGTCGATCAGGTTCGTCTTGCCCGCAGCGGCGCCGCCGTGCACGGCGGTCACCGGCACCGCCACCGGCCCGCTTCCTCTGGTGAGCCGCAACTCTTGCTCGTCGGCCAGCGATCTGTGATTGGTCACCTGAAAACTGCGCAGCATGCCGCCATACTTCCGTCTGTGGCATGGGTGGGCGACATCAGGCCGGTAGCGTCCGCGATCCGCGCCTGATCTTCCCCCACGTCGGCGACACGCGCACCGAGCCCACACACGGTTCGCCGAAGGCTCGAACGTCCTCCCTCTCTTTGTTCGATCACGAGCATTACCTGGGCGAACAGGTCTGCGACCGATGGCTGCGCGATCGGCGGCACGGTACCCTGATCGCATGACCGAGGCTTCGATCGCCTACCGCTGGACGCGCAGCGAGTTCCTGCGCGCGTGGGAGGCGGGCGCGTTCGACCATCGTGTCGAACTCGTCGAGGGGGAGGTATGGGCGGTGGTTATCGGGTCGTGGCACGGCCGAGCGGTGTTTCGCATCGCGCGGGAGCTTCCGACCAAGGGGGTCGAGGTGACCAGCGAGACGCTGCCCACCGCCCAGTCGCTACCCGATCCCGACTGCTGGGTACTGCGGGCAGACGCGGATCAGGTCGATTTGATCGGTTCGAAAATCGCTGTGTGGGATCCGGCTGATGTGCTCCTGGTCATCGAAATCTCCGACGAAACGGTGATGCAAGACCTCGGAGTCAAAGCGAAACTGTATGGCCGCGCCGGGTATTCGACCTACTGGGTAGTCACGAGAACCGTGATCTACGAGCACACCGAACCGATACCCACGGGTTACCGGACTCGCAAAGAGTACCGGCCCGGCGACCACATCCCGCTCCGCTATGCGGACACCACCATCGCCGTCGACAACCTGCTGTTTCCGGAGTAGCTCGACAGCAGTCGCCAGGACAGCAGGCGTGATAGCGGGTTAGCATGCCTGCACGCTGCGGTCTTGCCGCGGCGTACTGCCGAAGTTGTTCGATGGGATGAGGGTAACGATGGGATCGACGGTTCGTCGCGTAGTGGTCGGAGGCTCCGCCGTCGCCGCGCTCGCGCTGGGCTCGCTGACCTTGGCGCCGGAGGCGGTGGCGGACGCGCCGTGTCCGGAGGGCACCGCACGCGTGTTCCTGGCCAACAGCACGAACACCTGCCAGGGCGGAGGGACGGTCAGCTACGACCCGCCCGGCGTGGTGTCGAAGGTGTGCTCGACGGCGAGCGCCGACGTGTCCGCCGAGGCGACGTTCAAGAATCGCCGCGGCAAGATCATCACCCAGAAGCTCGACCTGAGCGACGGCCGTTGCGGGCGGTTCGACATCGCGGGCCAGCTGGGCGCCACGGTCACGGTCCACTGAGCGGGTCACGCCCGAACAGCAGAGCGCTGTCGCCGAACTCGTGCCACAGATAGCCGGTGTCCACGGCGGCGGCATACGCGGCGGCGACGGTTTCCTCCCCCGCCACTGCTACCAGGAGATCCAGGTGTGACGCGCCGGGCGCGTGCCAACCGGTGATCAGACCATCCACCACACGAGCCGGTCGCCGTGCGCCGAGCACCAGATCGGTCCACCCGCGCGACGCGTGGACCAGTCCCGCCGGGTCGGCGGCGGTCTCCAACGCCCGCGTCACCGTCGTGCCCACCGCGACGACCCGCCCACCGGCGGCTTTCGTGTCGTTCACCAGCCGCGCCGTCGAGGCGGCAACGGCGAACCGTTCCGGGCTCGGCGGTTCCTCGGCCTCGGGCGAGGAGACGCCGGTATGCAGGGTGATCGGCGCGAGAGCAACCCCTGCGGTGATCAGATCCAACACCACACGCTCGGTGAACGGCCGTGCCGCGCTCGGCATTTCCGCGCTGCCCGGCACCCTGCCGAAGACCGTCGTGTAATAGGCCGCCGACCACCGCTGCGGCACATAGGCATACGTGATGGGGCGGGCGTGTGCGGCGAGCAACCCGAACACGTCGCCGGTGACGTCCGCACTCCAGAGACGACGTCCGCCGGGAAGCCAGGGCGCCCGCAGTGTGGCCGTCGCACCCGGCAATCGCAACACGGTCCCGGCCGAGAGCCGCTCGGGCGGATAGGGAGTGCGCTCGGTGGTCCGGACCTCGACCACCCAGCGGCCGTCGTCCAGCCAGGTGGAGAAATGCAGCACGACCGGCTCGCCGTCCATCGTGGCGTCGACCGCCGACGACATGGTCGCCGAGTTGTTCACCACCAGAAGGTCGCCCGGGCGCAGGCGGTCGGGCAGCTCTCGGAATCGGGCGTGCGTCAGACCGTCCTCGACGACGAGCAAACGGACCTCGTCGCGCGCCATCCCTCTCGCCTCGGGCGGGAGGGTGGCGTTGCGATCCGGGGACAGATCGAAGAACGGCAGTTCGGTCCGCACCGTCATGACGCCCGCCCGGCCACGAAATCCGCGGCGGCATAACGCCCGCTCTTCGGCTTCTCGGCGAGCAACCGCAGCAGCGCGGGCACCACTGTCGCGGGCTCGGGCCGGTCGGAGATGTCGACGCCGGGAAACGCGGCCTGATGCATCTCGGTACGCATGTCGCCGGGATCGAACGCGTAGATGGACAGGCCCGGATGTTCCGCACCGAGGATCGCCGTGAGCTGGTCGAGCGCTGCCTTCGACGAACCGTATCCACCCCACGTGGGATACGGCTCAACCGCGGCGTCGGAGCTGATGTTCACCACGACGCCGTCCGGCCGCAGCAGCGGCAGCACGAGCCGCAGAATGGCCAGTGGCGCGACGACATTCGTGCGCAAGACGCGCTCGAACTCGTCGAGTGGATAGTCCGCGAGGCCCAGCAACGGACTCGGCCCGAGACGGCTGGCGTTGTTCACCACCAGAGCGAGTTCCCCCGCACCGCGCGCGGCGTCCGCCAACCGGGCCCGATCCGCCGGATCCGTGACGTCGCCGGGGACCGCCTGGAACGACGGCCCGAGTTCGGCGGCCACCCGCGTCAACCGGTCGGCACGACGCCCCGTCCCCAGCACCCGCCACCCTTGTTCGATCAGCGCCCGCGCGAGCGCAGCGCCGAATCCGGCCGATGCGCCGGTGATCAGTGCGGTAGCACGAGACATGATGACCTCCTGGTAGTCGCCTACCAGTCGATCCTCATACCTCAACGTACCTTCAGGTCAAGCGCCGATCACTCCTCGGCTTCGGCGTCCTCCGCGGCCGTCTCCGGCGTGACCGCCTCGGGACCACCGGCCAGCAGCCGCTGGAACCCCTCCTCGTCGAGAATCGGCACACCGAGTTCCTCCGCTTTGGCGGCCTTGGACCCCGGCGCGTCACCGATCACCACGAACGCGGTCTTCTTCGAAACCGAACCGGCCGCCTTGCCGCCGCGCACCAGGATCGCCTCCTTGGCGCCGTCGCGGGTGAAGCCTTGCAGCGAACCGGTCACCACGATGGACAGACCCTCCAAGTTGCGCTCGATGGATTCGTCCCGCTCGTCTTCCATCCGCACACCCGCGGCCCGCCACTTCGCCACCACGGCGCGGTGCCAGTCGACGGTGAACCACTCCGCCACCGCGGCCGCGATGGTAGGGCCCACGCCGTCGGCGGCGGCCAATTCCTCGACCGACGCCGCCTCGATGCGGTCCAAGCTGCCGAACTCGGCGGCGAGCGCCCGCGCCGCGGTGGGGCCGACGTGCCGGATGGACAGGCCGACCAGCACCCGCCACAGCGGCCGGTTCTTGACCGCGGCCAGGTTCTCCAGCAGCCGCTTGCCGTTGGCGGAGAGGCTGCCGTTCTTGTTGGCGTAGAGCGACGTGGTGAGCAGCGTCGCCTCGTCCAAGTCGAACAAGTCGCCCTCGTCGATGATGGCGCCGGACTTCAGCAGATCGATCGCGCCTTCGTAACCGAGGGCCTCGATGTCGAAAGCGCCGCGGCCTGCCACGTGGTAGACGCGCTCGCGCAATTGGGCCGGGCAGAACTGCTGGTTCGGGCAGCGGATGTCGGCGTCGCCCTCCTTCTCCGGGCGCAGTTCGGTGCCGCACTCGGGACAGTGCGTCGGCATGACGAACTCGCGCGCGTCCTCGGGGCGCGCGTCCACCACCGGCCCCAGCACCTCGGGGATCACGTCACCCGCCTTGCGGATGGTGACCGTGTCGCCGATCAGCACGCCTTTGCGCTTGACCTCGGCCGCGTTGTGCAGGGTGGCCATCGCGACCGTCGACCCCGCGACCGACACCGGCTCCATCACCGCGAACGGCGTCACCCGCCCGGTGCGGCCGACGTTCACCTGGATGTTCAGCAGCTTGGTCGTCGCCTCCTCGGGCGGGTACTTGTAGGCGATCGCCCAGCGCGGAGCGCGCGAGGTGGAGCCGAGGCGGCGTTGCAGCGCGGTCTCGTCGACCTTGATCACCTGGCCGTCGATCTCGTGCTCGATGTCGTGCCGGTGCTCGCCCCAATACGCGACCCGCTCGATCACCGCGTCGATGCCCTGCACCCGTCTGGTGTGCTCGGACACCGGCAGGCCCCACGCGGCGAGCGCGCGGTACGCCTCGTATTGCGAGGTCGGCGTGTAGCCCTCGATCCGGCCGAAGCCGTGACAGATCATGCGCAGCCTGCGCCGCGCGGTGACCGCCGGATCCTTCTGCCGCAGCGAACCGGCCGCGGTGTTGCGCGGGTTGGCGTAGGGCGGCTTGCCCTCGGCCACGATGGCGGCGTTGAGCGTCTCGAAATCCTCCAGCCGGAAGTACACCTCGCCGCGGACCTCCAGTAGTCGCGGGATCGGGAACTCGTCGCTGGGGTTCAGCTCGCCGGGGATGTCATCGATGGTGCGCGCGTTGAGCGTCACGTCTTCACCCGTGCGTCCGTCGCCTCGGGTGGCGCCACGGACCAGCCTGCCGTTCTCGTAGACCAGGTTCAGCGCGACGCCGTCGATCTTGACTTCGCACAGATAGTGCAGGTCCGGCCCGGTCTCCGCCTCCACCCGGGCGGCCCAGGCGCGTAGCTCGTCGACGTCGAACACGTTGTCCAGCGACAGCATCCGCTCGAGGTGGTCGACGGCGGTGAAATCGGTCGCGAACCCACCGCCGACCAGCTGGGTCGGCGAGTCCGGCGTGCGCAGGTCCGGATGCTCGTCCTCCATGGCCTGCAACCGCCGCAACAGCGCGTCGAACTCGCCGTCGGAGATGATCGGCGCGTCCCGGACGTAGTAGCGGAACTGATGCTCACGCACCTCGTCCGCGAGTTGCTGCCAGTCCACCCGCTGCTCTGGCGTCGCCGGGGCCGCCGCGCTCTCGCTGTCACTCACCCATCGCACATTAGCGGAGGCCACCGACAGGGAGCCGCCGTGTTCGCGCACGTCGCCGCCCTGGCGCACACGAATTCCGGCCGGTCCGTTTCTCGGCGCGAGCACCGCGTTCCGGCGGTGTGGCGGCATCGACGCGCGGCATGCCCGTCTCGACGGTGTGGCGCCCACACCGGCAGATCGAGTCGAGAGCTGTCATCCAGGCGAACAGACCTGACCCGAAGGTCCGGACAATATGATGACGAAGCCGAACCCACACATCATGGCGAGAACTCCGGAGCCGCTCGACAAGAATCGAAGTCGGCTGATCCGATGGCGATGAGCCGATAGATCAGCCAGCAGAGCGAACCCGGCGACCAGCATGGTGCTCGCGCCGGCGATTTGAAAACCTTGCGCCGCTCTGAACGCCCCTTCGCGTGCGGCGCTATCGCAGTAATCCATGAGCCCGTCGGTGAAAAGTAAATATCCACCCAGGTAGATGGCCGGGCCGAGCAGGATCCCCAGATCAGGGCCTTCCCGAACTGCCCGCGACCGAGCTTGTTCCCGTCACGAAACTGATCGGCCTGGGCGGGGATTTGCGTCCGGGGAACGTCAGGAGAACGAAAGCTCCTCCGGCTCCTCGGCATACGCCCGCGCGACGTCCGCGGCCAAGCGCAGCGCTCGTCTGCTCCACTCCAGCGGCGCGCCCGCCAGTCCGCATGCCGGGCTGACCGCGACCCGCTCCGCCAGCGTGCGGCGGCCGAAGCCGAGCCGATCGATCAGCCGCACGCCCGGTTCGGCGAAGGTCCGCCAGGTGACCGTCGTGGCAGGCGCCTCGGTGGGGACGACACCGAGCACCAGCTGCTTGCCCGCTTCCAGGGCCTCCCCGACCTCGTCGAGTTGCCCGGTGCCGATGATGCTCAGATCGAATCCGATCCCCGCGGCGGCGCTGCGGCGCAGCGCACCGAGCGCGGGCGGCTCGGCGCAACTGTGCACCAGCACCGGCGCGGACTGGGCGGTGATCACCGCGTCCAGCACGGCCAGCGCTTCCGGTTCGGGCAACGCGCGCACGGTGTTCAGCACGCTCACCCCGCGCAGGGAGCCGTCCAGCACGGCGGTCAGCGACGGTTCGTCCAGCTGCACGACGACCTGCGCGCCGAGCCGCTTGCGCACCTCCGCCACGTGCTGCGCCAGCCCCTCGGCCAGGGACTCCGAAAGGTCGCGCACCGCGCCGGGATCGGTGAGCACGCGATGACCGCCGGGCAACTCGACCTGCGCGGCCAGCGTCAGCGGGCCCGCCGACTGCACTTTCACCGTCCGGCCGCGACCGGACAGGCCCGCGTTCTCCCACGCTTCCTCGAGCGCGTCCAGATCGGTCCGCAGCAGGTCATGGGCGCGTCGCGAGACCGAACCCGGGCGCGGCGCCAGCCGATAGCCCCTGGAGGTGGTGTCGAAACGCAGATCGACCAGCAACGCGGAGGCGCGGCCGACCAGGTCCGCGCCCGCGCCCCGACCGGGCAGCTCCACCAGGTGCGGTAACTCACCGAGTTCGCCGACGATGGTCGCGGCGGCCTCGCGCGGGTCGGTGCCCGGCCAAGAGCCGACGCCGGTGGCGACGCCGCCTCGCAAACACACCGGCTCGGCGGTCACGTCCGTCCCGCCGTCTCGCGTCACGTCATCCGTGCCGGTCTCGTACACCGTTACCGCACTCCATCCGATCGATTCCGCCATTACGAGGCCCGCCGTCCTCGACGGTCACAGCCCAGTTTTCCGCACCGGACGACACCGGAGGATGGTGCGGGATCACCGCGCCGCCTCGGCCCCCGTTTCACTCGTGACAGGCTCTTGCGCGGTGGCGGAGATGGTCCCGCTGCCGATCACCTCGTCACCCGCGGGATCCGGACGGTAGACGACCACGGCTTGGCCGCGCGCGACGCCGGTCAGCGGCTCGCGCAGCCGCACGAGCAGTCCGTCGCCCACCGCCTCGGCCACCGCGGGCGCGGTGCCGCCGTGCGCGCGCACCTGCGCCACGCACTCGATCGGGCCCGCGGGCGCGGAGCCGGACGTCCAGATCGCGCGCTCCGCCTCGATCGTCCAGACCTGCAAGTCCTCGGCCGACCCCACGCGGACCGTGCCGGACTCGGGATCGATGCCGGTGACGTACCGCGGCTTGCCGTCGGCGGCGGGACCCGGCAACCCCAGACCCTTGCGCTGGCCGATGGTGAATCCGTGCACGCCCTCGTGCCGCGCGAGCTCCCGGCCGTCGGCGTCGACGACCGCGCCGGGCCGGACGCCGATCTTCGCGCCAAGGAAGGCGCGCGTATCGCCGGAGGGGATGAAGCAGATGTCGTGGCTGTCGGGCTTGTTCGCGACGGCGAGCCCGCGCTCGGCGGCCTCGGCGCGGATCTGCGGCTTGGGGGTGTCGCCCACCGGGAACATCGCGCGCGAGAGCTGCTGCGCGGTCAGCACAGCCAGCACATAGGACTGGTCCTTGTCTGCGTCGACGGCGCGCCGCAGCACACCGTCCTCGAGCCGCGCGTAGTGCCCGGTGACCACGGCGTCGAAGCCGAGCGCCACCGCGCGGTCGGCCAGGGCGGAGAACTTGATCTTCTCGTTGCAGCGCAGGCACGGGTTCGGCGTCTCGCCCGCCGCGTAGGCCGCGACGAAGTCGTCGATGACGTCTTCCTTGAAGCGGTCGGCGAAATCCCAGACGTAGAACGGGATGCCGAGCACGTCGGCGGCGCGCCGGGCGTCACCGGCGTCCTCCTTCGAGCAGCAACCGCGTGATCCGGTGCGCAGCGTGCCCGGTGTCGCCGACAGCGCCAGATGCACCCCGACCACCTCGTGACCGGCGTCGACGGCACGCGCCGCCGCCACGGCCGAATCCACACCACCGCTCATCGCGGCGAGTACCCGCATCAAACACCTCCTCTCGCACCGGCCAGGCCCGCGGCCTTGGCCCGCTCCACCACTTGCGGCAAGACTTTCAGTACTGCGTCGACGTCGGCACGCGTCGAGGTGTGCCCCAGCGAGAAGCGCAGCGATCCGCGCGCCTGCCAGGGTTCGACACCCATCGCGATCAGCACGTGACTGGGCGTGGCGACGCCCGCGGTGCACGCCGAACCGGTCGAGCATTCGATCCCCGCCGCGTCCAGCAGCATCAGTAGCGAATCCCCTTCGCAGCCGGGAAAAGTGACGTGCGCGTTGCCGGGTAGCCGTCGTTCGCCGGCCGGACCGTTGAGCACCGCGTCGGGCGCCGTCGCGCGGATGCCGTCGATCAACGCGTCCCGCAACGCGAGCAGCTCGGCGGTCCTGGCGTGTAGCTCGATCGAAGTCTGGCGCAGCGCGGCGGCCAGCCCGATCGCGGCTGCCGTGTCCGAGGTGCCCGACCGCAGGTCGCGCTCGTGCCCGCCGCCGTGCAGCAGCGGCACGCACGGCACCTGCCTGCCGAGCAGTAGCACCCCGATACCGTGCGGGCCGCCGACCTTGTGCCCGGCGAAGCTGGCCGCGGACAGGCCGCTCGCGGCGAAGTCGATGGGCAGCTGCGCCGCCGCCTGCACCGCGTCGCTGTGCATCGGCACGCCGAATTCGGCTGCGGCGGAAGCGAGTTCGACGATCGGCTGGATCGTGCCGACCTCGTTGTTCGCCCACATGACTGTGACCAGCGCGACCTCGTCGGGATGGGCGGCGAGCGCGGCGCGCAGCGCTCCGGCCGCGACCACGCCCTCGGCGTCGACCGGCAGCCAGGTGACTTCCGCGCCCTCGTGCCGCTCCAGCCACTCCACCGCGTCGATCACCGCGTGGTGCTCGACCGAGCTGGCGATGATCCGGTTCCGGCGTGGATCGGCGTCGCGGCGCGCCCAGAAGATGCCCTTCACCGCCAGGTTGTCGCTCTCGGTGCCGCCGGAGGTGAAGATGACCTCCGAGGGCCGGGCGCCCAGGTCGGCCGCGATCGACTCGCGCGCCTCCTCCAGCAGCCGACGGGCGGCGCGCCCGGAGCCGTGCAACGAGGACGCGTTGCCCGTGCTGCGCAAGGCAGCCGTCATCGCCTCGATGGCCGCGGGCAGCATCGGTGTGGTGGCCGCGTGATCGAGGTAGACCGTCTGGGGCGCAGCACCGTTGACCGGACCCGAAAAAGCCGACTTCATGACCAGTTAAGGATAGCCGTCACCCTCCGCCGGTTATTCCCCCCTGCTCGCCCGCTCGCGCGGGGTCCGTTCACGGACCCGGTTCAGGCTTGAACGCCCTGCGACCGGCGGAATCTCAGGGTTTTCACCTATTGAATGTACCGCTATTTAGCGGTACGTTATTCAGCGTGTTGATCGCCGATCCGTTCCCGTTCCGGGAGTGGATCCGAGGCCGGGACGCCGAGCGGTCGACGCCCGGACGAATCGATAGTGAGGAAGTTCCGATGGACCATCACACCCATGGACGCACGCGACGCGTGCTGGCACGCGCCGCGGTCGCGTCCGTACTCGCCCTGATGCCGGTCGCCGCGGTCGCGGTGCCCGCGCTCGCCGACCCGATCGTGCTCGAGCAGGCCGACCAGCTCGATGCGACCCACGGCCGCCACGGCCACGACGACTGGAATCGCGGCAGGCACAACGACTGGGATCGCGGCCGCAACGACGACTGGTTCCGCGGCCGCAACGACGATTGGTTCCGCGGACGCGACCGCCACGACGACTGGGATCACGGCAGGCCCGGCTGGGACAACAGGTGGCGGCCGCCGACTGGAAGCGGCTTCTGAGGTCTTCCACGATTCACGGGGCGAGCCGACATCGGCTCGCCCCGTACGTCGACCCGGACGCCCGATGCCGACGGTCCCGACCAGCGCGCGATCCCCGCTCGGCCGCCGCGAAGTTGCCCGTCGCGCGTTCGAGCCTTTTGCGGCCCGACACCCTGCGGCGCAGAGCGACCCGCGGCGCACGGCTGCCTCCGGCGACGACAGTCCGCGGCGCGTCCGTCAGTAGGCGCTGATGGCCTCGCCCGGGGTGATGCCGTGGTGCAGCAACGCGACCTCCGGGTGGGCGCGGGTGCGGGACTTCCACGCGTTCGCGCCGTAGGTGTCGAAGATCGGGTTGTCCGGATCGGCCTCGACGCCGCGAGAGCGGGTCGCGAGTTCGGGCGGCAGCTCGATGATCGGGATGGTGGCGTCCAAAGCCGGGTTGAGGAAGAACGGGATCGAGACGCGATCGGTGCCCGGCTCCGGCGCCAGTACGCGGTGCCGGGTGGCGCGCAGATATCCCCCTGTGGCGACTTCCAGCAGCTCGCCGATGTTGACGATGAACGCTCCTGGCAGTGGCGGCACGTCCACCCATTCTCCCGGCGACAGCTCCGCCTGCAGTCCCCGTGAACCCGGCTCGACCAGCAGCAGCGTGAGCACACCCGAATCCTTGTGCGCCCCGACCCCCTGCGGGTTCTGCTCGTTGCCCGGATACCGCACCACTTTGATCAGGGTGGCGGGCAGGTCGGCGAACGCGGCGTCGAAGAGGTCCGCGGACGCGCCGAGGGCCACCGCCCACTGTCGCAGCAGCCGCATGCCCACCTCGGAAAGCGATTCGCTCCACGCTTCGAATACCTCGCGTAGTTCCGGCAGCGCGGACGGCCACAAGTTCGGTCCTTGCAGCCGCCAATACCCCTCCGCGCCGTCGATCACCTTCTGCTCGGGACCGATATCGATCTGCTCGCGCCAGTCCACCTTGCCGTTGGTCAGCTCACCGCCGAGCCGGGAGTATCCGCGGAACTGCGGACTCTTCAGCTGACTGATCTCCTCCTTCGCGGCGGCGGGCAACGCGAAGAACCGCCGCGCGACGGCCACCACCTCGTTCGACCGGTCGGCGGCGATGCCGTGACCGATCAGATAGAAGAATCCGGTCTCGTGTGTGGCCGACAGAAGATCGGCGCGGAACCGTTCCGGATCGCGGTGGGCATCGGCGAGATCGAGAACTGGAAGCATACGAACCACTATCGCGCGTTATGCCGCGCCACGTAGCCCGCGTTCGTCTCCTACCGCACGGCCGCGGTATTGCGGCGCCCGCGCAACATGCGCCGCGGCCTGCGCACCTCCGGGGCTACGGTCGCTACCGACGGGTCCTGCACTCGGGTGTGCCCCGCCTCGATCCATTCCGTGGTTTCGTGGCGCGGCGACGCGGTGCCGCGAACGACGGCTTCGCAGCGGCGGGCCAGTTCGCGCCGGTCGGGGCCGGGTTCCAGCACCGGTTCCAGCACCACTTCGGCGACCATTCCGCGCGAACGCAGCACCCGCCCGGCGGAGGAGCCGAAGGTGTCGACGCCGACGAAAGCGGGCACCGTGCACGGCACACCGTGCCGGTCCAGGTACCGCAACCGCACCGGCTGCACGGGGGTGCCGGTGTCCACCGCCGCCTGGAGCAACGCGGGACGCATGCTGCCGTAGGCGCGGCCACACCATGTGGTGCCCTCGGGGAAGACGCCGATCCGCTCACCGGCGGCCAGCCGCGCTCCGACCGCGGCCACTACGCCCGGCAACTGCCGTAGGCTCTCGCGTTCGATCGGGATCACCCGCATCAACTCGGCGAGTTTGCCGATCATCGGCCAGTCCAGCATGTCGGCGCGGGCCACGAAGCCGAGCGGCTGCACCGAGGCCAGGGCGACGATGTCGGTCCAGCTGATGTGCCCGGTGACGATCAGCACACCCCGGCCTGCGGCGCCGAAACCGGCGGGTGCGAGCGTGGCGTCGCCCTCATCGACGACACCGCGCTCTTCCGCGGTCACCCGGTTGTCGACGACGCGCAACCGCAGGCCGATGGAACCGAGCAGCAGGCGCGCGTAGCCGCGCTGCAACGGCGCGCGCTTGCCGCGCGGGGTCAGCGCGTGCGCGATCGGGTAGCTGAGCAGCAGGCCGGCAACTCCGGCCAGCCGGGCGGCCACCCGCGCCGGGCCGACCTGGTCGATCGAATCGATGCAGCCGGAACCGCAGGGGCTCGACGGCATCCATGCGTGCGCGGCGGACGTGGCGGGTGGCGCGTCGAAGACCACTGTCCTCACCGTCCCCCATCGAACGACGCGGCGGCGTCTTGTAGGCGATTGAGGTAGCGGGTGTTGATGGTGTTCAGCCCGAGCAGCACGACGAAGTCGGCGACCGCGAAGGCGGGATCGTGGGCGGGCTCGCCGCAGATCTCCGCGCCAAGCCGCAGGTAGCCGCGCACCAGCGGGGGCAGCTTCGGCCGCGACGGCGGGGTCAGTTCGTCGAGGGTCTTGCCGTCGACGATCACCGGGTTGTAGGGGTGCACCCGGCGCTCCAGGTCGGAGGAGTGCCGCCCGAGCAGCATGTCGCGCACGCCGCGCACGTTCACTCCGGGCGGGTCGGCCGGGGTGTCCTGCATCGGCACCGACACGCAGCCCATCACCCACTCGTAGCCGGTGAGCTGGATGTAGTGCAGGATCCCCGCCCACATGAGGGTGAGCACCGAGCCGTTGCGGTGGTCGGGGACCACGCACGCGCGGCCCATCTCGACGATCCGCATGCCTTCCGGATCCAGTTGAGCGAGATCGAATTCCGTCGCCGTGTAGTACCCGCCCGCCGCGGCGACCTTGTCCGGCGGCAGCATCCGGTAGCAGCCGACGAATTCCCCGCTGGCGTCGTCGCGTACCAGCATGTGGTCGCAGTGCTCGTCGAAATGGTCGGCGTCCAAACCGGTTCCGTCGTCCGGAATCCGGAAACCCGGCTCGTTGGCGAACACGTCGTAGCGCAGGCGCTGCGCGGCGACGCGGTGATCGAGGTCGGAGGAGACCACCAGCGAGTAACGCGACCGTCCCTCCCCGGAGTCCGTCGGTCGAGCCGGGGCCGTCAGCACGGACGAAATAGTCATATCCACGATGAAGCCAGCCCGACAATGCGCCCCAGCAACCTCGAAGTGTCGCCGCGATGCCGGT
The DNA here is from genome assembly GCF_044452545.1 of Nocardia sp. NPDC051900. Lineage (NCBI taxonomy): Bacteria > Bacillati > Actinomycetota > Actinomycetes > Mycobacteriales > Nocardiaceae > Nocardia > Nocardia sp. NPDC051900. Next base: position 123,200 of record NZ_JBITBU010000024.1, on the reverse strand, counting down.
TGGGTGAACGAGACGGCTGTCACACCGAGCGTTCACCGAACGGTTCCACCGCGTTCGCCCTCCCGCACCGAAACCGCTTCCGACATGCGGTTTACCGTGCGAATCGCGGTTCGTTCCTGGGCAGCGTGAATGCCGCGCGCACCGTGAATCGCGCCGCCTTTCGATCGTGCGCGACGCGATTCTCAGGTGCGAGAAGCCATTTAAGCGGCTCGACTCTCCGCGGCGAGTACCTTCGGCGCGGTCGCGTCCTCCTCGGCGAAACCGGGGCGCCCGGTGAAGATGAACGCGACCAGCCAGGACGCGACCGCGGCGAAGCGGTTGCGGAAACCGACCAGGTAGAACAGGTGCACCGCGAGCCACATGAACCAGGCGATCACACCGCGGAAGGTGATGCGGTCGTTCAGCTTCGTCACGGCGCTGAACCGGCTGATCACCGCCATGCTGCCCTTGTCCCAGTAGGTGAAGGGCGTGCCGGGCTGCTTCTTGCGGCGGATGATGTCGGCGGCGTGCCTGCCTTCCTGCATGGCCACCGGCGATTGCCCGGGGTAGCCGTTGAGCGAGGTCATGTCGCCGATGGCGTAGATGTCGGCGTAGCCGCCGACGGTGAGATCGGGGTTGATCAGCAGTCGGCCGGCCCGGTCGGTCGCCACGCCCGTGGCCTCGGCCAGGATCTTCGCGAACCCGCCCGCCTGCACGCCCGCCGACCACACCACGGTCTCCGCCGCGATGGCGTGCTCGACCCCGTCGGCGCTCTTGACGGTGACCTTGCCGTGCTCGATGTCGGTGACGAAGGTGCCGAGCAGCACCTCCACGCCGCTGCCGGTCAGCGACTTCTTCGCGTACTCCGACAGCCCGCCGCCGAACGGCGGGAGCACCTCGCCCGCGCCCTCCACGAGCGTGACCGAAACCTCCTGGTGGTAATACCGTTTCGCCAGCTCCTTCAGCTGACCGGCCACCTCGACGCCGGTCGCGCCCGCGCCGACCACGACGAAGCTCAGCAGCTTGCGCTTGGTCTGCTCGTCGGCCTGCGCGGCTTCGGCGAAGACGCGCGCGATCTGGGCGCGCAGCCGCCGCGCGTCGTCGATGGTCTTGAGCGAATAGGTCTTCTCCGCGAAGTCGTCGCGGCCGAAGTAGGACTGGCTCGCGCCGGTGGCCGCGATCAGCGAGCCGTAGCGGATGCGGTGCGAAACGCCCTCGTGTTCGTAGGTGACGATGGCGCGGTCGGGATCGATGCCGACCACGGTGCCGAGGCGAACGTCGGCCTCGCGATGGCGGCGCAGGATGCCCGCGATCGGCGGCGCGATCTCCTCCGATGTGAGCACACCGGTCGCTACCTGGTACAACAGCGGTTGGAACAGATGCTCGGGCGTGCTGGAGATCAGCACATAGTCCACCCCCGACTTGGCCAGTTGCTTGGCGGCGGCGAGCCCGCCGAACCCCGATCCGACAATGACGACACCCGCGGTTTCGATTCCCGCGTCCACGTACTGCATGACAGCCTCCTTCTCTCATTACGAACCGCGATCCGGAGGGCGGATATTTCAGGTGTGTGGGCGCATAATTAAGATGACTCTTATCTCGATTCGTAATTAATTAGGAGGCGCCGTGGAACTTCGGCAGCTCACCTACTTCGTCGCGGTGTGCGAGGAGCTCAGCTTCAGCGGCGCCGCGGCGCGCTGCTTCATCTCGCAGTCGGCGATCAGCCACCAGATCTCCCGGCTCGAACGCGACCTCGGCGTGCAACTGTTCGAGCGCTCGACCCGCTCGGTCGTGCCCACCGACGCCACCGCACGGCTACTTCCCCTTGCGAAACAAATGCTGAGTCTGGAGTCGGCGATCCGCGCCGCCGTGCGGACGGTCGGCCCACGCATCCGGCTGGCCGCGAACATGTCCTTCGCCACCCGCTCGCTGTCGGCCATCGCGGGAGCGCGCGCCGCGCATCCGGAGGCGGAGATCGAGTTCGTCATCAAACCCTTCCGTCAGCGCATCACCGCGGTGACAGACGGCGACTGCGATCTGGCCCTGATCCGCGGCCGCGTCGACCAGCCCGGCCTCGTAGTCGAGCAGCTGTGGGTCGAGGATCTGGTGATCGCCACCTCCAGCGCGCATCCGCTGGCCACGAAGGACACGGTGACCCTGGCGGATCTGGCCTCCTACCCCCTGCTACTCCCCCCGGAGCAGGAACAGGTGTTGCTACACACCGTAATTCGCAACGCGTTCGCCGAACTGCCTACCGGCCCCACCTTCGGACCGCCCATCCCGCCGGACCACACCGCGACGATGGAGCTGATCAACCGGCCCGAGGCGTGGACGGTGCTCTACGCGGAGAGCACGACCGAGGGTCTGGTGGTGCTGCGGCTGGCCGAATCCAAGCTGCGCATCCCCGTGTCGGCGGTCCTGCGCGCCGACGCCCGGCGCTCACCGATCCTGGACACCCTGCTCACCGCACTGCACCGCTGCTGACTCAGGGCTCTAGGGGAAGATTGCGCCCTTGGAACACCACAAGATCGTCGCTGAAGGCGCTTCTTCCCTCCGGGTGGTCTCTTGCTGGAGCGGGACAAGACGCGGTCTGTTACCCGGCCACGACCCACGTGCTCACGTCCGGCCGTCGATGCAGGTGGTGGAAGGTCGACGGCCGGGCAAGAGCTGTGACCAGAAGTCGTGGCGAACCGCGTCCCACAGTCGGGTCAATTCCGGCAGCAGTTCGCGGGCTTGCGCGAGGTCGGGGTAAGAACCGGGGTGGTACGAGGCGATCGGCGTCATGTCGGATGCGTCCCGCACATCCAAGATCGCGATGCGACGGCCTTCCGGTCGCCAGGTAGCCCGAAAGCCCTCGGCTTCGGTGTGATGGATGTCGCGCATTCCGCATCAGTCCCGCTCGCTGCGCGCGACATCGGGCGGACGGGATACCGGCGTTCGGGAATCCGCGACGGAGGCGGTGAGCGCGTCCAGCACATTCAGCAGTGTTCCCAGGTCGGGGCCAGGCGAGACGGGCAGTCGATCGGCGGTTTCGAACGCCAGACCACGAGCGGCGGCACGTTCGCGTGGGCTCGAAACCGGCGGAACGAGCTTGCCCGCCCGCACCAGGCAGCTGAGCGCCAACGCCTTCCGTGGACAGGTGGCGGCACGACAACCTCTGTGCTGCTGCATGATTCGATGCGACTCGGCGATGGTGAGCGGGCGGTCGGGGTGGGTGTGGCCGGGGCCGGTCGCATCAGGCTGAGCGCGCGCCCAAGTCACCGCAGGGCACACCGTTTCGAGGTCGCATGTTTCGCAGACCCGCGCGGGGGTGTTGTCCACGGTGGTCAGGTCGTGGACGACGAGGGCGGCGGCGTGCACGCCGACCGCGACGGCCAGTGCGTATCCGACTGGATCGACTTCGCCTGCCGGGGGCCGGACGGTGGAGAGGTAGTGGAAGCCCAACTGCTCGGCGTGGCGGCGTATTTCGGTCGCATGCCGAGATGTGTGCAGTCTGGAAATGTCGGGTCGTACCAGCCCTAGGGCATTGTGCTTCTGTATCTTCTGCGTGGCGGGTCGGCCGTTCGTGCCGATCTTCTGGGTACGCATCGTTGCTCCCGGATCATCTTGACAGCGTGCGGGTTTCGGATTCGTTGTGCTGAGACGCCCCCTGCGCGGGTTTCCGCCTCGGACGCCGAAAACCAGCACACCACCCGTGACCAGCGGATACGCTCGAAAACGAGCACCCATTCCCGATCGGCTCAATTGCCCAGGACGGTGCTCGGTTCTCGAGCTGAACTTGATCGATTCGCAATCCCGCACGACTCACTTCCAGGAGACCTGCGTGACCAACCCTGATGAAGAAGGCCCGTCATCCACCCTGCCGCGCCGCCAACTCGGACGCTTTCTGCGTGACCGCCGCGAAGCGGCGGGCTTCACCATCGCCGAGGCCGCCAAACTGGTCGATCTGTCCCGGGCGGTACTCCAGCGCATGGAGACCGGACAGATCCAGAAAGTCCGTAAACAGGACGTCCAGGCGCTATGCGAGCTGTACGGCGTTGAGGCCACGGACACCGAAGCGGCAGTGGACCTTGCGGTGCAAGCGAGAACGAAGAGCTGGTATCACGCGTACGGCGGTCTGTACAGCGGCGCTTTCAACATGTATGTCGGACTGGAGGCGGCGGCGCGGCGACTGACCATGTACCACGAGCATGTCCCTGGTCTTTTGCAGACTGCAGACTATGCGCGCGCAGTGATCGGTGCATATCCGGATTTCAGTCGCGAGGACATCGAGCGGCGTGTGGAGCACCGACTGAGGCGACAGAACATCGTCACCCGTAAGACCAAGCCGATCACTCTGGAAGTCTTGCTGCACGAATCGGCGCTCCACCGCATGGTCGGCGGGCCGAAGACCATGTCGGCCCAGCACCGGCACATCGCCGAAATCTCGAAGTTGCCGAACGTCACCGTACGGATACACCCATTCAGCGCGGGATTGACCTGGGGGATGCCGCATAGCCTGTTCATCATCATGGAGTTCGCGTCGAATGCCAAAGGCGTGCCGATCGAACCGCCGATCGTGTACTTGGAGGGAGGGCCGGCGCAGGATGTATACCTGGAGAAAGCCGGGGAGATTCGGCTTTATAGTGAGCTCGCCTCGGGCATCCGGGATGCGTGCCTGGGTGAAGTGGAATCGCGAGACCTGCTCCGGCGGGTGGCAAGGAGTTACGAGCGGTGAACAGTGACCTATCCGGGGCGAAATGGTTCAAGAGCAGCCGCAGCGAGAGTGGTTCGCAATGCGTCGAAGTGGCATGGCTCCACAGCGGCATGATCGGCGTCCGGGACAGCAAGAACCCGACCGGCCCAGCATTGGTGTTCGCACCAGGTGAGTGGGACGCCTTCACCACAGGCGTGCAGGTCGGCGAATTCGACCGCCCCGCCTGACGAGAACTCGCAACGACTAACGGAAACGACCGGCCCCGCACCGCCCACCACACGGCCGGAGCGGGGCCGCTCCCTTGCGTACATCGAGTCCTTTTCGGCGAAAGAGCGAGATCGGCAAGGGGCTCCCCTACAGCGCAGCGACACTGCTGCGCATCTGCGCTGAACCATCCGGCAACCGCAATCCGACTTCTCGCCGGACGAACCGGCCCCGGTCCAACCGGGGCCGGTCGCACGAGTCACCGCAATTCAGATGCCCAGTTCCGTCGCCGCCAGCGCCGTGCCCTCGATACGCGCACGGATCTTGGCGAACGCGGTCTCCCGCGAGGTGGAGGTGTCGTCGGCGAACGGCGAGAAGCCGCAGTCGTCGCAGGTGCCCAACCGATCGACGGGCAGGTAGCGGGCGGCGAGCAGCACCCGGTCGCGGACCTGTTCGGGTGTCTCGACCTGCGGGTCGATCGGGTCGGTGACACCGATGAACACCCGCGCCTCGGCGGGCAGGTGCTCGGCGACCACGGCGAGCACCTTCTCCGGATCCGGCTCGCTCGCGAACTGGAGGTAGAACGCGCCCACCCGCAGTTGCAGCAGCTTCGGCAGCAATTCGACGTAGTCCACGTCCAGGCTGTGCGTGGAGTCCTGGTCGCCGCCCGGGCAGGTGTGCACGCCGATCCTGGCCCGCTCCTCGTCCGAGAACCGGTCGAGCACTGTGTTGTTCAGCTCGATGAACTGGTCGAGCACGCCGCCGCTGGGATCCAGTTTGAGCGACAGCCGCCCCTCGGTGAAGTCGAGCTGCACCAGGTGTGCACCCGCCTCCAGGCAGCCGCGAATGTCGGCCTCGGCCGCGTCCGCGAGATCGGCGAGGAACTGCTCGCGCGGATAACCCTCGATCCCGTCGGCCGGATACAGCAGGCTCAGCGCCGACGGCGCGATCACGGCCTGCTTCACCGGAACGGTGGCGTGCTGCTGCGCGTCGCGCAGATAGTCCGCCGCGTGCGCGGCATAGCGGAACGGACCGGAGGCCAGCCGGGGCAGCTGTCTCTGGTGTCCGTCGGCGAACGGGATGATCGCCCCGTCCGGGGCCAGATTATCGAGCCCGGCAATCGGATAGGTGGCGAAGCTCGGCTTGGACTGCTCGCCGTCGGTGACGACGGGAGAGCCGAGTTCTTCCAGCTTGCGCACGGTCTCGGCGACCGCGCTCCGCTGGAGTTCGGCGAGCGCGGTGGCGTCGCCGGATTCGTCGGCCATAGCGGCCAACAGATCGTGAGGTCGAGGGATGCTACCGATCGGTTCCGTTGGGATGCTCACCGGCCGAGTGTAAGTCCGCCACCCGCATCGCCGACGCGAAATCGCCTGCACCGTAATTTCTTTCGCAGCGGTCACGATTTTCGCTCACCTGGCCTCTAGAGTTCGCCTCTCGACAGGCCATCATCGGTCTCACGCTCGAGTTCGGGCGGCTGGACCAGGCCGAATGGCAGTCGGAGGCGGACGTTTCGGCGGTGGTCGAAAAACGGAACAGGACCACCGCTCGACGCGGTGGTCCTGAGGTCGTACGACAGATCGTGCGGCGAGGGCGGTGCAGACCAAAATCAGCCCGCCCTCACCACTTCGATCAGCGGAAGATGCCCATCCGCCAGCCGTTTCCTGCGGCCTTGCAGCTGTAATGGGGGACGTTGATGTCGCCCTCGGAAACGCGCCGCGCCTCCTCTCGCTTCGCGGCGGCCAGGCATTCCTTTTCGTTCGGATACACCTCTGCCTGCGCCGCAGGCGCCAAGGCGATCAGTGCCCCCGTGGCCAGCGCGCCCATCAGCAGTCCCGTAACCGTCTTCTTCATCTCTGATCCCCTAGTGTCGATGACTCCCCCCCTTCGGGGGATTTGACGCCAATGAAACTAGCAAGCAACGCAGGAGATCGGCGAATGGAGTCGTCAACCGTGCCGATCACGAGCAGCGCCGGGCCATCTGACCGGTTATGCCACTGCACCCCAACCGATCACACGGCGCATGGGTGGGCAGTGGAAGTGCTGCCGCAGCAGACTGACCAACTCAGCGAAAGGCGGCCCCGGCCTCTGAAGGTCGGGGCCGCCTTTCGACCGGCCGAAGGGTGTCAGCCCTTGTGCGTCTTGACCGCTTCGGTCAGCTGCGGCGCGACGTTGAACAGGTCGCCCACGATGCCGTAGTCGGCGATCTCGAAGATCGGCGCCTCTTCGTCCTTGTTGACGGCGACGATGGTTTTCGAGGTCTGCATGCCCGCGCGGTGCTGGATCGCGCCCGAGATGCCGAGGGCGATGTACAGCTGCGGGGAGACCGTCTTACCGGTCTGGCCGACCTGGAACTGGCCCGGGTAGTAGCCCGAGTCGACGGCGGCGCGCGAAGCGCCCACGGCCGCGCCGAGCGAGTCGGCCAGGGCCTCGACCACCGAGAAGTTGTCGGCGGAACCGACGCCGCGGCCACCGGAGACCACGATGCTCGCCTCGGTGAGTTCCGGGCGGTCACCGCCGACGACCGGCTCGCGCGAGGTCACCTTGACCACGCCCTCTTCCTGCGCGGGCACCTCGACGGTCACCTTCTCGCCTGCGCCGGCCTGCGCGGAGGCCTCGACGGCGCCCGGGCGGACCGAGATCACCGGGACATCGCCGGTGACCTTGGCGTCGACGGTGAACGCGCCACCGAAGATGGAGTGCACGGCGGTGCCGTCGGACTTCACGTCGATGACGTCGACCAGCAGACCGGAGCCGATGCGGGCGGCCAGGCGACCCGACACCTCCTTGCCCTCGGCGCTGGCGGCGACGATGACGGCGGCGGGCGAGACCGACTCGGTCAGCGCGGCCAGCACGTCGACCTTCGGGGTCACCAGGTAGTTCTCCACATCGTCGGACTCGGCGATGTAGATCTTCTCGGCGCCCGCGGCGGCCAGGGCGTCGGCCAGCTTCTCGCCGGTGCCCGCCGTGCCGAGCACGACGGCGGCGGGCTCGCCAAGGGCGCGAGCGGCGGTGAGCAGTTCGGTGCTGACCTTCTTGATCGCACCCTCGGCGTGCTCGACGAGCACGAGTACTTCAGCCATGTGTTCTCTCCTAGGAAGTCTGCAGCGCTACCGAGATCAGATGATCTTCTGGCCGATCAGGTACTGGGCGATCTTGGTGCCGCCGTCGCCTTCGTCGGCGATCTTCTCGCCCGCGGTGCGCGGAGGCTTCGGCGTGGCGGCGGTGACGGCGGAACCCGCGTTCGCGACGCCAACGGTCGAGGGGTCGACGCCCAGGTCGGCCAGCGTGAAGGTCTGCACTTCCTTCTTCTTCGCGGCCATGATGCCCTTGAAGGACGGGAAACGCGGCTCGTTGATCTTCTCGGTGACGCTGACGATGGCGGGCAGCGAGGCCTCCAGCTTGAACACGCCCTCGTCGGTCTCGCGCTCACCGGTGATCTTGTCGCCGTCGACGACCAGCTTGCGCAGGTGCGTCAGCTGCGGCAGGCCGAGGTACTCGGCGATGATCGCGGGCACCGCGCCCGCGCGGCCGTCGGTGGCCTCGTTGCCCGCGATGACCAGCTCGACACCCTCGACCTGACCGAGCGCACTCGCCAGCACCCACGCCGTCTGCACGGCGTCGGAGCCGTGGATGGCCGGGTCGTTGATGTGGATGGCCTTGTCGGCGCCCATGGACAGCGCCTTGCGGATGGCCTCGGTGGCGCGGTCCGGACCGGCGGCCAGCACGGTGACCTCACCGCCCTGGGCCTCCTTGATCAGCAGCGCCTCTTCGACGGCGCGCTCGTTGATCTCGTCGAGGACGGCGTCGGCGGCCTCGCGATCGAGCGTGAAGTCACCATCGGTGAGCTTGCGCTCGGACCAGGTGTCGGGAACCTGCTTGATGAGTACGACGATGTTCGGCATCGGTCTTCGTCGACCTCCTGTTCTGGTTACACGTATGTGGTGGTCGCACGAACTGCGCCGTACGCCCGGGTGGGTGGCTCAGGCCGTGACATTACCTTACGTTAAGTTACCCGTGGGTAACTTAGTGGCTTCTCTCTCACAATTGGTTACCACGCACTACAGTGCGCGGTTCCGGCGACCCCTTTCCCGGCGAGCGAAGCCGCACTCCGGGGCAGCCGGGTGGGGTATGCCCCGCGGATGCGGTGCCAGTAACGTCGGAGTGATGAGCGAGGCTGTGATCCCTGCCGCAGTGGACGACCCGTCCGGCATCACCGTGGCATCCGAGACGAGCACCAGCGCCGTCGAACCACTGCCGCTGACCGGCGAGCGCACCGTTCCGGGCATCGCCGAGGAGAACTACTGGTTCCGCAGGCACGAGATCGCCTACGCCCGTCTGCTGGACCGTTGCGCCGGAAAGACCGTGCTGGAGGCGGGTTCCGGCGAGGGCTACGGCGCCGACATGATCGCCGGCGTGGCCACCAAGGTGATCGGCGTCGACTATGACACCGGCGCCGTCGAACACGTGCGCGTGCGCTACCCCCGCGTGGAGATGCTCCACGGCAACCTCGCCGAGCTGCCGCTGGAGGACGCCTCGGTCGACGTCGTGGTGAACTTCCAAGTGATCGAGCACCTTTGGGATCAGGCCCAGTTCCTGCGCGAATGCCTGCGCGTGCTTCGCCCCGGCGGTGAGCTGCTGATCAGCACCCCCAACCGGATCACCTTCTCGCCCGGTCGCGACACTCCGCTCAACCCGTTCCACACGAGGGAACTCAACGCGGCCGAGCTGACCGAACTGCTGGTCGAGGCCGGATTCGAGGTGCCGGAGATGATCGGCGTGCACCACGGGCCCGGCCTGAAAGCGTTGGACGCCAAGCACGGCGGGTCGTTCATCGACGCGCAGATCGAACGCGCGCTGGCCGGGGAACCCTGGCCCGCGGAACTCACCGCGGACGTCGCGAGCGTCACGGTGGACGATTTCGAGTTGCTGGCCACGAACATCGACGCGAGCCTGGATCTGATCGCCATCGCGGTGAAGCCTTGACCGATCGCGGTACCGTGCCCGGCGGGCACGCGGCAAGTCCCGTGCCGGGCCAGTTCACCTTGGTCCTGCACTCCCACCTGCCCTGGCTGGCACATCACGGTCGCTGGCCGGTCGGCGAGGAATGGCTCTACCAGTCCTGGGCCGCCTCCTACCTGCCCGTCGTCGAAGTGTTGCGAACCCTTGCGGCCGAAGGTCGTTCGCATCTGCTCAGCCTCGGTATCACACCGGTGCTCGCGGCCCAGCTGGACGACCCGCACTGCCTGGCGGGCATGCACCACTGGCTGGGCAACTGGCAGCTGCGCGCCGACGAAGCCGCCATGGCGGGCAATGTCGCGCTGGGCAGGCACGAGCACCGCCTGGCCGCCGCCGCCCTGGCCGAGTTCGAGCAGTACTGGCGGCACGGCGCCGCGCCGGTCTGGCGCGCGCTCGTCGACGCGGAGGCCATCGAACTGCTCGGCGGCCCGCTGGCCCACCCGTTCCAGCCGCTGCTGGACCCACGGCTGCGCCAGTTCCAGCTCACCGAGGGCCTGGCGGACGCGCGACACCGCTGGGGCCACACACCGACCGGCATCTGGGCGCCGGAATGTGGCTACACCCCCGGCATGGAGGTCGGCTACGCCGCCGCGGGTGTGACGCATTTCATGGTCGACGGCCCCGCGCTGCGTGGCGATACCACGCTCGGCCGACCGGTCCGGGATTCGGACGTGGTCGCGTTCGGGCGCGATTTGCAGGTGAGTTACCGCGTGTGGTCACCGAAATCCGGCTATCCCGGGCACGGCGCCTACCGTGACTTTCATCACTATGACCACGCCACAGGTCTCAAACCCGCGCGGGTCACCGGCAAGACCGTCGCGGGCCCGGACAAGGCTCCCTACGATCCGGAACTCGCCGCCGCGGCCGTCGTCCGGGATGTGGACGACTTCGTGCGGACGGTGCGCGAGCGGTTGATCTCCGAGTCCGAGCGGATCGGCAGGCCCGCCCTGGTCGTCGCCGCGTTCGACACCGAACTGTTCGGCCACTGGTGGCACGAGGGCCCGCAGTGGCTGGCGCAGGTACTGCGGGCGCTGCCGGAGGCGGGCGTCACCGTGGGCACCCTCGCCGACGCCCGAGCGCGCGGCTACCTGGGCGAACCGGTGCCACTGGCCGACTCGTCCTGGGGTTCGGGCAAGGACTGGCGGGTGTGGGCGGGCGAACAGGTGCGCGACCTGGTCGAGCTCAACGACGACATCGTGCGGCTGACCCTGGACACCGTCGACAAGATGCGCGCCGCCCAGGGCGGCGCACCCGGACTCCGCGATCACGTCGCCGATCAGCTGCTGCGCGAAGCGATCCTGACCGTCTCCAGCGACTGGGCGTTCATGGTCAGCAAGGACTCCGCCGCGGGGTACGCGCGCGACCGCGCGCACCGCCATGCCCACGCCGTCCGGGAAATCGCCGCGGCCGTCGGGGCGGGCCAACTCGCGAAAGCACGGCAGTTGGCGGCAGGATGGGGGGCAGCTGACGGACTCTTCCCCGGCGTGGACGCGCGACGACTCACCTCCGCGGGGTCCGTACCCAGCGCCACCGGGGCAGTATCCGCCGCCGAGCCAGGCCCGGACTCCGCCACCGCGGACCACGGACCGGTTCCGGCGGACCCGGGCTCGGCCGCAGAAGGACTTGCATGAAGATTTTGATGGTGTCGTGGGAGTACCCACCCGTCGTGGTCGGCGGGCTGGGTAGGCACGTGCATCACCTCGCCGTCGAACTCGCCGCGGCCGGCCACGAGGTGGTCGTCCTGTCCCGGCGCCCTTCCGGCACCGACGCCTCCACCCATCCCACGCACTCCTACATCGCCGAAGGCGTGCTGGTGGTCGCGGTCGCCGAGGACCCGCCGGTGTTCGACTTCGGCGAGGACATGCTCGCCTGGACGCTGGCCATGGGACACGCCATGGTGCGCGCGGGCGTCGCCCTCGGGAAGCCCGGCATCGGCGACGGCTGGATGCCGGACGTGGTGCACGCGCACGACTGGCTGGTCGCCCACCCCGGCATCGCCCTGGCCGAGTACTACGACGTGCCGCTGGTGTCGACCATCCACGCCACCGAGGCCGGGCGGCACAGCGGCTGGGTCGCGGGCAAGGTCAACAAGCAGGTGCACTCGGTGGAGTGGTGGCTCGCCAACGAGTCCGACGCGCTGATCACCTGCTCGTCGTCCATGCAGGACGAAGTCGAGCGGCTCTACGGTCCGGAGCGGATCCCGATGACGGTGATCCGCAACGGCATCGACGTGGGCGCGTGGACTTTCCGCCCGCGCGCGCCGCGCAGCGGTCCGCCCCGGCTGCTGTACGTGGGCAGGCTCGAGTACGAGAAGGGCGTGCAGGACGCGATCGCCGCGCTGCCGCGCATCCGCCGCGCCCACCCCGGCACCACCCTGACCGTCGCGGGCGTCGGCACCCAGTTCGAGTGGTTGCGCGAGCGCGCCCGAGTGCACCGCGTCGCCCGCGCGGTGAACTTCGCCGGTCAGCTCGACCACGCGGAACTGCTCGGCTGGCTGCACGGCGCCGACGCGATCGTGCTGCCGAGCCGATACGAACCGTTCGGCATCGTCGCGCTGGAGGCGGCCGCTGCGGGCACCCCGCTGATCACCTCGACGGCGGGCGGCCTGGGCGAGGCCGTGATCGACGGCGTCACCGGCGCCTCCTTCGCGCCCGCCGACGTCGACGGCTTGGTCGAGGCGGTCCGCGCCACCCTCGACGACCCCGCCGCCGCGCAGCAGCGCGCCTACGCCGCCCGGGAACGGCTCACCGCCGACTTCGCCTGGGACGTGGTGGCCGCCGAGACCGCTCAGGTGTACCACTCGGCCAAGCGGCGGGTGCGCAACCCGTTGGGCCGCCCGTCCATCGTGGAACGCCCGCTGCCGGAACGCGATCCGAAGTAGCCCGCTAAGCCGCCAGTTTCTTGACGACGCGCTCGATCGTGAGCCAGGTGCGGGTGGTGATGTCCTTGCCGTATGTCTTCTCCAGCCAGGCCATGAAGTCGGGCGTCTTGCCCGGCTGACTGTTGTCGATGACCGCGAGGAAGGCACGGGCCGCCTCGTCGTAGCCCACGACCCGGGTGAGCGGGTCCGGCCGCTCGGGCAGGGTTGCCGGAGGCTCGGCCGTGTCCTTGAGGAACGTGGCGATCAGATACGTGCCGCGTCCGTGGGTCAGGCCGTGGAAAGGGTCGGTGTCCAGCAACGCGCGCAGCTCGTCGTGGCTGCGGATGATCGTGCCGCCGCCGATGCCCAATTCCTGGACCAGCGCCTGCTGGATACGCTCCTCGAGCGCGGGCACGTCGGTCTCCGCGCTGCGGAACACGATGTTGCCGCTGGTCAGCACCGAACCGACGCCCTCGAATCCGAGCGATTCGAACACCGCGCGCAACTTCGCGTTGCTCATGTTCGGATTGCTCGGCATGATCCCGCGCAACAGGGCGGCGTAGGCAGTCATAGCGCGAACCTACCCGCCCGCACCGACGAACTCTCAGGCGTTCTGCGCGGCACCGTTCTTCTTACGCGCGATGTCCTCCAGCGCGGCAAGGTATTCGGCGCGCTGCTCGGCGCCCGCCTCCCAGGCCGCCTTGCGGTTCTTGACCACCTTGGCCGGCGCGCCGACGGCGATGCTGAAGTCCGGGATCTCGCCCTTGACCACGGCGTGCGCGCCGAGCACGCAGCCGCGCCCGACGCGGGTGTCGCGCAGCACGGTCACCTTGGCCGCGATCCAGGTGTCGGGGCCGATGCGCACCGGGCTCTTCACGATGCCCTGGTCTTTGATCGGCACGTTGATGTCGTCCATCTTGTGGTCGAAGTCGCAGATGTAGCACCAGTCGGCGACCAGGGTCGATTCCCCGATCTCGATGTCGAGGTAGGTGTTGACCACGTTGTCCTTGCCGAACACCACCTTGTCGCCGATGCGCAGCGAACCCTCGTGGCAGCGGATCGCGTTGCCGTCGCCGATGTGCACCCAGCGGCCGATCTCCATGCGGCTCAGTTCCGGCGTGGCGTGGATCTCGACGCGGCGCCCGAGGAAGACCATGCCGCGCAGCACGATGTGCGGGTTGGCCAGGCGGAACTTGAACAGCCGGTAGTAACGCACCAGATACCAGGGCGTGTAGGCCCGGTTCGCGAGCACCCAGCGCAGCGACGCCCGCGTCAGAAAACGCGCCTGCTGCGGATCCCGGCGGCGCGATCCCCGCCAGCGCGAGCGCAACGGTGCGCCCCACATGCTCGTCACGAACGGTTCTCCTGTCGTGGTCCTACCGGCCGTCGCCCGCCTCGGCGGCGACGGATAGAGCCTATCGCCCGTGGCGAGCATCGCGACGAGCACCCGCTACGACAACGCCGGGACTCGTTCACCCGCGCAAAGGCCTCCCGTACAGTGACTCCTGCGCCGGACAGGGCGCGGGTGCGAGCCAACGACGACAGGAGTACGGCAGGTGCGAAGCGGCGGCGTACTGGCTACTTCCATGTGGCGACCGTCCCGGAAACGCGCCGCGGTCGTGCTGGCCGCGGTCGGCGCGCTGACGCTGGCCGGTTGCGGCACCGACTACGACGACATCACCGTCGGCACCGGCAAGGGCTGGACCGCCGCCTACCACGACGGCCGCAACAGCGGCACCGCTCCGGTCACCGGGTCGCGGAAGCTCGGACTGAGCTGGCAGCGGCCGGTCGGCGGACCGATCGCACAGCCGATCACGCTGGGGCCCGACGGGCAGCTGTTCGTCACCACGCGCCTGGCGAACTGCTCGATCTTCTCCTTCCAGATGGCTACCGGCCGCAAGCGGTTCTGCAACGCCCTCGGCCCGAGCGCGATCTCCTCGCCGTCGGCGGTCGACTGGATGTCCAATGTCTACATCGGCGACGACAGCAGGGTGATCTCCTTCAACTACCTGGGGCAGCCGCGGTGGGCGACGCCCGTGGCCGGAACGCCGGTCTCGGTGCAGTTCACCGGGGACGGCAAACTGCTGACGATCAGCCAGTCCGGTCAGGTCGACGTGCTGTCCAGGCAGACCGGCGACCGGGCGGTTCCGAGCGTGCAGTTGCTCGGCGAACCGGACTTCCTCGCGCACGCGGGCCTCGGCTGGCCGGACGCGGGCCAGGGGCTGGACGACTGCGCCACCGGAGGGCCGCACTGCCCGGTCGCGAACATCTCCCCCATCGACGCCGCCAGTGGCCGTTTCTACGTGACGTTGTGGCAGCCGGGGCGGCCTGCCGCGTCCCTCGTCGCGCTGCGCTACACCGGCGCGAAGGTCGCGCGGGAGTGGAGCGCCGAGTTGTTGCTCGGTGGCAGCGCGACCAGTCCGGCCCTGTCCGCCGACGGCGGCACCGTCTACGTCGGCGACAACAACAACCGCCTGATCGCGCTCGACACCGTTGACGGGCGGACCAAGTGGGTGCACCGGCTGGATTGGACTCCGCGCGGCGGCATCTCGGTGTCCGACGACGGCCTGATCATCCCGTCGGGCGAGGAAGGCTACCTGCTCGCACTGCGGGACAACGGCGACACTGTCGAGACGGTTTGGGAACGTAAGGATCTGGCGCTGCGCGGCCCTGCGGCGCAGACGGCGGGCGACACCGGCTACGTCACCGCGGCGATCGGCGACGGCCTGAACCTCGTCACCTTCGACACGCGGACCGGAACCACCATCGATTCCGACGTCCTCCCGGGCGCGAAGGGTACGACCACCGGTACGTCGGTCGGCGCGAAGGGTGAGGTCGTGGTCGCCACCCGCATCGGCGAGATCTTCGCGTTCACACCGGAGTAGCGCCCGGTCGCGAGGTCCGGGTGCGGTGCCCGCTGGAGCGGCCCGCGCGCGGAGGCCAGCCGGGCAGACTCGTTTCGGATACCGGGCCCGCAGTGCAGACACTGATCCGCGCGGGCGACGCGGCCGGTAGAGTCGCCAATCTTCGGCAGCGATCTGCCCGCACAGCCGACGGACCAACGGTGGCCGACGCCGCACGGCTCGTCGTCGCGGGACTTCCGGCGGAGGGCACGATTCGCCCCGGATGGTCACGGGGTGACACAGAGGAAGACCGTCGCGCTACGGCCTATGCGAGTGATCACCAGCGTATGCGGTTGACTGCCACGGGGTTTGAGGCGCGATCG
Organism: Nocardia sp. NPDC051900; assembly: GCF_044452545.1. NCBI lineage: Bacteria > Bacillati > Actinomycetota > Actinomycetes > Mycobacteriales > Nocardiaceae > Nocardia > Nocardia sp. NPDC051900. The sequence continues at coordinate 107,219 of NZ_JBITBU010000024.1, read as the reverse complement.
GAGGGCATCGGGGTCGATGTCGACACCCCGGGCGAGGATTTCGAGGGGGCCGCAGTCACGGCGATGCAGTTCGGCGCGGAGGGCCTTCTCGCGGAAGTCCATGCGGTCGAGGACGCGGAAGCCACGTACTCCCTCGGGCACGGTATCGCCGGTGAGATAGGCGATGCGGGGATCGAGTTGCCACAAGCCGTTTTTCGCGGCGTAGTGGCGGACGAGACCGGCGCGCACGACCGCGCCGTCCGGGTCGACGATCCACTGCCCCGGCGGGCGCTCGTCGATGATGTCGGGTTCGGCGTCGGTGATAGTCCAGGCGGCGGCCTTGGAGGAGAGCACCGTGGCACGACGGGTGACGCCGGGCTCGGTGAGTCCCGACGACCAGAGGCACGCCTCGCGCACGGAGCCGTCGAGCGACACCACCTCCACCTCGCCGGGCCAGCCGAGACGGTCGAAATCCAAACCGGGAGCGCACTTCACAGCGAGATCGCGCCCACGATAGGCGTCGAGCAGATCCGGCAGTGGCGGTTGCAGTTTGGCCAGGTCGTGGGTGCGGCGGCCGTCGGCGCGCCGGGCCGGGTCGGCGGTCACGACGGTGTCGACACTGCACGGCGTCAGCGCATCCGCCTTGGCCAGCAAGACATTCCGATGACCGGACAGATTGCGGGACGCCATCGCCAACCGTACGTCGTCCAGATCGCTGCCGAGCACGGCGGGACAGTGCGGCGCCAGGGCCGCCAGCTCCGCGCCGATCGAACAGGTCACGTCGTGCACCGCCCGCCCGGCCAGGCGCGCGGCCCGGTGCCTGGCGACGGCGGTCGGGGTCGCCTGCTGCAAGGCGTCGTCGGTGAACAACCACTCCCCCGCGTCGGCCAGTTTGGCCGTGGCGCGGCGGCGCAACCGGACCGTCTCGACCAGCGCCGCGGCGCGGTCACCATAGGCGCCGCGCACCTGCTCGAGATCCTTCAGCAGGGACACGGACGTCAGCGCCAGGCGATCCACATCGGCCAGTGCGGCCCGACCGGTCGCGCTACCCAGGTACCCGACGTCGTCGCGGGTGAAGAGATAGCCCACTATCGGTCCCGCATCGGGATCGAGTCGACCCGCCTGATTCCGGCGATCGTGATCGTGCCGGTTCGGATCGTGGAAGACCGAGCCCGGTCACGGCATTCGAACCGGCGCGGCGACATGGGCTCGTGTACACCCACCGCGGCAGCCCCGATGGCGCTGCCGCGATGAGCGATGCGGTCGCGACAGGTATCGCGCGCCACTACTTTCCGGCGGAGGTGGGCTTCACGCCGGTGATCATGGCGTTGTAGAAGAACTGGCGCGGGACGACACGGCGCATGACGTTCTCGTCCACCCAGCTCAGTCCCAGCCAGGCGCGGTACATCGCCATCCGGTAGCGCCAGGTGAGCTTCTCGGCGGGGACCGCGGCCTCGAAGGTGCGCACGGGCCAGCCCCACAGGGCGGCCGCGAACTCCTCGGTCTTGGCCGCCACCTCGACGGCGCCCGCCGAGCGAGCCATCGACTCCAGGGCGCGCGGATCGAAGGTGTGCAGGTCGACGACGGCCTCGAGGGCCGCCGCGCGCGAGGACTCGTCCAGCTCCTCCTGCGGACGCCGCCAGTCGCTGAGCATCGGCAGCTTGGTCACCGTGGTGGTGGCCTTCCACGTGATGCGGCCCAGCCAGCGGGCGTAGAAGTTGCCGACCGTGGTCGGCTCACCGGCGAACACGAAGCGGCCGCCCGGCTTCAGCACGCGCAGGCACTCCTTGAGCGCCAGCTCGACGTCGGGGATGTGGTGCAGCACCGCGTGGCCGACCACCAGATCGAAGGTGTCGTCGTCGTAGGGGATGGTCTCCGCGTCGGCGACCCGGCCGTCCACGTCCAGGCCGAGGTTCTGCGCGTTGCGCAGCGCCACCTTCACCATGCCCGGCGACAGGTCGGTGACCGAGCCCGATTTCGCCACGCCCGCCTGCATCAGGTTCAGCAGGAAGAATCCGGTACCGCAGCCCAGTTCGAGCGCCTTGCCGTAGGGCAGCGGCGCGGGACCGACGGCCAAGTCGAACCGGCCGCGCGCGTATTCGATACAGCGCTCGTCATAGGAAATGGACCATTTGTCGTCATAGGTCTCGGCTTCCCAGTCGTGGTAGAGCACCTGGGCCAGCTTCGGATCCTTGAGCGCTGCTTCGACCTCTGCCTCGGTGGCGTGCGGGTTCGGCGCGGGGTCGTCGGGACGTACCGTCATGGTCGGCAAGCCTACCCAAATCCGCAGTTGACGCCTGCTATCGGCCCACGAATTCGGCCGACCCTGGACCGTTGGCCAGATAAGAACCTGTTCCTATCAGGCGATCTTCCGTCGTGAACAGGGCCGACCACTCGCCGCGGGCGCGATCGAGGCCGTGCGGGCCGGCTTCGAAAACCGCTTTCGCGGCGGCCAGCGCGCGGGCGGGACCGTCGGCGAACTGGCGCGCCCACCGCATCGCGGCGGTGTACACGTCGTCCGGCGCGACGACTTCGTCGACGAGGCCGAGCGCCTTCGCCTCGTCCGGTTCGACGAAACGACCGGTGTAGACGAGGTCCTTGGCCGCGCCCGGCCCGATCAGCAGGGACAGGCGCCGGATGCCCGCGAGCGGGATCAGTCCCGTCTCGATCTGCGGCAGGCCCAGTTTGACGTTGTCACCGATGATGCGGCGGTCCGCTCCCAGAGCCAACTCCAGCCCGCCGCCGAGGCAGTAACCGCTGATCGCCGCGACGGTGGGTTGCGGGATCCGGGCCAGACAGCCAAGGGCGTGCTGCAGGTCGGCCGCCATGGCGGCGGCCTGGGCGCTGCCGAGCCCCAACAGTTCGGCCACGTCGTCGCCCGCCGAGAACACTCGTTCGTCGCCGTACACCACCACCGCGGCGACACCCTGGTCCGCCGCGACGGCGTCCGCCGCCTCGGCCAGCTCCCGCGCCAGCTGCAGGTTCAGCAGGTTCATCGGCGGGCGGGCGATCCGGAGGACGGCCACGCGCCGCGCGGCATCGCCTTCGGTCAGCTCCAGGGTCACGAATTCGGCCATGGGACGCACGCTACCGGGTGCTGACCGGCGTGAGCGGTGGGCCCTGGGAACGCGGCACGCTGTCAGCGCGAGGGTCCGCCGATGCGGACAGGAGGCACAGCGCGGGCGGTCGGACCCGGCAGGCGGCACACCCCTCGCCGGTGTCCTACCACTACCGGGCAAGCCCGCACGGCAGACCTGTGCACGGCCGGCACGCACCGCAGCATGGCCGGAAAGCCCGCTCAGGCGGGGAGCGCCCGGACGGTCACGGGCGCGCCGAGCCCTTGAGTCGCCCGGCATCGGGGAGATCGGCGAAATAGCGTCGGTTGTCCGGGAAGGACAGCAGCTGTTTGCCGTCCAGATCGGCCAGCACCGGCATGATCGGATCGATAGTCCGCCGCGCGGCGAGGATGTCGGCGGTGGAGCCGAATTCGCCGAGCGCGATCAGCTGCGACCAAGTCGGCGGCAGCAGGACGTCTGCTCCCGAGCGCCACCGTGCCAGCGCCTCGGCGGGGGTGCGCCACTGCACCTCCGCCGCCTCGGAGGTGGCGCCGTCGGCGAGCTGCCCCTGCGGCAGCACCGCGACGAAGAAGCGAGTGTCGTAGCGACGCGGCTCGATGACCGGGGTGATCCAGTTCGCCCACGGCCGCAGCAGGTCGGCGCGCAGCACCAGCTTCTCCTCCGCGAGGAAGGACGCCAGCGACAGTTCCCTGCGCTCGAGCCTTGCGCGGGCCTCGTGGTAATCGGTGGTGTCGGAGACGACGCTGTCGGCGGTCGGTCCGGCCAGCAGCACGCCGCACTCCTCGAACGTCTCCCGGACGGCAGCGCAGACCAGCGCCTTCGCCCTGGTTTCGCTGGTCGCGAATTGTTCGGCCCACCATGCGGGTTCGGGACCGGCCCAGGCGATGTCGGCGGTTCCGTCGGACGGGTCGACGCCGCCGCCGGGGAACACGGTCATGCCCGCGGCGAAGGCCATCGCGCCGACCCTGCGCTGCAGGAAGATCTCGGGCCCGTCGGCTCCGTCGCGCACCAGCATCACGGTGGACGCGTCCTTGAGCGGCGGTTCCGGTTGCTGAGAGTCTGCCTGCGCTACTGTCTCACTCACCCTTGCACCTTAATAGGTGCAGTCGGAAGTCCGTCCTCAGCCCGCGCACGGCCGGAGCGAAGGCGGATGTACGCACAACAGGCGAAGTCGGACGTCGTCCGTCCGCAGCCCGCCCACGCCGAAGCGAAGGCGGAGGTACGCACAACGCCCACGCCCGGAGCGAAGGCGGAGGTACGCACAACGCGCACGGCCGCAGCGAAGGCGGAGGTACGCACAACGCGCACGGCCGCAGCGAAGGCGGAGGTACGCACAACGCGCACGGCCGCAGCGAAGGCGGAGGTACGCCTGACGCACCCGAACTGCGCGATCGCACGCCGTCCGAGTCAGCGGGTGCGGTGACTGCCCGCCCGCCGCGAACGCCGCGCGAAGTAGCGGCCGTCGACTCGATCCAGGGCGATCGACTGGCGGAAGGCGTCGCTGAGGTTCTCGGCGGTGAGCACGTCGGAGAGCAGGCCCTGCGCGACCACTTCGCCCTCGTTGAGCAGCAGGCCGTGGGTGAATCCGGGTGGGATCTCCTCCACGTGGTGGGTGACCAGCACGATCGCGGGCGAGTCCGGATCGGCGGCGAGATCGCCGAGCCGCTCCACCAGTTCCTCGCGGCCGCCCAGGTCCAAGCCCGCGGCGGGCTCGTCGAGCAGCAGCAGCTCGGGATCGGTCATCAGCGCGCGGGCGATGAGCACGCGTTTGCGTTCGCCCTCCGACAGCGTTCCGTAGGTGCGGTCGGAGAGATGTTCGGCTCCCAGGCTTTCCAGCATGTCGATGGCGCGATCGGTGTCCACGTCGTCGTAGCGCTCCCGCCAGCGGCCGAGCACCGCGTAACCCGCGGACACCACCAGATCGCTGACCTTCTCGTCGGTCGGAACCCGGCTGGCCACCGCCGCCGACGACAGCCCGATGCGCGGGCGCAGCTCGCTGATGTCCACCTTTCCGATGCGCTCCCCGAGCAGATGGGCGATGCCCGCGGTGGGATGCAGTTCGGCGGCGGCCATACGCAGCAGCGAGGTCTTGCCCGCGCCGTTGGGGCCGAGGACCACCCAGCGTTCGTCGAGCTCGACCTGCCAGGTGACCGGCCCGACGAGGGTACGGCCGGAGCGGCGGACGGTCACGTCGGTGAAATCGATGAGCAGATCGGGATCCGGTTGCGGCACGCGCTCCATCTTGGCCCACCCCGGGGGGCACTTGCCAACGCAGGGAGGGAAAACCGACCCGGTCGGTCGGATCTGTGCTGGAACGCCGCCGTCCCGGCCGGATCGGCCGCACCGACCGACACGCGCGCCGCGCCGTAGCGGAGGGTTCACCAGGACCGGGCGGGCACCGCGATCACCGTCATGGAGCCCGGCGCCACTTCGGTGTATCCCGCGTCGCGCACCGCGATCGCCGCGCCCTCCGTCACATGCTCGGCCAGCGACGCCCAGCGCCGCGGGTCGGCCTCGCGGACCGCGCAGCGGAAGCCGAGTTCCGCCCAGCGCAGCGCGTGCTCCACCGGCAGCGCACCGGCCAGCAGCATGCTCGCGTGACCCACCTGCGCGGCGGCCTTGCCCAACGTCATCCCGAGCCCGGCGTTCACCCATAGCACCGGCAGTTCGGGATCGGGCGGGCCGGGCTCGTCGTGCGCGAGGTCGGTGCCGCCGATCTGCAGACGCTTGATCCGCGGGTCGACCTGCCCCACGGGCCCCGGGACCAGCGCCCGCGCCTGCGCGCCGTCGATCTCTACCGTTACGCCCGCGACAGCGCAAGTCGCCTGCCACTGTGCGCCGCGAGCGCGCCGAGCCACCTTGCGGATCCGGGAGCGCTTCCACGCCAGATAGCGTTCTTCCCACTCGCCGCCAGGCCCGACTCGTTCGTCCAGGCACAGTGCCACCGCGGCCGACGCGGCGGCGGCGAGCAGCGCACTGCGCGGCGGCGGGTCGATCTTGGGCAGATGCAGGACCATCTGCATCGCCTGCACCATGGCCGGGTCGTCCGGATCGCCCGCGCCGTAGCCGCCGGCCAGCTCCGCGTGCCGGGCCCGGAACCCTTCGACGTCCGATGCCGTTGCCACGCCGCGGATCTCGCCGTTCTCACGGACTTCGGCGCCGCATTCCGGAATGCTCGTCATCGCTCCACCTCGATCGTCGACGAAAACGTCCGGGCCGGTTCGGAACCCGGCTCCCACGGACGCGCGTACCCCATCGTCAGCGGCGACGCACGGGACACCACGCCGACGAAACTCCACACCGACGTCCTGCCCGCGCCCGGCGCGGGTGGGTCGGGTTCGAGATCCGCCGCTCCGTCCTGCTTCGCCACGGCCGCACCGGCTTTCGCGATGCTCCCCGAGTAGGCGGTGGACGGATTCGCGGGGTGCGCGATCACCAGCCGCCGCCCCGTGCGCGGTGGTCGCTGTTGTCGACCGTTCGCTTCGCTCATGCGGACAACGGAATTCGCGGACTCTGTCGTCACATCCGGCAAGCCGCACTCCGCCGCCGATCGGGCGGGCAGCACAAGCAGGGACTTGCGCACCCGTCCTCCGATCGCCGCATGATCAACAGCAGCGAGCCTACCGACACAGGCGTACCTCCGCCTTCGCTCCGGCCATGCGCAGAGCTATCGACAGACTGCGCCCGACAGCGCCCATCCATGCGTACCTCCGCCTTCGCTCCGGCCATGCGCAGAGCTACCGACGGACTGGTCCCGCGTTTTTCGAGGCGGAACCGGGCCGGATGTTCAGCCCAGCGGGACGCGGCGCAGCAGGCCGTCCCTGGCGTCGGCGGCCTCCACCTCGTGCCGGGTGACCCCGAGGATGAACAGGACCGCGTCCAGATACGGATGGGAGAGCGCGGCGTCGGCGACCTCGCGCAGCGCCGGTTTGGCGTTGAAGGCGACGCCGAGCCCGGCGGCGTTGAGCATGTCGATGTCGTTGGCGCCGTCACCCACCGCGACGGTCTGTTCCATCGGCACCCCGGCGTCGGCGGCGAACTTGCGCAGGGCGGTCGCCTTGGCCGCGCGGTCGACGATCTCGCCGACGACGCGGCCGGTCAGCTTGCCGTCCACGACTTCCAGGGTGTTCGCCTGCACGAAGTCCAGTTCCAGCTCGTGTGCCAGCGGTTCGATCACCTGCCGGAAACCGCCCGACACCACGCCGCAGCGGAAACCGATCCGGCGCAGCGTGCGGATGGTGGTGCGGGCGCCGGGGGTCAGCTCGATCCGGTCGGCGACCTCCTCGATCACCGACTCGTCCAGCCCGGCCAGCGTCGCTACCCGCTGCCGCAGCGATTCGGCGAAATCGATCTCGCCGCGCATGGCGGCCTCGGTCACCTTGCGGACCTCGTCCTCCACGCCCGCGTGCGCGGCGAGCATCTCGATGACCTCGCCCTGGATCAAGGTGGAGTCGACGTCGAACACGATCAGCCGCTTGCCCCGGCGCGCCAGCCCGGCCCGCTCCACGGCGACGTCCACCTGCTCGGCCACCGCGACCTCGGCCAGCGCCGTGCGCAGCCGGAAATCGGTGTCCGGGCCGGAATCGGGCGCGGTGACCATCAACTCCATGCCGGTCACCGGGTAGTCGGCGATACCGCGGATGGTGTCGATGTTGGCTCCCAGCGCGGCCAGTTGCCGCGACACCGCGCTGAACGCGCGCGCGGTGACCGGGCTGCCGAGAATGACCACCGCGTGGGTGGACATCGGCTGCCTGCCGATCGCCGCGTCCACCTCCACGTCGACGTTCATGCCGACGGTGTTCATGGCCTCTTCGAGCTCGTCCTGCAACGCCTCGGCGTCGGTCGGGCAGGTCACCAGGACACCGAGGGTCAGCCTGCCCCGGATCACGACCTGCTCCACGTCCAGCAGGCTCACTCGGTGCCGGGACATGGCCGCGAGCAGCACGGACGTCACACCGGGGCGGTCCGGCCCGGTGACGGTGACGAGGACGGTGGTGTCGGCCAACTGATGCGCTCCATGTTCGATGTTCGCCGTCGCTGTGCTGGACGTCGTTGTCGCAACGCACGGTGCGTACTGATCTCCACAAACGAGTGTGCACCCGCTGGTGACCAGCGGGTGCACACTCGTCGCGATGAATCCTACGGCGCGGCCGGACGTCACCCGTCCGGCCCCGCCGGGGAAGCGCCCTACTGTGCGAGGACGTTCGGCTCGTGCAGGTCGGTGGCGTGCTTGCCCGCGCCCCAGCCGACGTGCGCCTCGGCGCGCATGCGCTCGACCATGTGCGGGTAGTGCAGCTCGAACGCGGGACGCTCCGAGCGGATGCGCGGCAGCTCGTAGAAGTTGTGCCGCGGCGGCGGGCAGGTGGTGGCCCACTCCAGCGAGTTGCCGTAGCCCCACGGGTCGTCCACGGTGACCACCTCGCCGTAGCGGTAGCTCTTGAAGACGTTCCACAGGAACGGCAGCATCGACGCGCCGAGCACGAAGGCGCCGATCGTGGAGATCGTGTTCAGCGTGGTGAAGCCGTCGCTGGGCAGGTAGTCGGCGTAGCGGCGCGGCATGCCCTCGGCGCCCAGCCAGTGCTGGACCAGGAAGGTGGTGTGGAAGCCGATGAACGTCGTCCAGAAGTGCCACTTGCCCAGGCGCTCGTCCAGCATCCGGCCGGTCATCTTCGGGAACCAGAAGTAGATGCCCGCGTAGGTGGCGAACACGATGGTGCCGAAGAGCACGTAGTGGAAGTGCGCCACGACGAAGTACGAGTCGGTGACGTGGAAGTCCAGCGGCGGGCTGGCCAGGATGACGCCGGACAGACCACCGAAGAGGAAGGTGACGATGAAGCCGATGGAGAACAGCATCGGCGATTCGAAGGTCAGCTGACCGCGCCACATGGTGCCGATCCAGTTGAAGAACTTCACACCGGTCGGGACCGCGATGAGGAAGGTCATGAACGAGAAGTACGGCAGCAGCACGGCGCCGGTGGCGTACATGTGGTGCGCCCACACCGCGATCGACAGCGCGGCGATGCCCAGGGTGGCGTAGACCAGCGTGGTGTAACCGAAGATCGGCTTACGCGAGAAGACCGGGAAGATCTCCGAGACGATGCCGAAGAACGGCAGCGCGATGATGTACACCTCGGGGTGGCCGAAGAACCAGAACAGGTGCTGGTAGAGCAGGATGCCGCCGGTCGCGGGGTCGTAGATGTGGCCGCCCAGGTGACGGTCGTAGGCCAGGCCGAACAGCGCGGCGGTCAGCAGCGGGAAGGCCAGCAGCACCAGGACGCTGGTCACGGCGATGTTCCAGGTGAAAATCGGCATCCGGAACATGGTCATACCGGGAGCACGCAGGCAGACCACCGTGGTCAGCATGTTCACGCCACCGAGGATGGTGCCCAGACCGGACACCGCCAGGCCCAGGATCCACAGGTCGGTGCCGACGCCAGGGGAGTGCAGGATGTCGGTGAGCGGCACGTACGCCGTCCAGCCGAAGTCCGCGGCGCCGCCCGGGGTGATGAAGCCCGCGGTCGCCATGCTGGCGCCGAACGCGTACAGCCAGTAGCTGAAGGCGTTCAGGCGCGGGAAGGCGACGTCGGGGGCGCCGATCTGCAGCGGGAGGATGATGTTCGCGAAGCCGAACACGATCGCGGTCGCGTAGAACAGCAGCATGATCGTGCCGTGCATGGTGAACAGCTGGTTGAACTGCTCGGTCGAGAGGAACTGCAGGCCCGGCCGGGCCAGCTCACCGCGCATCAGCAGGGCCATCAGGCCACCGATGAGGAAGAAGCCCATCGACGTGGTCAGGTACATGACACCCAGGACCTTCGGGTCCGTGGTGGTGACCATCTTGTAGATGAACGAGCCCTTCGGCCCGGTCCGAGCCGGATAAGGCCGAGTCGCTTCCAACTGAGGGACTGGCTGGGGCTCTACGGCAGTCACTGATCCTCCTGAAAGGTGCCTTTAGGTCGCTCCGCAGGCTCCGCTGATCGCATCCATCCCGATGTCGGAACAGACGACAGTTCGCTTGCGCTCTCCGAATCGTAAACCCGTGAAGATGGGCCCGACCGAACGGGTCCTACTCTCTGTCGTAGCTGTGTTGTTTTCCGGGACCGATGAGTTCTGTGGGTGGCGGGCGTCTGTAGAGGTGACACGAGTTCACCTCAGGCCAGGAGAGCAGCGATGACCGGAACCAACCGCACGAAGATCGGCGATCCCTGTTGGGTCGATTTGTACAGCTCCGACCTCGATCGGAGTATCGCGTTCTACCGCGAACTGTTCGACTGGACCGCCGAGAGCGCGGGCGAGGAGTTCGGCGGGTACGTCACCTTCCGCAAGGACGGGCGCGCGGTGGCGGGCGCGATGGCCAGGATGCCCGGCGACACCGACAGCCCGGAACAGTGGACGGTGTATCTGGCCAGTTCCGGCGCACAGGCCACCGCCGACGCGGCGACGGCGGCGGGGGCGTCGCTGGTCGTGCCGCCGATGGCGGTGGGCGAGCTGGGCAGGATGGCCGTGCTCGGCGACGTCGGAGGTGCGGGCGTCGGCATCTGGCAGGCCGGGACGTTCCCCGGCTTCGAGACCATGGGTCTGGTCTCCGGCGGGCAGTGGCGTGAGCACGCGGGCGCGCCGTCCTGGTTCGAGCTGCACACCCGCGCCTACGACGCCTCGTTGACCTTCTACCGGGAGGTCTTCGGCTGGTCGGACGTCTTCACCGTCTCCGACGCCCCGGAGTTCCGCTACTCCACCATCCACGCCGAGAGCCCGATGCTCGGCGGCGTCATGGACGCGTCCGCCTTCCTGCCCGAGGGCGCACCCGCGGGCTGGATCGTCTACTTCGGCGCGGACGACGTGGACAAGACCGTCGAGCGGCTCACCGAACTGGGCGGGACGGTGCTCTCGCCGCCCCAGGACACGCCCTACGGCCGGATGGCCGCGGTCACCGACGCCACCGGCGCCCGCTTCAGCATCGGGGGCAATCGAGCCTGACCCCGGCGGCCCGCACGCAGAGGCACCGACCGCGGCGTTGCGTGCGGGCGTCTGCTGGGTGGTGGATTCCTGCCCGCGAAGCGCGGCGCACGGACGCCAACCGCCGCGACCTCACCCGGGGGCCGGACGGCGCCGACATGTACCCTCACTCGCATGCCGGTGAGCGACGTGATGCAGGTACGCACCCGAATTCGCGCGATTCGTCATCGGAACGGCGCGGCCGGTCACCGGTTCCTGGCGGTCGTGGCCGGGTGTGCCGCGCTCGTGCTCGCGGGCTGCGGCGGCGCCACCGACGACTCCGCCTCCATCGTGCGCACCACCACCAACATCGCGGGCGCGGGCGTGGTGGGGCTGGAGCGCGACACCACCAAAGCCTGCGCGCTGCCGAGCGCGCCCGACCCGGCGGGCGGGGACACCCGCAGCGTCACCCATGCGGCGGGCGTGTCCGAGGTCCCCGCCGACCCGCAGCGCATCGTCGTGCTCAGCACTTCCGCGCTGGACGCCGTCTGCGCGGTCGGCCTGTGGGAGCGGGTCGTGGGGACGGTGACCCTCGACGGCCCGAGCCCGCAACCGGCCTATCTGGGCACCGGCGTGCTGAAGATCCCCGGCGTCGGCACCGCCGCGCAGCCGGACCCGGCCCGGATCGCAGCCCTGCATCCCGATCTGATTCTGGGCGAGAATCCCACGGGCACAGCGAGTTTCAGCGCGTTGCAAGCCATCGCACCGACCGTGCTTGTCGGTTCGAACAACAGCTGGCAAGCCGAGTTCGCCGCGTTCGCGGCGGGCATGGGACGGCGCGACGCGGCGGACACCGCACTGCAGAACTACCGCACCGAGGCGCGCGACACCGGCACCACGCTGGCGGCGGGCCAGACCCAGGCATCGATCCTCCGGTTCACCGCCGACGCCCAGCGGGTACAGGGCGGTGACAGCTTCTCCGGCCAGGTGCTCGCCGACGCGGGCGTGCAGCGTCCTGCCGCGCAGCGCGGCGCCTCGTTCGACGTGCGCGAGAGCGAGTTCGCCACCAAGGCGGAGGGCGACCTGATCTACGTGATCCTCGCGGGCCAGGAGGGCAAGAAACACGGTGAAGCGGTGCTGCGCACCGACGAGTGGAAGGAACTCGGCGCCGCCACCGATCGCCGGGTGTTCGCCGTGGAGGACAGCGTCTGGCACGGCGACGGCCTCACCGCCGCCCGCGCCCTGCTCACCGACCTGCGCAACACGCTCAACGGTTACGTGACCGACTGACCGCCCACCCCTTGGGTGAGGTTTCCCGCACCCTTGGAGTGCGCGGACCAGCGCTGGGGTTGCTGTCGAAAAGTCCGCTCGAGGACGAGATTCAGAGGTACGCCGAGAACCTCTCAATCGACCCCTAGGACACGACATGCACACGCTGACCGATTCGCTCGCCGACAACCTGTACTCCCTGCCGGTGGCACAGCCCGTCGCCGAGGTCGATCCGCACGCGGTCGTGGCCTCCACCGCCGGTTGCGACCTGACCTACGCCGAGCTGGACCGCTGGTCCAATCGCCTGGCCCGGCTGCTGCTGCGCCTCGGCGCCGGACCCGGCACCCGGATCGCGGTCGCGATCGACCAGGCGATCGAGTCCGTCGTGGCCGAGCGGGCCGCCACCAAGATCGGCGCCATCGCCGTCCCGGTGACCGACGACGGCTCCTACGCGCTCGGCACCTCGGTGGGCGTCACCACCAAGGACCAGCAGCCCGAGTCCGCGGAAGCGATCACCTGGCTGGTGCTGGACGAGCGCTCCACTCTGCAGCGCTACCTGACCAGCTCCGCCGCCCCGCTGGGCGCGGCCGACCTGGATCTTCTCCCGAAAGCCGCCTGACCGGACACAACCCCTCCCCCGCGACCCGAACAGCGATGTTCGGGTCGCGCAGTGTGCCCAATACCCCCGCAGCGTCGACCGCGCCGGTTCAGAATTGAGTTGCCGCGTGCTGTGCGGCGGCAGGTACTACCGCTACGTGGCTACGGGCGGTCACTGCCGATCGGCCGGATCGCGGTCAGAACGTAGGACACGTCATGCAACAGCCTTCCCTTTCGGCGAAAGATTCCGACACAGTTCTTCCCGATGGGGCTTTCGCCCTATCGGCGGCACAGCGCGGCATCTGGTTCGCCCAGCACGTCGCCGGCGATACTCCGATCTCGATCGCCCAGTACGTCGAACTGAACGGTCCGATCGACCTCGACCTGCTCGCGCGGTCGGCGCGGCAGGCCGGGCGCGAGTTCGGCACCGGCTACCTGCGCCTGGTCGAGGTGGAGGGACATCCGTTCCAATTCGTCGACCCCACGCTCGACGACAGTCTGGAAACGCTGGACTTCCGTTCCGAACCCGATCCCGAGGCGGCCGCGCACGCGTGGATGCGCGCGGAGTACGAGGCCCCGCTGGAGCTGACCCGCGACCGGCTGGTGCGCATCGCCATGCTGCGCGTCGGCGCGGACCGCTGGTTCTGGTATTCGCGCATCCACCACATCGTGCTCGACGGCATGGGCGCGCTGACCATGGTGCAGCGCACCGGAGAGCTGTACAACGCCGCCGTCGAGGGCCGCGAAGCGTCGCCCGCGAAGGCCGAGGACCTGCGCAAGATCGTCGAGGCCGATCTGGCCTACCGCAGTTCCGAGCGGTTCGGCGCGGACCGGGAGCACTGGCAGGCGCATCTGGACGGCATGGCCGATCCGGTGAGCCTGGCCGGCCGCACCGCGGGCGTGGACGGGCATCCGCGGCGGGTCACCGGCGCGCTGCCCGCCGACACCGGCACCCTGCTGGACGCCGTCGCCGAGCAGGTGTCCTCCGGTGTCGCGCCGACCGTGGTCGCCGCCTTCGGCGCGTATCTGTCCGCGATGACCGGCGCGCCGGAAGTCGTGCTGAGCCTGCCGGTGTCCGCGCGCACCACCGCGACGCTGCGGCGTTCCGGCGGCATGATCGCCAACGTGGTCCCGCTGCGGCTGCGGCTGGCGCCCGCCACGACCGTCGGCGACGTGATCCGGGCGGCCCAGGGCGAGCTGACCGGGGCGCTGCGGCGCCAGCGCTACCGGCAGGAGGACATCTTCCGCGATCTGGGCTGGCCGATGGACGAGGCCGGGTCGTTCGGCCCGTCGGTGAACCTGATGATGGTCGACACCAGAATCCAACTCGGCCCGGTGACCGGGCGGCTGCACGTGCTGACCTCCGGGTTGATCGACGACCTGTTCGTCAACCTGTATCCGGGCGTCGGCGGCGAGAGCACGCACATCGACTTCCAGGCCAACGGCAACCTCTACACCGAGGCCGAGCTGACCGGGCAGCATCGCCGCTTCCTTTCGTTCCTGCACCGTTTCCTGGCCGCCGGGCCGGACGCGCCGCTGGCGAGCGTGCCGGTGCTGTCGGACGACGAGCGCACCGGCTTCGCACCCGCCCGGGGACCCGCTGGCGTCGCGGCGCGGACGCTGCCCGCCCTCCTCGCCGAAGGCGCGGCCCGCGATCCGCTGGCGACCGCGCTGGTGGAGGGCGAGACCGCGCTGACCTACCGTCAGGTCGACGACTACACCAACCGGCTGGCCCGGGTGCTGATCACCGCGGGCGCCGGGCCCGAGCGCACCGTGGCGATCTCCATCCCGCGGTCCATCGGGTCGGTGCTGGCGACGATCGCGGTGGCCAAGACCGGCGCGGCGTTCGTGCCGATCGACCCGACCTACCCCGCCGACCGGATCGAGCACATGGTCGGCGACAGCGGCGTCGTCGCGGGCATCACGACGGCGGCCGCGCGAAAGTCGTTGCCACGCCGGGTGTCCTGGCTGTCGCTCGACGACGAGGGCACCGAACGGGCGATGGCCGAGCAGGATGCCGCGCCGCTGACCGACGCCGACCGCACCGCGGCGACGCACCCGGACCAGGCCGCGTACATCATCTACACCTCCGGTTCCACCGGGCTCCCGAAAGGCGTGCTCGTCCCGCACCGAGGGCTGGCCAACCTGGTGGCGAGTTCCGGCGCCGGATTCGGCATCGACGCCGAGTCCGTCGTCGCCCACGCCGTGTCGCCGAGTTTCGACATCTCGGTCGAGGAGATCCTGGTCACCCTGGCCACGGGCGCGACGCTGGCCGTGGTGCCGCCGTCGGCGTACGCGGGCGAGGAGCTGGCCCAGGTACTGCGCGCCCACCGCGTCACCCACCTCAACGTGACCCCGGCCGTCGTGGGTTCGCTGGACCCGGCGAGCCTGCCCGAGCTGCGTACCGTGATCGTGGGCGGCGACGCCTGCCCGCCCGAACTGGTGACCAAATGGGCGGGCCGGACCCTGTTGAACGGCTACGGGCCCACCGAGACCACCATCACCGTCACCCTCAGCGCCCCGCTGACGCCGGACGGTCCGGTCACCATCGGCAGTCTGGCCCGCGACGTGTCGGCGGTGGTCCTGGATCCGTGGCTGCGTCCGCTGCCGCCGGGCACCGTCGGGGAGCTCTACCTCGCCGGTCCCGGCGTCGCGCGCGGTTACCACCGGCGCAACGGGCTGACCGCCGACCGTTTCGTCGCCGACCCGTACGGCACGGGCGAGCGGATGTACCGCACCGGCGATCTCGTGCGCTGGGTGCACAACGACGGCCGCGTCGAACTGGAGTACCAGGGACGCAGCGACTTCCAGGTGAAGGTGCGCGGCTTCCGCATCGAGCTCGGCGAGATCGATGCCGCCTTGCAGCGGCAGCCCGACGTCGACTTCGCGCTCACCCTCGGCGTCGAAACAGGTTCGGGCGCCACCGCGCTCGTGTCGTACGTGCTGCCGGAGCCGGGTGCGCAGATCCACCCCGAGGCGCTGAAAGCCGCGGTAGGAGAGTCGCTTCCGGCCTACATGGTGCCCGCCGTGATCATGGTGCTCGACCGTCTTCCGCTCACGCCGCTCGGCAAGGTGGACCGCAAGGCGCTGCCCGCACCGGAATTCGGCGCGCGCACCACCGCGAGCAGGCCGCCGTCCACACCGCGCGAGGAGACGCTCGCCGCGCTGTTCGCGGAGGTGCTCGGCCTGGAATCGGTGGGAGTGGACGAGAGTTTCTTCGCGCTCGGCGGCGACAGCATCGTCTCGATCCAGCTGGTGTCGCGGGCGAAGGCGGCCGGGCTCGGGTTCGGCGCACGGGATGTCTTCGAGCGCAAGACCGTCGCCGCGCTGGCCGCGGTGGCCACCGATGTGCCGACCGGAGTCGTGCACGAGCTGCCCGGCGGCGGAGTCGGCGACGTAGAGCTGACGCCGATCGTGCACGCGATGCTCGAGACCGGTGACACCTGGCGGCGGTTCGCCCAAGCGGTGCTGATCGAGTTGCCGTCGGGCATGGAACGCACGGATCTCGTCGCCGCGCTCGCAGCGCTGTTCGACCGGCACGACCTGCTGCGTTCGACGCTGCGCCGCACCGGCGACGGCTGGAACTGGGTGGTCGCCGAGCCCGGTGCGGTGAACGCCGGCGCCCTGCTCGAAATCGTGCCCGCGGACGCTGATCTCGACGCGACCTGCGAGCGTGCGTTGCAGCGCGCCGCCGACCTGCTCGACCCGGAGGCCGGCGTGGTCGCGCGATTCGTGTGGGTCGAGCGTGCCGACGCCGCCCCGCTGCTGTGGCTGGTGCTGCACCACCTCGTCACCGACGGCGTTTCCTGGCGGATCCTGCTGCCGGACCTCGCCACCGCCGCGCTGGGCGCCGAGCTCGCTCCGGTCGGCACCTCGTTCCGGCGCTGGGCGCACGGCCAGCGCGAGCACGCGGCCTCGCGCACCGGCGAACTGCCGTTGTGGCAACGTGTCCTGACGACACCCGACCCCGCGCTCGGCTCGGCGCCGATGGACCCGGCCGTCGATGTGGTGGGCTCCATGGCGCACCTGACGACCGTCGTACCGCCGGACATCGCGCAGTCCGTGCTCACCACCGCGCCGGATCGTTTCCACTGCGGCGCCGACGACGTGCTGCTGGCAGCCCTCGCGCTGGCGGTGGCACGGTGGCGCGAGCGCAGCTCCACGCTGTTCACGCTGGAGGGCCACGGCCGCGCGGAAACCGTCCTGCCGGGCGCCGACGTGGCGCGCACGGTGGGCTGGTTCACCAGCGTCTACCCCGTCGCGGTCGATCTGACCGGCATCGACGTGGCGGACGCGTTCGCGGGCGGGGCCGCGGCGGGCGCCGCGATCAAGGCGACCAAGGAACAGCTGCGCGCGCTGCCGGACAAAGGCGTCGGATTCGGGATGCTCCGCTACCTGGTTCCGAGCACGGCGGCGGCGCTCGCGGACGCGCCCACCCCGCAGATCAGCTTCAACTACCTCGGGCGCGCGTCCACCGGCGGCGACGCGGAACCGTGGCTGCCGCGCCGGTTCGCCGCGACCCAGGACGACCGCGCGCCGCTGGCCGCCGCGGTCGACATCAACGCCGTGCTCACCGATGCCGGACTCGAGGTGACCTGGGGCTACGCCGGACGGCTTTTCGAGGAGGCGGATCTCGGCGAACTCGCCGCGCTGTGGGAGCAGGCGCTCGGCGCGCTGGCTCGGCATGTCGCGTCCGCGAGCGCGGGCGGACGCACACCGTCGGACTTCGATCTGGTCACCGTCACACAGGCGCAGATCGACGACTGGGAGCGCGCCTACCCGAACCTCGCCGACGTGTGGCCGCTCTCGCCACTGCAGTACGGCCTGCTCTTCCACGCGCTCTACGATTCCGACACCGCCGACGGCTACACGGTGCAGTCGCTGCTGACCTTGGCAGGCACCGTCGACGCGGCCCGGTTGCGCCGCGCCGCACAGGCTTTGGTGACCCGCCACGAGAACCTGCGCGTCGCCTTCGTCGAGACCGAGGACGGCCCGCGCCAGCTCGTCCTGGCCGACGCCGAGATCGACTGGCGGGAAGCGGATCTCAGCGGTATCGCCGACGAGACCGAGCGCGCCGGGGAAGTCGACCGGTTGATCGCGGTGGACGCCCGCACCCGGTTCGAGCTCACCCGGCCCCCCCTGCTGCGCTGCACGCTCATCCGGATCGCCCCGGACACCTACCGTTTCGTGCTGACCAACCACCACCTGGTGCTGGACGGCTGGTCGACGCCGCTGCTGGTACGCGAACTGCTCACCCTCTACGTCACCGACGGTGACGCCGCGGCCCTGCCGCCCGCGCATTCCTATCGTGAGTTCCTGACCTGGTTGGAGACCAAGGACGACGCGGAATCCCTCGCCGCATGGACCGAGTCGCTGGCCGGTGTCGACACGCCGACCCGCGCGGTGCCCACCCTCGCCGGGATCGAATCGACCGAAACCGGCATGACCTCCGTCGACCTGGCCCGCGACACCGTCGCCGGGCTGGAGGCCACGGGCCGGGAAGCGGGCGCGACGGTGAACACCCTGGTGCAGGCCGCGTGGGCGATGCTGCTGGCCATGCTCACCGGACGCACCGACGTGGTGTTCGGCGGCACGGTCTCGGGACGGCCGCCGGAGCTGGCCGGGGTCGAGGAGATGGTCGGCCTGTTCATCAACACGCTGCCGGTGCGGGTGCGGCTGGATCCGGCGGAAAAGGTCGCCGACCTGCTCGCGCGCGTGCAGGCCGAGCAGGCGCGGCTGATGGACCATCAGCACGTCGGATTGGCCGCCATCCACCAGGCGGTCGGCCTCGCCGAATTGTTCGACACGCTCACCGTATTCGAGTCCTATCCCATCGACCGCGAAGCGCTGTCGCAGGCGCTGGACATCGCGGGCATGCGGGTGCTCGACGTGGAGGGCACCGACGCGACGCCGTACCCGCTGAACCTCATGGTGATCCCGCTGCGCGGCGACGACGGCAGGGACACGCTGCGGATCACGCTGAAGTACATGGCCGACCAGCTTCCGGCGGAGGAGGCCCGGCCGCTGCTGGATCGCTTCGTCCGGCTGCTGACCCAACTCGCGGACAACCCGCACGCGCTGGTCTCCCAGTTGCAATACTGCGACGACGCCGAGCGCGCCGCGCTGGCGCCGGTACGCGGCCCGGAGTCCGTGCCGCCCGCCACGCTGCCCGAGCTGCTCACCGCGGGCGCGCGCATCGATCCGGACGCGATCGCGATCACCGCGGGCGAGCTCACCATGTCCTACGCCGAACTCGACGCCTGGTCCAACCGCTTCGCCCGGGTACTGCTGCGCCGCGGCGTCGGGCGGGAGGTGTTCGTCGTGCTGGCGCTCACCCGTTCGCTGGAATCGGTGGTCGCCGTGTGGGCGCTGGCCAAGACCGGCGCGGCGTTCGCTCCGCTGGACCCGAACTACCCGGTGGAACGCATCGAGCACATGCTCAGCGACTCCAAGGCCCCGATCGGCGTGACGGTCACCGCGACCGGCGAGACGCTTCCCGGCACGATCGACTGGCTGCTGCTCGACGACCTGAACACCATTCGCCGGGTGATGACGGTGTCCGAAGCGCCGATCACCGACGAGGAGCGCGGCGGCCCGATCGACCTCGATCAGACGGCGTACCTGATCTACACCTCCGGCTCCACCGGCAAGCCCAAGGCCGTGCTGCTCAGCCATCGCGGCATCGCGAATCTCGTAACCGCGCAACGGGAGAAGCTCGCGCTCGACCACACCACCAGCGCGCTGCAAGTGGCCTCGCCGAGTTTCGACGCCTCGGTGTTCGAACTGCTCATCGCGCACGGCGCGGGCGGCAGGCTGGTGGTGTCGCCGCCGGATGTCTACGGCGGGACGGAACTGGAGACGCTGCTGCGCACCCAGCGCGTCACCCACGCCGTGATCACGCCGTCGGCGCTGGCCACCATGGAACCCGCCGGGCTGGAACACTTGCGCGTCCTCGCGGTCGCGGGCGAGGCGGCGACGCCGGAGCTGATCGAGCGGTGGGCGCCGGGCAGGCGGATGGTGAACCTGTACGGCCCCACCGAGTTCAGCATCTGGGCGACCGGGCCGGGCGAACTCGTCAGCGGCGAGCCGATCACGATCGGCGGCCCCATCCGCGGCGCGGACACCGTGGTGCTGGACGCCTGGCTGCGTCCCGTGCCCATGGGAGTGCCCGGTGAGCTGTACCTCGCGGGTCCCGCGCTCGCGCGCGGCTATTTCAACCGGTTCGAGATGACCGCGAGCAGGTTCGTCGCCGACCCCTTCGGCGAACCCGGCGAGCGGATGTACCGCACCGGCGACATGGTGCGCTGGGTCGACAACGGCGCCGGTCCCGAGCTGGAGTACCTGGGCCGCAGCGATTTCCAGGTCAAGATCCGCGGCCTGCGCATCGAGCTGGGCGAGATCGACGCGGTGCTCTCCCGCGACGACGAGGTCGAATACGCGGTGACCATCGGGCGCACCGGCCCCGCCGGGACGACCGTGCTGGTCTCCTACGTGCTGCCCGTCGAAGGCGCGCGGCTTGACGTCGAGCGGCTGCGCGCGCAGGTGGCCGCCGAACTGCCCGGCTACATGGTGCCCGGTTACCTCGTCGTACTGGAGACTATCCCGCTCACCCCGGTCGGCAAGCTGGATCGCAAAGCCCTTCCGGTGCCGGACTTCTCCGACAGCCACCGGCCCTACCTCGCGCCCCGCGGCCCCGTCGAGGAGGCGGTGGCCGCCGTGTTCGGCGAAGTGCTCGAACGGGAGCGCGTCGGCGTCGACCAGTCGTTCTTCGAACTCGGCGGCAACTCGCTGAGCGCGACCAAGGTGGTGGCGCGAGTGAACGCGGCGCTCGGCTCGCGGATCGCGCTGCGTGATCTGTTCGACGCGCCGACCGTGGCCCAGCTGTCCGCCCGGGTGCCCGCCACCGGCGCCGCGCCGGGCGGGTTCGGCCTCGCGCCCCGCATCCGGCCGGACCGGGTTCCGCTGTCTCCCGCACAACAGCGCATGTGGGTGCTCAACCGGATGGATCCGGCTTCCGCCGCCTACAACATCGCGGTGGCACTGCGGCTCACCGGAGAGCTGGACGTCCATGCGCTGCGCGCGGCGCTCGTCGACGTCGTGGACCGGCACGAGAGCCTGCGCACGCTCTACCCCGCCGACGCGGAAGGGCCGCGTCAAGTCGTGGTCGACGCCGACGTGGCCGTGCCAGCGATGCCGGTGACCGACACCGAGGACGGCGCGGAACTGCGGGAGCGGATCGCCGAATTGGCGGGAACCGGCTTCGATCTCGCCACCCAGCCGCCGCTGCGGGTCGGCCTGTTCCGGATCCACGGCGACGTCGAGCCCTCCGCGAGTGCGGGACCGGTGTCGTCGGCCCCTTCCACCGGCGAAGCGCCGATCTCGTCCGGGCCCGTGAGCGCGACCGCACCGGTCTCATCGAGTTACACCGCGAGTTCCGGCGAGATCGCCGCCGCCACGCCGCCGGTGCACGTCGTCGTGCTGGTGGTGCACCACATCAGCGCCGACGGCGCGTCGATGGCGCCACTGGCCGCCGACCTGGTCGCCGCCTACTCCGAACGGTCCGCGGGCGGGCACGCCGTCCGTGTCCCGCTGCCGGTGCAGTACGCCGATTTCGCGCTGTGGCACCGCGAGGTGCTCGGCGACGAGGCGAATCCGGAATCGTTGGCGGCGCGGCAGATCGAGTTCTGGCGCGCGACCCTGGCCGGCGCGCCCGACGTGCTGGAACTGCCCTCCGACCGGCCACGCCCCGCGGTGCAGACCATGCACAGCGCCGACTTCGGCTTCACCGTCGACGCCGAGACGCACCGAGCGCTGGTGGATTTCGCCACCGCGCACCACGTCAGCCCGTTCATGGTGGTGCACGCGGCGCTCGCGGTGCTGCTCGCGCGCCTCGCCACCACCGACGACGTGCTGATCGGCACCCCGGTCGCCGGACGCGGCGAGGAAGCGCTGGACCAGCTCGTCGGCATGTTCGTCAACACCCTGGCACTGCGCACCCCGGTCGATCCGGGCGCGGGCTTCGCCGCGTTCCTGGACACCGTCCGGTCCACTGACCTGGACGCCTTCGCCAACGCGGACGTGCCGTTCGAGCGGCTGGTCCAGGTGCTGGATCCGGCTCGCTCGACCGCGCACCACCCGCTGTTCCAGGTCTCGCTGTCGCTGCAGAACTTCGTCGAACCCGTGCTGGAACTGCCCGGCCTGCGGTTCGAGGTGGAGGACTTCGAGCGCGACGCCTCCCAGTTCGACCTGACCTTGGATCTGCGCGAGCGCTTCGCCGCAGGCGGTCCGGCGGGCATCGAGGCCGTGCTGACCTACGCCACGGATCTGTTCGACGAGGCGACGGTGTCCGCGTTCGCCACCCGGTGGCGGCGCGTGCTCGCTGCGGTGCTGGCGCGGCCCGAGGTACGCATCGCCGATATCGACATTCTCGACGACACCGAACGGGCGACGTTGGTACCCGTGCGTGGCCCCGCCGCGGCGGCGACCAGGATCCTGCCAGACCTGCTGGCGGAGACCGTGCGGCGGTACCCGGACCGCATCGCCTTGGTGTCGGACGGGCAGACCACCACCTATGCCGAGATCGACGCGCACGCCAATCGCCTGGCCCGAGTGTTGCTCGAGTCGGGCGGCGGTCCGGAAACCGTGGTCGCGCTGGGGCTGCCGCGTTCGCCGGAACTGCTCATCGGCATGTGGGCCGCGGCGAAAGCGGGGGCGGCGTTCCTTCCGGTCGATCCGAAGCACCCGGTCGAGCGCATCGATCACATGCTCACCGACTCCGGCGCGACGCTCGGGCTGACCCTCGCCGTGTTCCGGCCCATGCTGCCCGACAGCACGAACTGGCTGGTGCTCGACGACCTCGCGCTCGTCGAGCGGTGGAGCGCCGCGAGCAGCCGGCCGCTGGGCGAGCGTGAGCTGCCGGGCCCCATCCGGCCGGACAACGCGGCGTGGATGATCTACACCTCCGGCTCCACCGGCACACCGAAGGGCGTCTCGGTATCCCATCGTGGCATCGCGGATCTCGTCGCGGCGCAACGAGTTTCGCTCGGCCTGGACGAGCGCTCCCGGGTGCTGCAGGTGGCGTCACCGAGTTTCGACGCGTCGGTGTTCGAGGCGATCATGGCGTTCGGTTCCGGCGGCGCGTCGGTCGTGGCACCGCCGGAGGTGTTCGGCGGCGGCGCGCTGGCGGAGCTGATCGACACCGAACAGGTCAGCCACATGGTGATCACGCCATCCGCGCTGGCGACCCTCGACCCCGCCGAGGTGACCAGCGTCCGGGTGCTCGCGGTGGCAGGCGAGGCGGTCGGCGCGGAACTGGTCGAGCGCTGGGCCACCGGACGCACCATGGTCAACCTGTACGGACCCACCGAATCGACTATCTGGGCAACAGGTTCGGCGCCACTGGCGGTGGGCGCCCCGGTAACCATCGGCACGCCGGTGCAGGGCGCGCAGGTGCTGGTCCTCGACGACCGGTTGCGCCCGGTCCCGTTCGGCGTGGCGGGCGAGCTGTATCTCGCCGGGCCGTCGCTGGCGCGCGGGTACCACGCGCGGCCGAGTCTGACCGCTGCCCGCTTCGTCGCCGGTCCCTTCGGCACGGCGGGTGAACGGATGTATCGCACCGGCGATCTGGTGCGCTGGATCCGCGGCGACTCCGGACCCGAACTGGAGTACCTGGGCCGCACCGACTTCCAGGTCAAAGTGCGCGGACAGCGGATCGAGCTGGGCGAGATCGACGCGGTGCTCGGCCGCGCCGACGGCGTGGACTTCGCGGTGACGCTCGGCGTACCCGGCCCCACCGGGGCCACCGCGCTGGCCGCCTACCTGGTCCGCACGCCCGGCTCCGAGCTCGACGTGGCGAAGGTGCGCGCCTTCGCCGCCGACATCCTGCCCGGCTATATGGTGCCCTCGGCGTTCGTCGTGCTGGACGAGATCCCGCTCAACGCGGTCGGCAAGCTGGACCGCAAGGCGCTGCCCGCGCCGGAGTTCCGCGCCGACCGCACCGAGTACCGCGCGCCCGAAACGCCGACCGAACAGCAGCTGGCCGCGATCTTCGGCGAGTTGCTGGGGGTGGCGCGGGTGGGCGCCGACGACTCGTTCTTCGCGCTGGGCGGCGACAGCATCCTGGCGATCCAGCTGGTGTCGCGCGCCAAGCAGCAGGGCATCACCTGCACCCCGCTGCAGGTGTTCGAGCACCGCACGGTGGCGGCGCTGGCCGCGGCCGTCGACGCGGCGGGCGCCGCGGTGACGTTGGACGAGCTGCCCGGCGGCGGCGTCGGCGAACTGCCGCTCACGCCGATCGCGCACTACATGCTGGAGCGCGGCGGAAACCACGACCGCTTCGCCCAGACGGCGGTCCTGGAGCTACCGGTCGGCATCGAGCGGTCGCAGATCGTCACCGTGCTCGCCGCCGCGGTGGACCGGCACGACATGCTGCGCGCCCGGCTGGTGACCGACGGCGCGGACGGGCCGCGCATACTGGTCGGCTCCCCCGGATCGGTCGACGTGGACGCGCTGGTGCACCGCGTCGAGTTCACCGCCGTCGACCCGATCGAACTGCACGAGTTCGCCATGACGGAGCTGGACGCCGCCGCCGACCGGCTCGACCCGGCCAACGGCACGGTGCTGCAATTCATCTGGCTCGACCCGGTCGGCGACGCGGGCTCGCGCACCCGATCGGGCCGGTTGATCGTGCTGGCGCACCACTTGGTGATCGACGGGGTGTCCTGGCGCATCCTGATCCCGGACCTGGTGGCCGCGTGGGCCCAGGTGTCGGCGGGCGCCACCCCGGTGCTGGCGGAGACCGGAACCTCGATGCGCCGGTGGGCCCACGCGCTGACCGAGGAGGCGCACTCCGAACAGCGGGTCGCCGAATTGGCGTACTGGCACGACGTGCTCGCCGGACCCGACCCGCTGATCGGCGGCCGGGAACTCGATCCCGCCGTCGACCGGACCGGCACGCTGCGCATGGTCGAGCGAGAGGTGTCCGCCGAGGTCACCACCGCGCTGCTCACCACCCTGCCCGGCTTGTTCCAGGGCAGCGTCAACGACACGCTGCTGGCCACCTTGGCGCTGGCCCTGGTGCGCTGGCGCGCCGGTGACCCGTCGGCGCTGCTGCGCCTGGAAGGTCACGGCCGTCAGGAAGAAGTGGTGCCCGGCGCCGATCTGTCCCGCACCGTCGGCTGGTTCACCAGCATCTACCCGGTGCGCCTCGATCTGGCACAGATCGACATCGACGACGCGCTGGCCGGTGGACCCGCGTTGGGCGCCGCGATCCGCGCCGTGAAGCACCAGTTGCTCGCGGTGCCCGACAAAGGCATCGGCTTCGGCCTGCTGCGCTATCTCAACGCCGAGACCGCGCGCCAGTTGCCGCGGCGGCTGCCGGGCCGGGTCGGCTTCAACTACCTGGGCCGGTACTCCACCGGGGACATCCCGGCCGGACTCGAGGGCCTGGGCTGGCTGCCGACCGACGAACTCGGCGACGTGCACGTCGCCGAAGACCCCGGCGTGCCGCTGCAATCGGCGATCGACGTGAACGCGGTCGTGATCGGCGACCGGTTGCGGGCGAGCTTCGGCTTCCCGTCCACGCTGCTCGACCAGGACGAGGTCGCCGAAATGGCCGATCTGTGGATCGACGCCCTGAGCGCCGCGGCCCGGTTCGCCCATACCCCGGCGGCGCGGACCGCCGCCGAGGAAGAAGCGGCGGCCACGGCGTCTCCGGCCGTGCCCGCGGCGGGCGGCCTCGGGCTGGACGTGGTGCTGCCGATCCGGCTCGGGGGCGAGCAACCCGCGCTGTTCTGCATCCACCCGTCGTCCGGGATGTCCTGGACGTACCTGGGATTCGCCGACGCGCTCGCACCCGGCCGCCCGATCTACGGGCTGCAAGCGCCCGACCTCGGCGGCCACGAACCGCCCGCGCGCTCGATCGACGAGTTCGCCGAGCGGTACGTGCGGGAGATCCGTGCCCTGCAACCCGAGGGGCCGTACCA
The DNA here is from genome assembly GCF_044452545.1 of Nocardia sp. NPDC051900. Taxonomy (NCBI): domain Bacteria; kingdom Bacillati; phylum Actinomycetota; class Actinomycetes; order Mycobacteriales; family Nocardiaceae; genus Nocardia; species Nocardia sp. NPDC051900. The sequence continues at coordinate 81,379 of NZ_JBITBU010000024.1, read as the reverse complement.
CCTGCTCGGCTGGTCGTTCGGCGGCCTCATCGCCCACGCGGCGGCGGCGAAGCTGAAGGCCGAAGGCGCCGAGGTGGGCGTGGTCGCGCTGCTGGACGCCGACACCGCCGACATCGACGGCGACAGTATCGAACGGCTCACCGCGGGCTCGTTCGTGAACACCTTCGGCGCGGTGTTCGGCATCCACGACGTCCCCGCGGACGCGACCGCGCAGCAGGCGGCCGATCTGATCCGCGAACGGCTCGGCGTGTCGCTGATCGACGCCGCGACGCTCGAGCGCATGGCCGCGTCCTACAACGCCGCCGCGCGGACCAGAACCGGTTACCGCCGTCCGGTGTTCGACGGCGACATCGTGTACTTCAGCGCGATCGTCGACACCTCCGACATCTTCGGTCCGGACGGCTGGGGGCCGTACGTGACCGGCGAGATCATCAACCACGACATCGAGGCGACCCACGACGAACTGACCGCGCCGCACGTGCTGCCGGTCGTCGCGCGCGTGCTCGATGCACATCTGGGAGGCCGAGGATGAATTCCGACCAAGGAGTCGTAGTCGAAGGGATCGAGAAATCCTTCGGCGCGGTCAAGGCATTGCGCGGAGTCGACTTCGCGGCCGAGCCGGGCGAGGTGCTCGGCATTCTGGGACCGAACGGCGCGGGCAAGACCACCATGGTGAACGTGCTGTCCACGCTGGTCCGGCCGGATCGCGGCCGGGCGACGGTCGCCGGGTACGACGTGCTGGCCGATCCCGCGGCTGTCCGCCGCAGCATCATGCTGACCGGCCAGTACGCCGCGCTGGACGACATGCTCAGCGGCTACGAGAACCTGGTGATGTTCGGCAGGCTGATGGGCCTGCGCAAGCGGACCGCCCGCGCCCGCGCGGACGAACTGCTCGCCGAGTTCGACCTCGAACGCGCGGCGGGCCGCCGGGTCGGCACCTACTCCGGCGGCATGCGCAGGCGCATCGACATCGCCTGCGGTCTGGTCGTGCGGCCCGACGTGGTGTTCCTGGACGAGCCGACCACCGGCCTGGATCCGCGCAGCAGGCAAGGGGTGTGGGATCTGGTCGCCGGCTTCAAGAAGGCGGGCATCACCACCCTGCTCACCACCCAGTACCTGGAGGAGGCCGACGCGCTCAGCGACCGGATCATCGTCATCGATCACGGCGTGGTGATCGCCCAGGGCACCGCCGACGAGTTGAAGGCGCGCACCGGCGGCAGCTACTGCGAGGTGGTGCCGCTGAATCTGCGGGACCTGCCCGCTATCGCCGCCGCGCTGGGCCACCTGTTGCCGCAGGAGAATCGGGACGCGCTCGGTCCCGATTCCGATCGGATCGCCATACCGGCCCCGGACGGTGCGAAGACACTGCTGGAGGCGCTGCGCAGGCTGGACAGCGCGGGTTTCGATCTCGTGGACGTCGCACTGCGTCGCCCCTCGCTCGACGACGTATTCCTCCAGCTGACCGGGCATCTGGCGACGACGGAAGAGATCGCACGGCGGGAGGCCGCGTCGTGACGGCGGCGGCGACCTGGCTCAGCCAGACCCGTGCCACGCCGCTGCGGCCGCAGCAGTGGTGGGTGCTGACCACCCGGTTGATCGCACCGTCGATGCGAACCGGCGAGGTGCTCACCTCGGTGCTCGCGCCCGTGACGTTCACCGCCAGCTTCTTCATCCCGCTGAAGACCATCATGACCGTCATCGGCACGGGGTTCAGCAGCTACGCGCAGTACATGATGCCGCTGGTCATCCTGCAGGCCGCCGCGTTCACCGCGGTCTCGGCGGCCTTCCGCGCCGCCACCGACTCCGTGGCCGGGCTGAACCGGCGTTTCGGCTCGATGCCGATCGGCCCGCTGGTCCCGGTCACCGCGCGCCTGGCCGGCAGCGTCTTCCGCCTGATCATCGCCTTGATCAGCGGGTTGATCTGTGGATACGTCATCGGGTTCCGCTTCTACCTCAGCCCCGCCCACACAGTCGGATTCGTGTTGTTCTCGGTGCTCGTCGGGATCGCGCTGATCTGGGGCGGGGATGTGATCGGCACCTTGTCGCACAACCCGGAGGCGACGGCGCAGGCGCTGGTGTTGCCGCCGCTGATCCTGGGCATGCTGTCCACCGGGATCGCGCCTGCCGATCAGTTCCCGGAATGGGTGCAGCCGTTCGTGCGCAATCAGCCGGTGTCGCAGTGGGCCATCGCCTTGCGGGCGTTGGCCGGGGACAAGGGGCCGAACGCGGGTGAGGTGACCTGGTCGCTGATGGGTCCGCCGTTGGTCTGGGCGCTGGGCTATCTGGCCAGCTCCATCCTGCTGTCGATGCGGCTGAGCTCGAGGAGGGCGTGATGGCGCTGTTGACCGAACACTCGGACGAGTTGCTCACCGGCTCGGAGATATCGGGGTCGGCACTGGTGCGGCACACGCTGATCCAGACCCATCGACTGCTGCTGCGCTGGGCGCGCAACCCGGTCACGCTGTTGGAGACGCTGATCATCCCGTGCCTACTGCTGATCATGCTGAACACCGTCATCGGCGGGCAGATCCGGAAGTTCACCGGCGAGAGCGCGCTGTACGGCTCGGTGCCCTTGGTCGCTCTGGTCGGCGCGCTCTCCGGCGCGGTCGCGGGAGGTGTCCTGCTCGGCCGCGAACGCGACGCGGGCCTGCTCGCCCGCTTCTGGGTGCTGCCCGTGCACCGTGCCTCCGGACTCGCCTCGCGGGTGCTCGCCGAGGGCTGCCGCATTTTCGCGTGCACCGTCTCCGTCGTGCTGGTGGGCTTCGTGCTCGGATTCCGCTTCCACGAAGGTGTCGCGGCGACGATCGTCTTCCTGTTCCTCCCGACGTTCTTCGGCGTGGCCTTCGCCACCATCGTCACCTCGGTCGCCGTGTTCACCGCGAAATCGACTCTGGTGGAGAGCATCACGATCCTCACCTCACTGATGATGTTCTTCAGCACCGGCTTCGTGCCGCTGGTCGCCTTCCCGAAATGGATCCAGCCGGTGGTGCACAACCAACCCATGTCAGTGGGCGTCGACGCCATGCGCGCGCTCGCCTACGGCGGGCCGCTCGCGCGCCCGCTCACCCTCACCGCCGTGTGGTCGCTCGGCGCGATCGTCGTGTTCGCGGTGCCCGCGAGCATCGGCTACCGCAGGGCCAGCAGGCGCTGAGCCGCGCAGCGCACCCGGCGGTCGCCCTCCGCGGTGACCGGCGGCCCCCGCGCCCGACCGCCACGGGCCAGGGGCCAGGGGCCGAGCCACGGCGGCTCACCGCTTGCCGCACAATAGGGGGCCGCGCGCGGCGCGTCACAGCGTTCTTCCCGACGTAGACGCCTGCCGCGGCGACACAAGGTGTTGTGCTGAGCGGACATGTCGGCCACAAGGAGTAGTGTCCCGAGGGTAGACATTCCGTGACGACAGGTGCTCGGGAAAGGCGTGGAGGCAGGATGAAACTGATCGATCGGGTGTCGGCCATCAACTGGAATCGGGTTCCCGACGAAAAGGACGCCGAGGTCTGGGACCGGCTGACCGGCAACTTCTGGCTGCCGGAGAAGGTCCCGGTCTCCAACGACATTCCGTCGTGGAACACCCTGACCGCCGACGAGAAGCAACTGACCATGCGGGTCTTCACCGGCCTGACCCTGCTGGACACCATCCAGGGCACGGTCGGCGCGGTGAGCCTGATCCCGGACGCGCTCACCCCGCACGAAGAGGCGGTGCTCACCAACATCGCGTTCATGGAGTCGGTGCACGCCAAGAGCTACAGCTCGATCTTCTCCACGCTGTGCTCCACGCGCGAGATCGACGAGGCGTTCCGCTGGTCGGAGGAGAACCGCAACCTCCAGCGCAAGGCCGAGATCGTGCTGGAGTACTACCGGGGCGACGATCCGCTCAAGCGCAAGGTCGCCTCCACGCTGCTGGAGAGCTTCCTGTTCTACTCCGGCTTCTACCTGCCCATGCACTGGTCGTCGCGGGCCAAGCTCACCAACACCGCCGACATGATCCGGCTGATCATCCGGGACGAAGCGGTCCACGGTTACTACATCGGCTACAAGTACCAGAAGGGCCTGGAGCAGGTCACCCAGGCCGAGCGCGACGAGCTCAAGAACTACACCTTCGAGCTGCTGTTCGAGCTCTACGACAACGAGGTCGACTACACCCAGGACCTCTACGACGAGGTCGGCCTCACCGAGGACGTGAAGAAGTTCCTGCGCTACAACGCCAACAAGGCGCTGATGAACCTCGGCTACGAAGGCCTGTTCCCCAAGGACGAAACCGAGGTGAACCCCGCCATCCTCTCGGCGCTTTCCCCCAACGCCGACGAGAACCACGACTTCTTCTCCGGCTCGGGCTCGAGCTACGTCATCGGCAAGGCCGTCAACACCGAGGACGAAGACTGGGAGTTCTGAACCATCAGTTATGGTGTGGGACAACGGGGCCCGGCAGCGATGCCGGGCCCTCGTCTTGTCTCCGATCGCCGACCCGGCGGCGAGGACTCTGCGCCACAGCTGTATTTCGATCCGAAGAGGGGGTTTCTCGATGTACCGACGACTGGCTCTGATCGCGGCGGTGCTGTTGACCGCAGCCGCGTGTCAGGACGACGGTCCGGCGGCGACTCCGCAGACCGGTGACGGATCCTTCTGGTCGACCGTGCCGCAGACCGACGACCAGCGTCTGGAAGTGCTGCGCCGCATGCGCGCGATGGACACCTGCGCGTTGCTGCCACGAGCCGAATTGGCCGAAGTCGGGCAATTGCGCACCGTCGGCACCGACGGGCTGAACTCGTGCCGGGCCGAACTCGACAGTTCGGAACGCTACAAGGGAAAATCCGTCCACTGGACCATGGCGGGGCCGGCGCCGGAAGTGAAGAACGATCGAGGTACCACCGAGCGACTCGGCGACGTGACCATCACCTTGCTGGCGGACAAGGACACACTGAGCGCCGAACAGGCCGGGCAACTCGTCCAGCGCTCCTGTTCGGCCACCGCACGCTTCCCCTCCTTCGCCGCGATCGGCCTGTCGGTGGACACGCCCTTGGGGGTCGAGCCGTGCCCGATCGCCAAGTCACTGATCACCACGGCGGTATCCGAATGGAAGCGGGAGCCACGACAGGGCAGCGCGGCGGAGACGATCACCACCGTGCTGACCGGCGCCGACCCCTGCGCGGTGCTGCCGCGGCTCGGCGTCACGGCGGACCCCGCGCGAGAGCGGGTCTCCAGCTGTACGTTCTCGTATCACGGCGACGAGATTCGTCTCGCTTACGAATACAGCGCGGAGTCGCTGGTCACCGCGGGCAGTCCGGCTTTCACCGTCGGCGACCGCACCGTCTACCGAGATGCCGCCGACGAACTGCGGTTCTACAACGTCGCGGTCGGACCGCCGCTCGCATCGGAGAACCGCGCTTCGCTCGGGCCGCGCCTACCCGCCATCTCGCTCACCGGCAAGGCTGACGCGGCCCTCGAAGATGTTGTGCGCCAAGTACTCACGCTCTTTCCGTAGGGCGATCGTCGAGCACACCGCGCCCTCAGATACCGAGGACCAGTTTGGCCGTCGTGAAGTAGATGATCAGACCGGTGGCGTCGACCAGGGTGGTGACCATCGGGGCGGAGACGACCGCGGGGTCGATGCGCAGTTTCTTGGCCAGCAGGGGCATGGTGCCGCCGATGGTGGCGGCCCAGCCGCAGATCAGGACCAGTGTGATCCCGACGACCAGTGCGATGCGCGGACCGACGAACAAGGCCCCGATCGCCAGGCCGACGGACGCCAGCAGTGAGCCCAGCACCAGACCTACCCGGCATTCCCGCCAGATCACCCGGAACAGGTCCGACACCCGGACCTCGCCGACCGCCACCGCACGCACGCAGGCGGTGGCGGCCTGCGCGCCCGCGTTGCCGCCCGCGCCGATCAGCAGCGGGATGAACAGCGCCAGATGCGCCGCCTGCTGCAAGGTGCCCTCGAAGAAGTCGGTCACGCTCACCGTGAGGGTCGCCGCGAACAGCAACAGCAGCAGCCACAGCGCGCGGTAGCGGGCCAGCTGGAACACCCCGGCGGCCATGTAGTGGCCTTCCCACGGCGCGGACCCCGCCTGCAACGCGACGTCCTCGCTGTCGGCAGCCTCGATCACCTCGACCGCGTCATCGATGGTCAGCAGGCCGACCAGCCGGTCCTCGCTGTCCACGACCGGCAGGTTGATGTCGTTGGTCTCGCGCATCAAGCGGGCGGCCTTCTCCGCGGCGTCGGTGGCGCGCGCGAAGGCGGGTTCGGTGACGACCAGCTCCGACACCATCGTCTCCGGCTTGCTGAGCACCAGTTCGCGCAGCTCGACGATGCCGGTCAGCCGCCTGCCCGCGTCGACGACGGGCAGCGTGTACACCGTCTCGGCGTTGCCGCCCTTGGCCCGCACCATGCCGAGCGCTTCGGCCACCGTGAGGTCACGCGGCAGCGCCACCACCTCCGGCGTCATGTACTGCCCCGCGGACCCCTCCGGGTAGCCGAGCAGGCTCGCGGTCATCCGCCGCTCGCGCGGGCTCAGCCCGGCCAGCGCCTTCTTGGCGACCTTGGCGGGCGCCTCGCGCAGCATTCGGGCGCGGTCGTCGGGCGCCATGCCCTCGACCAGGTCGCGGAAGCTCTGATCGCGCAGCCCCTGCAGGATCTGCTGCTGGTCCACCGGCTCGAGTTCCTCGAAGACGGCCAGCGCCAGGTCTTTGTCGAGCAGGCGGAACGCCATCCCGGCCCGCACGGCGTCCATCCGGGCGAGTTGATCGGCGATGACGTGCGGCGGGTGGTTGCCGAGCCAGTCCAGCGCGGCGTCCACGCGGCGGGTTTCGACGATGTCCTGGAGGGATTCGGACAGCGTCGGACGTACTTCGATGATGTCGGTCTGCGACATGAGAGGACCTCAGCACATGCGTGAGTGAACGGAGAGCTCGAAATTCACACCGCGGGCGCCGGCCCCTGCCGTCGCGACCTGACTAGGAATGCGAAGGGGCGGCGCCGCGCGGCCTTCGACTGGGAGGTTCGCTGCGCATCGCTACCCCACCTCCCTCTCGTCGCCGCCGCGGAACTCGGATATCCGCACCGTTCGGATCAACATCTCACGGACACGAAAATGTCCTCGTGCAGCTTACATCGCTTCGGAGACGATGATCACCTTACGACAGGGTGTTGTGACCGAAGCCGCTCCACACCGAGAGACCGCGACGCGACTCGTCCGCAGCGCAAGCGACGACCGCCGGGACGACCGGAACCGGGCGATGCCCTACGGAAGCCGGGCCGCACGGTATCGGCCGATGCGTTACCGCACGCGTCAGCCTGACCCCTTCGTAGTCCATCGGCCGCCGTAAAACAGGGTTATACGCAGTCGGCGTCGAACTGTTGCTCCCATGCTTGGGAACCGGGAAAGTGTTTGCCAGGCAAGTGCCGAAACACATCGGCGCACGCAGGCACCAGTACAGCTCACGAAAGTTTCGAAGTGTCGACAGCCACCGCCCTGATCCGCCGTCGCGCGGTCGACTTCATGCGCGTTCCGCACGGAATCTGTTGCCGCTGAGGCAACGCGGCCCTCGTTTCCGACCGGATCCCGCACGGTCGTCCACCGCCGCATCGCTCCCGCTGTGGTGTCTCCGGACGCCGAGCGTCGAATCGCACGGCGTCTTCTCGTCTTCGAAAGAACAACAATGCCTTTCCCCCCCTCGTCCCGGCGCGTCGCCCGCGCTCTCTCCGCCGCCGTAGCGGTGCTCACCGGGCTGTCCGTGCTCACCGGCTGCGGCGAGTCCGCACCCGCCAAGACCGCGGACGGCAAGACCGTGCTGCGCTACCAAGGCTCCACCGGGCAGGTGAGCGCCTTCGAATTGGCCGACGACCTAGGCTATTTCAGCAAGGTCAGCCTGCATTGGGAAGGCGACACCACCAGTGGCCCCGCCAATATCCAGGCCGCGGCGACGAATCAAGTCGAGTTCGGCAGCGCGTTCAACGGCGCGGTGGTCAAGCTGATCGCGGGCGGCGCGAAGGTCACCTCCGTGCTCAGTTCCTATGGCGCGGACGAGCAGTCGTTCACCGGTTACTACGTGCGTGACGATTCCGGCATCAACTCGCCGCGCGATCTGATCGGCAAGAAGGTCGCGGTCAACACCCTCGGCGCGCACCACGAATTCATCACCAGGGAGTGGCTGCATCAGCAAGGCCTGACCGAGGACGAGATCAAGCAGGTGCAACTGATCGTCGTGCCGCCCGCCAACACCGAGGACGCACTGCGCAAGGGACAGGTCGACGTCGCGGCCTTGGGTAGCGTCTTCCGGGACACCGCCCTCCGGCGCGGCGGCATCCACCCGCTCTACACCGACAAAGCCATCTTCGGCACGTTCGACTACGGCACCTACGTCTTCCGCAACGACTACATCGCCAAGAATCCCGAAGCGGTGGAGGACTTCGTGCAGGGCACCGCACGCGCGATCCGCTGGCTCCAGGTGACGCCCCGCGAGCAGGTGCGCGAGCGGTTCACCCAGATCATCAACAAGCGCGGCCGCAACGAGAACACCAACTTGGTGCCGTACTGGCTCAGCTCCGGAATCCCGGTGCCGGGCGCGGTGGTCGCGGACAAGGAACTGCAGATCTGGATCGACTGGCTGGTGCGCAACGGCGAACTGCCGAACGGCAAGTTGAAGGCAGCGGATCTGTTCACCAACAAGTTCAACCCCTACGCCAACGGCAAGTACAAGCCGGAGGCCGGCCCGACCGGAGAGGTGGTGGCCGCGAAATGACCACGACGGCGACGAAACTGTCGCTCACCGGAGTGAGCAAGCAGTTCGCGGTGCGCGGCTCGCGCGAGCGATTCACCGCGCTCGACGACATCTCGCTGGAGCTGCGCGAGGGCGAATTCCTGGTGCTGGTCGGGCCGAGTGGTTCGGGCAAGTCCACGCTGCTGGATCTGCTCGGCGGGCTGAGCAAGCCCAGCTCCGGTGAGATCCTGCTTGACGGCAAGCCGATCACCGGCCCCGGCCTGGATCGCGGCGTCGTCTTCCAGCAGTACGCGCTGCTGCCCTGGCGGACGGCCCGGGCCAACATCGAATTCGGACTGGAGGCCAAGGGTTTACGCCGCAAGGCGCGCCGCGAACTCGCCGAGCACTATCTGGAACTGGTCGGGCTCGCCGGCTTCGGCGACCGCTACCCGCACGAGCTTTCCGGCGGCATGAAACAGCGCGTCGCGATCGCGCGCAGTCTCGCGTTCGATCCCGAGGTGCTGCTGATGGACGAGCCGTTCGCCGCGCTCGACGCGCAGACCCGGGAGTCGTTGCAGGACGAACTGTTGCGCATCTGGCGTGCCACCGGCAAGACCGTCCTGTTCATCACCCACGGCATCGATGAGGCGGTGTACCTGGGCCAGCGGGTGGCCGTGCTGACCTCGCGACCCGGCCGGATCAAGGCCATCGTCGACGTCGAGATCGACCGGGAAACCGACGACGACATCCGCTCCTCGGAACGCTTCCGGGATTACCGCCACGAGATCTGGACGCTGCTGCACAGCGAGGTCCAGCGGGCCGCGAGCCTGGAACTGAAGTCCTTGTCCGACCACACGGCCGACGTCGAATCCACCACCGAGAGGACGGCCAATGTCTAGTGCCATTCAGCTGAGCGAGCGGCCGGTACGGGAGAGCGCGGCCGCGCAGGCCCGGCCTGCCCCGGTGCGCAGGGCCGAGACCGCGCCCTCCGCCGGAACGCAAGCCATCCGCGCGGTGAGCCGGTTGGCCTGGCGGGTGTTCAAACCGACCGTCGTCATCGCCCTGTTCCTGCTGCTGTGGCAGCTCGCCCCGACCCTCGGCCTGGTGGACGAGGTATTCCTGCCGCCGTTCTCGGTGGTCGCCCAGGCGTTCGCCGACCTGGTGGCGAGCGGGGAGATGTGGACCCACATCTCCGCGAGCCTGAACCGTTCGCTGGCCGGGTACTCGCTCGCGTTGGTAGCCGGCATTCCGGTGGGCATCGCGATCGCCTGGTACAAGCCGGTCGCGGACTTCCTGAACCCGATTCTCGAACTGTTCCGCAACACCGCGGCGCTGGCGTTGCTGCCGGTGTTCCTGCTGATCCTGGGCATCGGCGAGACCTCGAAGGTCGCCATCGTCGTCTACGCGAGTTTCTTCCCGATTCTGCTGAACACCATCACCGGCGTGCGCACCGTCGATCCGCTGCTCGTCAAATCGGCCGCCTCCCTCGGTTTCTCGCCGTTGCGGCTGTTCCAGAAGGTGATCCTGCCCGCGGCGCTGCCGTCCATCTTCACCGGCCTGCGGATGGCCGCCGCCAGCTCGATCCTCGTGCTGCTGGCCGCCGAGATGTTCGGAGCCAGGGCCGGTCTCGGCTATCTGATCACCGCCGCGCAGCAGAACTTCGCGATCCCGAACATGTACGCGGGCATCCTCGCCATCTCGCTGCTCGGCCTCGCCTTCAACGGCCTGCTGGTCGCCCTCGAACGCCGCCTGTCGCGGTGGCGCGCACCGGCGAACGCCTGATAACCATGCCCGCCCGCCCCGCGCTCGGAAGGCAGTCGTCGTGCAGGCGCTGACCAAACGTCGCGTCGTCGACTTCATGCGCGTCTGCGGCAGCGCTTGTCGCCTTGCCGCACACCCCGCATCTCCGGTTGCCGCCGGCCCGACCCTCTGATCCGAAATGAGTTCTTCCGATGACCGCTGTACACGAATCCCCCGTCTCGACCGCTACCGATGGCGCGGTGCACGTCGCTCCCGTCGCCGGGCACATCGGCGCCGAGATCTCCGGCGTCGATCTCCGTGAGTCGCTGACCGACCAGCAGGTCGCGGCCATCACCGACGCGCTGCACACCTACAAGGTGCTGTTCTTCCGCGATCAGCACATCGATCACGCCCAGCAGATCGCCTTCTCCCGCCGCTTCGGCGCGGTCACGCCGTCGCACCCGTACGACGACGACGCGCCGACGGAGTACCCGGAGATCCTCGCGGTCGACAGCCGGTTGTACGAGAAACGGTTCGGTGTGCGCAAGCACAGCTACACCAACCACTGGCACACCGATGTCTCCGCGCTGATCAACCCGCCCGCGGCCTCCATCCTGCGCGCCGAGATCGCCCCGGAGCGCGGCGGCGACACCGGCTGGACGAACCTCGTCGCCGCCTACGAGAACCTGCCCGAGTCGCTCAAGCGCTTCGCCGAAGGGCTGCGCGCCGAGCACCGCTTCGGCGGCAACAGGCCGGCCTGGAACTCCGACAGCGACTACGCGAAGAAGGTCGCGGCCGCGCCACTGGTCACCGAGCACCCGGTCGTCCGGGTGCACCCGGTCACCGGTGAGCGGGCGCTGTTCGTCAACCCCGGCTTCACCACCCGCATCGTCGGGCTCACCCCGAACCAGAGCGACGCGGTGTTGAAGCTGCTGTTCGACGAGGTCACCCACCCCGCCTACACAGTCCGCTTCCGCTGGCAGAAGGGCAGCATCGCGTTCTGGGACAACCGGGTCACCGCGCACCTCGCCCCGAGCGATCTGGACCACCTCGATGTCACCCGGGTGCTGTACCGCACCACCCTCGAGGGCGACATCCCGGTCGGCGTCGACGGTGAGCCGTCGAAGTCCGTCGCCGGAGAGAAGTTCACCGGCGCGTAGGGAACGAACACGCGATCGGCCGGGCGCGCGAGCTCCCGGCCGATTTCGTGCGGTCACCGCACGCGAGCCGGAGCACTCGAACCGGAGACCGGCGCCCGGCCCCGCGCACCGGACTACAGATGCGCCTGCGGAAACCGATCCATCGTCTCCAGCACGGTCCGCTCCGCGTCCTCCCAGGTCGGGACGTGCCGCACCCACTCGGGGACCGGCTCCGACTGCGCGCCGAACAGCAATCGGTGCGGCACTACGTCACGCAGCGCGCGGTGAACGTCGACGCGATCGTCGATCATGTGCGTGATGCCGAGTTCGGCGCAGTGCACCGCCTTGTCCGCCCGGGCACGGCAGAAGCGCACGTTCTCCCTGGCGATCCCGGTGCGGTTATAGAAGTCGTGGTGGTCGAGCCACTGGCGGGTGCGCTGCTCGATCCGCGGGCCACATTTGGAAATCACCCAGGCGCGCCCCTCGAACCGCCGGACCAGGCGCGGCAATACCTCGAAAGCGCCCGCGCTGGGCGGCGTGCGCAGCGCCTCCTCGAGCCCGCCGGACAGAAACACCGTGTCCTCGTCCCCGGGCGCTAGAGCGGCCCCCTGGATGACCCGGCCGAAATCGACGCCGAGCCGAGGCTGCGTTTCTTTGTCCCGATGTCCTCTTTCCTCGTTCATACGTTTCCAGCGTGCGACATTCGCCCGCCTACCGCCAGCGAATTCTGTGGGTGCAGCCTTCCGGAAACATCGCGTGAATTCGATGCGTCGAGCGCCGAACGGTTGCCAGCGCGCGGCGCACTGGTAACAGTGAGATAGAGGCCGCGGCGCTCGCCGCGGCCGTTTCGGGTACACACGAAGGAGATATTCGTGCGCTTCGGCATCTTCGTCCCGCAGGGTTGGCGGCTCGATCTGGTGGGCATCGATCCGGCGGACCAATGGGGGGTGATGCGAGACCTCGCCCAGCGCGCCGATGCGAACCCGGTGTGGGAATCGCTGTGGGTGTACGACCACTTCCACACCGTTCCGGTGCCCACCGAGGAGGCGACGCACGAAGCGTGGTCGCTGATGTCGGCGTTCGCCGCGACCACCTCGCGTATCCGCCTGGGCCAGATGTGTACCGCGATCAGCTACCGCAACCCGGCCTACCTGGCCAAGGTGGCCGCGACGGTCGACCTGATCTCCGGCGGACGCGTCGAGATGGGCATCGGCGGTGGCTGGTACGAACACGAGTGGCGCGCCTACGGCTACGGATTCCCGTCCGCCGGCGAACGGCTGGGCCGCCTCGACGAAGGCGTGCAGATCTTCCGGCAGGCGTGGACCACCGGTTCGGCCACCCTCGACGGCAAGTACTACCAGGTGGACGGCGCGATCGTGCGCCCACTCCCCCTCCAGCAGGGCGGGATTCCGCTGTGGATCGCTGGTGGAGGCGAGAAGAAGACGCTGCGCATCGCGGCGAAATACGCCCAGTACACCAACTTCAGCGGCAATCCCGACGAGTTCACCCACAAGTCCGAGGTGCTGCGCGCGCACTGCGCCGACGTCGGCACCGACTTCGACGCGATCGTCCGCAGTTCCAACTTCAATGTCGTCATCGGTTCCACGCAGGCCGAAGTAGAGGATCGCCTGGAGGCGCTGAAAGCCCGCCTGACGCCCGTCATCGGCGCCGACGCGGCCAAGTCCTACTTCGAGCAGCTGTACAACAGCGGCGCCGCCACCGGCACCCCCGAGCAGATCGCCGAGAACCTGCGCCGGGTCCGCGATCTCGGCCTCGGCTACGCCATCTTCAACTTCCCCGAAGCCGCCTACGACACCTCCGGCATCGAACTCTTCGAACGCGAAGTGCTCCCGGCAGTGAGCTGACCACGCGGGGCAGGACTCACGAGCACCGAGCCTCCGTGATTCCTGCCCCGGGAAGGTCCGCCTACGCCCGAGCCCTCGCGACTCCTCCTCTCGGGAAGGTCCCCATCGGCCGAGCCGTCGGGACGCCTACCCCGGCGATATCCGCCAACAGCCGAGCCGTAGCGACTGCAGCTTCCTTTGAAGGCCGCCATTGCCGAGTCCCCACAACCCCGGCCCAGCCCTCAATAGCTCGATTCACCACTTACGCAACCACAACGGAGCGAGTCTTACGAGCGACCGTTCGCAGCGCCGCAGGCGCTGCCGAACAACACGACCTCACACCTTGCGGCCGACCGCGCTCCAGCAATTCACCTGCGAGTCGAGCCAAGACGGCGACTCGCCCTGCGGACGCCATTGATTGGTGACGACGATTCCCGGGTCCAATAGTTCCAACCCGGTGAAGAACCGGGCGAATTCGTCCCGCGTGCGCGTCTGGGCATAGACCCCGCTCTGCCGGTACACGTTGAGGGCGTCGGTCATCATCTCCGGTTCGAGGTCGGCGGTGATGTGCGAGACCACGAGGAACGATCCCGGCGCGAGTGCATCCATCAACGTCTCGACGATCCCGTAGGGGTTCTGCTCGTCGGTCAGGAAATGCAGCACGGCGACCAGGCTCAGCGCCACCGGGCGCTCCAGGTCCAGGGTCTCGCGGAGTTCGGGCGCGGACAGGATCGCCGCGGGGTCCTTCAGGTCGGCGTCGACGTACGCGGTGCGGCCCTCCGGCGTGCCGGTGAGCAGGGCGCGGGCATGGGTCAGCACGATCGGGTCGTTGTCCACGTAGACCACCCGCGCTTCGGGCGTCGGCGCCTGTGCCACCTGGTGCAGATTCGGCTCGGTGGGGATACCGGTGCCGACGTCGAGGAACTGCGTCACGCCCAACTCGGTCAGCGCGTTCACCGCACGGTGCATGAACGACCGGTTCTGCCGAGCCGCGACCCGGGTGGTGGGAAACGCCGCGATCACTTTCTCGGCCGCGTCCCGATCCACTTGATAGTGGTCTTTCCCACCCAGCACATAGTCGTATATTCGAGCGCTGCTCGGCACACTCGCGTCATGAATCGGCCTGAGCGGCTTCCCATTGCCGCCGAGATCGGTCATCGTCGTTCCCATCACTACCGGATCGCTTCTGCCCCAGCCTATTCCAGGCGCTGACGGCCTACCGCACGCGATGCGAGGAAGAGCGCAGGATGGGGTTGCGCTTCGAGCGTAGGCGAGCGCGCGATCTCAGCGGCCGCGGAATGCGAAAAAGGGCCCCCCTTCCGGAGGCCCCGTTCGCAACCGAACTACAGCATGCAGGAGACGCAACCTTCGACTTCTGTTCCCTCCAAGGCCATCTGGCGCAGCCGGATGTAGTAGAGGGTCTTGATGCCCTTGCGCCAGGCGTAGATCTGGGCGCGGTTGAGATCGCGGGTGGTGGCGGAGTCCTTGAAGAACAACGTCAGCGACAGGCCCTGGTCCACGTGCTGGGTGGCCGCGGCGTAGGTGTCGATGATCTTCTCGTAGCCGATCTCGTAGGCATCCTCGTAGTACTCGAGGTTGTCGTTGGTCATGTAGGGCGCCGGATAGTAGACGCGCCCGATCTTGCCTTCCTTGCGGATCTCGATCTTCGACGCCACCGGGTGGATGGAGCTGGTGGAGTGGTTGATGTAGGAGATCGATCCGGTCGGCGGCACCGCCTGCAGGTTCTGGTTGTAGATGCCGTGCTCCATGACCGAGGCCTTCAGCTCGCGCCAGTCGTCCTGGGTCGGGATGTGCACGCCCGCGTCGGCGAACAGTCGCCGGACGCGCTCGGTCTTCGGCTCCCACACCTGATCGGTGTACTTGTCGAAGTACTCACCGCTGGCGTACTTCGATTCGGGGAAGCCGCCGAAGTACGTACCGCGCTCGATCGCGATCCGATTCGACGCCCGGATCGCGTGATAGACCACGGTGTAGAAGTAGATGTCGGTGAAGTCGATGCCCTCTTCGGACCCGTAGTGGACCCGTTCGCGCGCCAGGTAGCCGTGCAGATTCATCTGCCCGAGGCCGATGGCGTGGGAGAGGTTGTTGCCTTGCTCGATGGACGGCACCGAGTAGATGTGGGTCTGGTCCGACACCGCCGTCAACGCCCGGATGGCCACCTCGATGGTCTGCGCGAAATCGGGTGAGTCCATCGTCTTGGCGATGTTCAGCGACCCGAGGTTGCAGGAGATGTCCTTGCCCACCTTGGCGTAGGACAGATCGTCGTTGAACTCCGACGGCGTGGAGACCTGCAGGATCTCCGAGCACAGGTTGGAGTGGGTGATCTTGCCCGCGATCGGGTTTGCCCGGTTCACCGTGTCCTCGAACATGATGTACGGATAACCCGACTCGAACTGCAACTCGGCGATGGTCTGGAAGAACTCGCGCGCCTTGATCTTCGACTTGCGGATGCGCTTGTCGTCGACCATCTCGTAGTACTTCTCGGTGACGTCGATGTCGGCGAACGGCTTGCCGTAGATGCGTTCCACGTCGTACGGCGAGAACAGGTACATGTCCTCGTTCTTCTTGGCCAGCTCGAAGGTGATGTCCGGGATGACCACGCCCAGCGAGAGCGTCTTGATGCGGATCTTCTCGTCCGCGTTCTCCCGCTTGGTGTCCAGGAACCGGTAGATGTCCGGGTGGTGCGCGTGCAGGTAGACCGCGCCCGCGCCCTGCCGCGCGCCGAGCTGGTTGGCGTAGGAGAACGAGTCCTCGAGCAGCTTCATGATCGGGATGACGCCCGAGCTCTGGTTCTCGATCTTCTTGATCGGCGCACCGTGCTCGCGAATGTTGCTCAGCAGCAGCGCCACTCCGCCGCCGCGCTTGGACAGCTGCAACGCGGAGTTGATCGAGCGCCCGATCGACTCCATGTTGTCCTCGATGCGCAGCAGGAAGCACGACACCGGCTCGCCACGCTGCTTCTTGCCCGAGTTCAGGAAGGTCGGGGTGGCCGGCTGGAAACGGCCTTCGATGATCTCGTCGACCAGTTGGCCCGCCAGCGCCTCGTCACCGGCGGCGAGCGTGAGCGCGACCATGCACACCCGGTCCTCGAACCGCTCCAGGTAGCGCTTGCCGTCGAAGGTCTTCAGCGTGTACGAGGTGTAGTACTTGAACGCGCCGAGGAAGGTGGGGAACCGGAACTTCTTGGCGTAGGCCTGCTTGAACAGCTTCTTGATGAACGCGCGGCTGTACTGCTCGAGAACCTCGGCCTCGTAGTAGTTCTCCTCGATCAGGTAGTCCAGCTTCTCGTCCAGGTTGTGGAAGAAGACGGTGTTCTGATTGACGTGTTGCAAGAAGTACTGGTGGGCGGCCTCACGGTCCTTGTCGAACTGGATCTCCCCGTCCGGGCCGTACAGGTTCAGCATCGCGTTGAGGGCGTGGTAGTCGAGGACCTCGCCCGCCTCGCCGCCGCGGACCGGGGGCTGCTCTAAGCGAGCTGTCTTTCCGGCCGGTGCTGTCGTTGCTGTTGCCAAAACAATCCCAATCCCTCTCGGACGCGCTCGACGTCCTCAGCGGTTCCCATGAGTTCGAAGCGATACAGGTACGGCACCCCGCACTTGCGTGCGATGAGCTCGCCCGCGTAGCAAAAGGTGTCGCCGAAGTTCGTGTTGCCCGCCGCGATCACCCCGCGCAGCAACGCGCGGTTGGGCGGGTCGTTGAGGAACTTGGCGACCTGCCTCGGCACGAAGTCCTTGTCGGAACGATCGCCCCCCAGTACCTGCCGACCGCCCCCGTAGGTGGGGACGATCAGCACGTACGGATGGTCTACGCGCAGTGAGTCGGCGGTGTGCAGTGGTATGCGAGTCGCCGGGAGACCCAGCTTCTCGACGAAGCGATGCGTGTTCTCCGAAGCGCTGGAGAAGTAGACCAGCGCCGTCGTCTCCGACATGGTCGCCTTCCTCTTCTCTGGAGCGCCGTAGCGCTCGCCCTCGGATGAACCGGAAGCGGTGGAAGCGTCAGGCCGCCACGGTCGCGAGCGACTTGATGCGGTCGGGACGGAAGCCCGACCAGTGATCGTCCCCGGCCACCACGACCGGCGCCTGCAGGTACCCGAGTGCCATGACGAAGTCACGCGCCTCGTCGTTCTCCGAGATGTCGATGACCTCGTAGTCCACCCCGGCCTTGTCGAGGGCCTTGTAGGTGGCGTTGCACTGGACGCAAGCGGGCTTGGTGTACACGGTGACGGTCATTGATGTCCCTCTCTCCTTGTGCCTGATCCACAGCCTGTGATCCGTTGCAATTCACGATCCGACGTATGCTGCGCAAACTCCTGGATCCGAGCTCGAATCCCCTGATCAGCCACCTGTGGCCGACTCGTGCCGAGTGAGGTCTCTCGCCGTCTTCCAGTACCGAAGACACTACACCTAGTGGCCGACAGATTCCTACAACACGACATGTAGCGAGTCACATTGATGAAATTCCATCGAGAGAAGTACCAGTACGCTCGATTCCCCCCGACACGAAACAGTGGCGCAGATCACTCCCTGGCGCGTCAGCTTACTTTCAGCAAACTTTCCGGCAAACGAAGAGGGCCACCGCTGCGCCCCGCAGCGATGGCCCTCGTTCAGACCGGAGAAGGAGCTTACACCGACGCCAATTCGCCGCGCGTGGCCTCCACCAAGTCGCGCACCGTACCGGCCAGCTGGGTCAGCGCCTCGGCATCGTCACGCGGATGCGTGGCGCCGAACCGCTCGCCGATTACCCCGAAGTGCAGGTGCGCGGACTCGACCACCCGTGCGCCCGCCACGCCCAGCGCCTTGACCGCGTCGCCGTGCGCCCACTGAGCGGCGTTCGGGCTGATCGATGCGCTCACCACGGCGGTGGGCTTGCCCTTGATCGCTCCCGCGCCGTAGGGACGGGAAGCCCAGTCGATCGCGTTCTTCAGCACCGCCGACAGCGTGCCGTTGTATTCCGGGGTCACCACCAGCAGGCCGTCCGCCTCGGCGACCGCGTCGCGCAGCGCCTGAGCGGGCGCGGGGACGGAGCCGGGGACATCGATGTCCTCGTTGTAGAACGGGATGTCGGCGAGCCCTTCGTAGAGAGTGACCTCGACACCCTCCGGCGCGCTGTGCGCCGCGGCCTCGGCGAGCCGCCGGTTGACCGACGCGGCGCGCAGGCTGCCGACGAGTGCGAGAATGCGGGTCTGGCTCATGACGACTCCTGGTGTACTGATGAGGTGGTGTCCGTACGTTCACCACACACTAACCGGACCATGGTCCGATTACTTCCCGCGGAGCCTGCGTGAGCGCTGTGAACTACCCCACACCGGACGCGTCGGCCGATGGCGCCCCTCGGCTGCTCGACGTCGGCACGCCATTGCCGGGCACCTCGGAGCCCGCCGAGCGCGCCGACGCGGCGCGCAACCGTCAACTGCTCCTGGACGCGGCGCAGCAACTGGTGCGAGAGCACGGCGTCGACAGCCTCACCATGGACGCGCTGGCCAAACGCGCCGGGGTCGGCAAGGGCACGGTGTTCCGGCGGTTCGGAAGCAGATCCGGCCTGATGCTCGCGCTGCTGGACCACTCAGAGCGGAAGTACCAGGAGTCGTTCATCTTCGGGCCGCCGCCGCTCGGACCGGGCGCGCCCCCGGTGGAACGACTGGTCGCCTTCGGGCGGGCCCGGCTCCTGGACATCGAGGTGGCAGGCGAGCTACACCGCGCCGCCGAGCTCGGCGAGGCGAGCGAACGCTATTCCGGTGGGCCGTACGGACTACAGCGCGCGCACGTCGTGATGCTGTTGCGGCAGGCCGACGTGCCCGGCGAGGTCGCGCTGGTCGCCGACTGGCTGCTGGCGATGCTCGGCGCGGCGCTCGTCATGCACCAGATGCAAGTGCTCGGCTTCACCCGCGAGCAGATCGGCGACAACTGGGAGCGCGTCGTTCGGCGCGTCGTCGCCCGCTGAGCCGCCAGTAGACTCGGGCGCCATGGGGAACCTGCGTGCACAGATCATCAGTGAATTGGGCGTCCGGCCCACGATCGAACCGAAGGAAGAGATCCGCCGCCGGGTCGATTTCCTCAAGGACTATCTGAACGCGACTCCCGCACGAGGTTTCGTCCTCGGCATCAGCGGCGGACAGGACAGCGCTCTCGCGGGCCGGTTGTGCCAGCTCGCGGCCGAAGAACTGCGCGCGGACAGCGTGGACGCGACCTTCCTCGCCGTGCGGTTGCCCTACGGCGTCCAGGCCGACGAGGCCGACGCGCGCACCGCCCTGACGTTCATCCGGCCCGACCGGCAGGTCGTGGTCAACGTCCGGCCCAGCGCGAACGCCGCGGCCGCCGAGGCGGCGTCCGCCTTGCAGGTCCACCAGCTGCGTGACTTCGTGCGCGGCAATATCAAAGCGCGCGAACGCATGGTGATCCAGTACGCGCTGGCCGGGCAGGAGAATCTGCTCGTGGTCGGCACCGACCACGCGGCCGAGGCGGTCACCGGATTCTTCACCAAGTACGGTGACGGCGGCGTCGACCTGACCCCGCTCACCGGTCTGACCAAGCGCCAGGGCGCCGCCCTGCTCCAGGAACTCGGCGCGCCCCCCAGCATCTGGTCCAAGGTGCCCACCGCCGATCTGGAAGACGACCGGCCCGCCCTGCCCGACGAGGAAGCGCTCGGTCTGCGCTACAGCGAGATCGACGACTACCTGGAGGGCAAGGAGGTGACCCCCGAGGTCGCCGAACGGCTGGAGGGCATCTTCCACAACACCCGTCACAAGCGCACCGTCCCGGTGACGCCGCTGGACACCTGGTGGCGCTAGCCCTTCGGGGGACCTCGGCGTCCGGCGAGGAGCGCCGCCGTGCAGCGTGCCGTCGCTCACGAAAACCGCGCACCTCATCGACACCTGGCACAGCTGGTCGTGGCGGCGCTGGATGTGAACGCGCCGCCTAGCCGCCCGCGAAGGGTGGCAGGACGTCGACGCGCGGGCTCAGCGCGACCGCGGGATCTCGGGTGAGTTCGTCACCGACCAGGTAGGCGCACACCGACAACATCTTGTCCAGGTCCGGGCCGTAGGCCGCCGCCAGGGTCGCGCGCAGGTCGGCCACCGTCGCTCCGGCCGGGAGGTCGAGCGTCTCGCCGTCCTTGCCGACGGCGTCGGCGATCGCGGCGAAGTAGCGGATCTCAACCACCGATGGCTCCCATCGTCCGCTCCGGCGGGACGAAGCCCTCGGCGTCGATGCCGTGACCGGCCCACTTGTTCCACATCGCACCGCGCCAGAGCGTCGCGAGCTCCTCGTCGTCGGCGCCGGAGCGCAGTGCCTGACGCAGGTCGAATTCCTGGTCGCTGAACAGGCAGGAGCGCAGCATGCCGTCCGCGGTGAGCCGGGTGCGGTCGCAGGTGTCGCAGAACTTCCTGGTCACCGTGGCGATGATGCCCACGGTGCCGGGCCCGCCGTCGACCAGCCACTTCTCCGCGGGCGCCGACGGATCGGGGCGGCCCACCTCGTCGAGGGAGAACCGGGCGCCGAGCACGTCGAGCAGTTCGGCGGCGGTGACCATGTTGGCGCGGGCCCACTCGTGGTCGGCGTCCAGCGGCATCTCCTCGATGAAACGCAGCTCACAGCCCTCGTCCAGGCACCAGCGCAGCAGATCGGGCGCGCCGGAGAGGGTCTCCCGCATCAGGACGGCGTTGACCTTCACCGGGGCCAGCCCGGCGGCGCGGGCGGCGCGGATGCCCGCGAACACCGATTCGAGGCGGTCGCGGCGCGTCAACCGCGCGAAACCGGCCCGATCCACGGTGTCCAGCGAGACGTTCACCCGGTGCAGACCGGCGGCGGCGAGGCCGATCGCGCGGTGCTCGAGCCCGATGCCGTTGGTCGTCATGGCCAGCGGGATGTGCGGCACCTCGGCATGACAGCCCGAGATGATCTGTTCCAGGTCGCGGCGCATCAGCGGCTCGCCCCCGGTGAAGCGGACCTCGCGCACCCCCAGCTCCAGCACCGCGAGGCGCACCAGCCGGACGATCTCGTCCACCGTGAGCAGTTCGTGCCGGGGAATCTCCGGCAGCCCCTCCTCCGGCATGCAATAGGTACAGCGCAGCGAACACTTCTCGGTGATGGACACACGTAGGTCGCGGGCGACGCGTCCGAAACGATCCAGCAAGTAGGGGGTGTCGGGACGGCCGGCGAGCGAGGGACGCCCGGAACGCACGGCCGGAATCCCGATCTCGACCAGAGTCACACGTCCATTATGACCGCCTGCCCCAATTCGTCTGCGGGCGGAATGCTCGATTTCGGCTCACTTCGGCCGCGGACAGGCGGTGAGGCCTCGCCACGGCGTCCGGCGACCTGCGCATGGCGGCAGAGGCGGAGAACCGCCCCGACCGGGCGTTAGGCGTACCTCCGCCTTCGCTCCGGCCATGCGCAGGCTGAGGACGGACTACGTCCGACCGCACCCATTAGGCTGACTCGCATGAACCCTCGGCCCGCCGGCGTCTCGGCCAGGCCCGTCGACGACTATCGCGACAGCATCGAACAGCTGCTGCGGCCACTGGCCGCGCGCGCGGTCGAGTCCGTCGCGGTGCCGCGGGCGCTGGGCAGGCAGCTGGCCGAAGACGTCCGTTCGCCGATCGATCTGCCGGTGTTCCGCAACTCCGCGATGGACGGGTACGCGGTGCGCGCCGAATCGGTGCTGGTCGCGCCGGTCACCCTGCCTTTGGCAGGCGTCGTCGCGGCGGGAGCCGCCGGCCGCGCGCCGCTGCCGCCCGGTGCGGCGATGAAGGTGATGACCGGCGCGCCGATCCCGCCCGGCGCGGACTGCGTTGTGCCGGTGGAGGACACCCGCGTCGGCGACGGCACGGTGACCATCGAGCGCGGACGCAGCGCGGGGGAATTCGTGCGGGAACCCGGCACGGACGTCCGGACCGGTGACCTGCTCGCACGGGCGGGCACCACGCTCGCGCCCCGGCATGTCGCCGCCCTGGCCGCGGTCGGGCTGTCCGCGGTGGCGGTCTTCCGCGCGGTGCGCGGCGCGGTGATCACCACCGGCGACGAGCTGGTCGCGGCCGGAAAGCCGCTGCGCCCCGGCCAGATCTACAACTCCAACGGCGTCGCCCTCGCCGCGGCGCTCACCGCGAACGGCGTCGAGGTCGTCTCGGTGGCGCACAGTACCGACGATCCGGCGCGTTTCCGCGGGCTGCTGTCGGACGCGATGGAGCGCGCCGATGTGGTGTTCACCTCCGGTGGTGTGTCCAAGGGCGACTTCGAGGTGGTCAAGGACGTGCTCGAACCGATGGGCGGACGGTTCGGCTCGGTCGCGATGCAACCGGGCGGCCCGCAAGGGCTGACCGTCGTCGACGGGGTGCCGGTGCTCAGTTTCCCCGGCAACCCCGTCAGCACGATGGTGTCGTTCGAGGTGTTCGCCCGCCCGATCCTGCGGCGCCTCGCCGGTCTGCCCGAGGTGGACACCTACGAGCTTCCCTTGTTCAACGCCGTGCCGCGCTCGCCGGAGGGCAAGCGTCAGCTCCTGCGGGGGAGGCTGATCCGTGGGCGCTCGAGTGAGTCGTCCGCGTCCGGACGGCCGCGTGCGGTCGAGGTGGTGTCCGGTCCGGGCTCGCATCTCGTGGCGGCCATGGCGAAAGCCGACGTGCTGATCGATGTGCCCGCCGAGGTCACCGCTCTGCCCGCGGGCGCAGTTGTGCGAGTGTGGACCTTATGAGCGAGTTGTCCCATGTCGACCACGAAGGTCGCGCCCGCATGGTCGATGTGAGCGCGAAGAGCGAGACCACCCGGATCGCCGTCGCGGCAGGCGAGTTGCGCACCACGGCCGAGGTGGTCGCGCTGGTACGGGCCGACGACATGCCGAAGGCGGACGTGCTGTCCACCGCCCGCATCGCGGGCATCGCGGGGGCGAAGAAGACCTCCGAGTTGATCCCGCTGTGCCATCAGCTGGCGCTGTCGTCGGTGCGGGTGGAGTTCGGTTTCACCGACACCGCCATCACCATCGAGGCCACCGCGAAGACCAAGGGTCCGACGGGTGTCGAGATGGAGGCGCTCACCGCCGTCGCGGTCGCGGGTCTCACCCTGCACGACATGGTGAAGGCGGTCGACCCCGCGGCAGTACTCACCGGCGTGCGCCTGCTGGCCAAAGAAGGCGGCAAACACGGTCATTGGGAGCGCCCCGCCGACGCGGCCTCGGACGAGAGCGAGGACGAGCCGGTCACCGCCGACTACGCCGAGCCCGAATTCGACGAGGAGGAACGCTCGGCCGTGGTACTGGTCGCGTCGACCGGGGTCGCGGCGGGCACCCGCGTCGACACCACCGGTCCGGTGCTCGTGGACTGGCTGTCCGGCCTCGGCTTCTCGGTGCGGGGCCCGCTGGTCTACGCCGACGCCGAGATCGAATTCGGGCTTGCCGACGCGCTGCGCTTCGAACCCGCACTCGTCATCAGCACCGGTGGGACCGGAGCCTCCCCCACCGACGCCACCCCGGAGGCCACCCTCGCCTTGCTCGATCGCGAACTACCCGGTGTGGCGGAGGCGATCCGGCAGCGCGGCACCGCGAAGTTCCCGCTGGCGGCGCTGAGCCGCGGCGTGGCGGGACTCGCGGGACACTCGGTGATCGTGAATCTGCCCGGGTCGCCGGGCGGCGTGAAAGACGGCATCGCGGTGCTGGAACCGCTGCTGGATCATCTGCTCGCACAAGTCGCCGGAGGTGGAAGTCATGACAACGGCTGAGGCTACGGTCCGGCTCGCCCGGATCAGCGACCAGCCGCTGGACCCAGCGGAGGTCGAGGAGGCGGTATCCGGATCGCATTACGGCGCTGTCGTGGTGTTCACCGGGAAAGTCCGCGACCACGATGGCGGACAAGCCGTTTCGGCCCTGGAATACTCCGCGCACCCGCAGGCGGAGCGGTTCCTGCACACCGTCTGCGCCGAACTCGCCGCCACGCACGGCCTGCCGGTCGCGGCCGTGCACCGCGTCGGCTCGCTCGACATCGGTGACCGCGCGATCGTCGTCGCGGTGGCGGCGGCGCATCGCGGCGCGGCGTTCGCGGCGTGCGCGGAACTGGTGGACCGGATCAAACACGAAGTTCCGATCTGGAAGCGCCAGCTGTTCGCCGACGGACTGTCGGAATGGGTGAACGCCTGCGGGTGATCTGACCGTGACGTGAATCTCATGACGAATCAACACGTCCGGTATAGCGTGTGCGCGCGGTATCGCTTCACTCGGAGACCGACGGTGCGCCGATCGGTCGCGTGGCAGAAGGGAGCACGCGATGGGAACCGATCAGGTTCTGCTCCACCGGTTCGTCATCTCGCAACTCATCGCGGCCGGGGTGGACCGCGACCGGCTGCTCCGGGAAACCGGATTGCCGGAGTGGACCATGGCGGGCGACGACCTGCACCTGCCCAGCCAGATGTTCTCCCGGCTGTGGGAGATCGGTGAACTCGAACTCGGCGATCCGGACGTCGCCCTGAACGTGGCGAGCCGCTACGAACTGACCTGCCTGGGGCTCTACGACTATCTGTTCTCCTCGGCGCCGACACTGGGGGCCGGACTGGCGACCTGCGGTCCGTACGTCACCGCGGTGACTACCAACCACCGATTCGACCTGGTCGCGGAGAACGACGACGAAGTCACCTTGTATCTGGACATGATCGACGGGGAAGGCCGCGGCCGCGATCTCACCCAACTCTGGGGGCTGAGCGCGGTGCTCAGCCGGGCACGGCGCGTGGTGCGTGAACCGCTGGCCCCGGTGCGGGTCGCGCTGCGCCAGCACGCGCCCACCAAGATCGACACCTTCATCGAGGTGTTCGGCACCACCGCGATCGAGTTCGACGCGCCGGTGGACGCGATGACCTTCCGCGCCTCGGACATGGATCTGCCGCTGACCACCAGCGATCCGGTCCTGGCCGGCATCCTGCAACCCTTGGCCGCCGCGCTTCCGCCACCGCCGCCGCTGGCCACCGCATGGCCCGAACGCGTCGCGGCCGCCCTGGCGGACTGCCTGGAGGACGGCGACGCGTCCCTGGAGCGGGTGGCGCGGAGGCTGGCCACCAGCCCGCGCACGCTCCAGCGGCGGTTGCGCGAGGCGGGTACCACGTGGCGCGCCGAGCTGGACCGGGCGCGCGGCGCGCGGCTGGTCGCCGCGACCGCCACGGGGCCGCTGAGCCCCTCGCGCCAAGCCGAGATCCTCGGCTACTCCGACCCGGGATCGCTGCGGCGCGCGGCTCGGCGCTGGTCGCTGGCCACCCACGCCCCGCGCACCGAGCGGAGCTTCACGGCCTGAGGAAACGCGCGGCGATCGACCAGAAGGTCGCGTCCTCGATCGCCCGGAAATCCCAGCTGTTGGTGAGTGCGTGGGTCTCGGCGACGATCGCGGGAACGTCGAAGTCGTCGCGGGTGGCGGTGCCCTTGGCCTCCAGCACCTCGATGACGTACGCGGTGGCGCTCTCCATGGAATCTGACACGGGAAACTCCCATCGGTCGCAGGACGATTCGGTCGGTAACGGATCGGCTGCCGAGCGGCGCCGCGCGCGGCAATACGCTCCCGGTGCCCACCGACCGGCGGACACGCATCCAGTCTCATGAAAAGACCGCTCTGTCACCAGCACCGAACACGACATGTCGCGACCGAACGCGCCAATCTGCGCGCTCAGTGCGGCGTATAACGCCATACCCCGAGCATGCTCTGCGAATCGAGCGGTTCGGCGTCGTCGTGCACCGTGTCACGAAGCCGCGCCATGGCCTTGTCGGTGTGCAGACCGGCGCCGATGAGCACCAGCTGCGCCCCCCGCGATTCGCCGCGCGACCAGCCGCCCGGCTCGAAGACGATGTGGCGGCCGACCATGTGCAGGACGAATTTCCTGCGTTCGCCCGCCACCCCGAAGGCGGCGAAGCCCTTGGCCCGGAACAATCCCGGTGGCGGGTCCTCCAGGAAGCCGATCAGTTTGCGCGGGTCCAACTCCCGGTCGCTGGCGAAGGAGACACTGGTGTAGTCGTCGTGCAGATGGCGGTGCCCGGCGTGGTCGTGGTGCTCGTGCTCGACCAGCAGTTCGTCGAAGCTCAGTTGCTCGGCCACCAGCGGGCGTTCGCGTCGCGGTCGGTCGAACAGCAGTCCGGGATCGATCCGGCCGTGAGTGGTCGCGTACACCGGCACCGAGCCGACCAGCGCCGCGATGTCCGCGCGCAGCCGTGCGAGCTGCTCGGGCGCCACCCGATCGGCCTTGTTCACCACCACCAGGTCGGCCAGCCGCACATGAGTGCGCAGCTCCGGATGCCGGGCACTGCTGTCCGGGAACTGTTCGACGTCGACCACCTCGACCAGGCCGCCGTAGCGTAGGCGCGGATTGTCGCTGCCGACCACCATCCGGATGAGATTGCGCGGCTCGGCCAAGCCGCTGGCCTCCACCACGATCACGTCGATTCCGGCGCGCGGCTGCGTGAGCCGGGTGAACAGCTCGTCCAGTTCGGTGACGTCGACGGCGCAGCACACGCAGCCGTTGCCGAGCGAGACCATCGCGTCGACCTGCCCGGCGACCAGCATCGAATCGACGTTGATCGCCCCGAAGTCGTTGACCACCACGCCGATCCGGGTCCCCCGGTTGTTTCGCAGCAAATGATTGAGCAGCGTGGTCTTCCCCGAACCGAGAAACCCCGCGACGAGCACAACAGGAATCCGGTCAGCCATTCCGCTCACCCTAGTGCGCCGCGAGACCCGCGGGAAAAGCCGGACGCCACCCTCGCCGTGGTGAGGGTGGCGTCCGGTGGGTTCGGTGCGCGGACTATTTCGCGGGGCCCAGCAGCATGCCCGCCAGGCTGTAACCGAGATTGATCAACTCCGTGCTGATGGCGTTGTTGTCCAGCCCGAGCATCTTCGCCAACGGCATCAGCAACTCCATGATCGAAGCGTTGCCCCCGGCGGCCCCGGGGGCCTGCTGTGCGTTCGGCGTGCCCGGCGACTGGGTTCCGGAAGTACCCGGCGATTTCGGCGCCGCCGACGCACCGGGTGACTGCGGTGTCGCCGTTCCTGGAGCCGGTTTCGGCGTCGTGGTGCCGGGAACCGACTGCGCCTGCGGCACCGCCGGGGCCGCAGGGCTCTGCGGCACACCGGGAGTCGTGTAACTCTGCGGCACCGCGGGAATCACCTGGGCCTGCGGTACCGCCGGGTTCGTCTGAGCCTGGGGAGCGAACGGGTTCGTCTGGGCTTGGGGGGCGAACGGGTTCGTCTGGGCCTGCGGCGTTCCCGGCGTCGGAGCCTGCGGCGTTTCCGGGGCGACCGCGGGATGGTCGAACGACGCACCCTGCGGGGTGCTCTGGCCGCCCTGCTGATCCGGCGCGGCACTCGGCTGCGGTGTGCCGAGCAGGTAACCGACCACGCCGGTGGTCAGCGCGATCGCGTGCTTGAGCTGTCCGTCCGGTGTCTCCAGCGACGCCGCGTCCTCGGGATTGGCGCCATTGCCCATCTCGAGGAAGACGAGCGGAACGGTGGTCAACGCGGGCCCGGCGATGTCCGTGCGGGTCTGCAGACCGTCCACCACCCCGCCGTAGTTTGCGGGCGGGAATCCCGCATCGCGATACGCGTCGCGCACCGACTTGGACGCGGCGAGTCCCGCTCCCGCCTGGACCTGATCGACGATCAGATTCGGGATGGGCAGCTCCGGGATGATCAGGTGGAATCCGCGATCCTGCGCGGGCGCGCTGTCGGCATGGATGCTCACGGCGACGTCGGCGCCGGACTGGCTCGCCGCGCGGGCCCGTTCGTCGACGCAGCCGCCCCAGTTCATATCGTCCTGGCGGCTCAGCACGACGTGCGCGCCGAGCGTCTCCAGCGATGTCTTGACGACCTGCGCGACGTTCCAGGTGATGGTGTGCTCGGGAACGCCGTTCATCGTGGTCATGCCGGTGGTCTGGCAGTCCTTGGTGCCGCCGCGACCATCGCTGACCTGTCTGGCCAAGTCCTGGGAGTGGTTGGACCCCTGGTGGCCGGGGTCCAGGAATACGGTCTTGCCTGCGAGCTTCTTCGACATGTCCAGCGGCGACGGCGCCGCCTGCGCGCTGGCCGGAAGCAATCCGGACAACGTCACCGTTACCGCGGTCGTGACCGCGGCGCAGATACCGGCTTTGACGATGCTTGGCTTCATAGTGCGGTCGGTGCCCCGGGACGGAGCACCCCTCCCTTCCCACTTGTAACACCAAACCCAATGGTCACTCTGGCAACGCATGTATCAGCAAAGCAAGGTGCGTGATCGAAGTGTTACAGCATGCGCGACGCCCGGCGGTCAGATCCGCCCCGGCGGTTTGCGCAGAGATAGCAGAGCGTAATGCACGTGGGTCGTCACTGTCTCGATCGGCACGCCGAAATCCGTAGCGACTTCCCGATACGTCGGGATTGCCCGGAATTTTCTGGGCGATAGCGATGTCCGTGTGGTCCGGTCCGGAAACGCGGATTCCGGCACACCACCTGGTCGGTTCTGGTAATGCTTGCCGCGGAGATGCGGAGGATCTCTCGAGTCGGCCGCGACGGCGGGAGCACGACGACCCGTGGACGCGGCGGGAGTACAAGTCAAGGAGAACCGGTATGCGTGCTAGCGCGCTCCTCCTCGCGGGAGCCATGGGTTCCGCGGTGACCCTGCTCGCGGCGGCGACGGCGACGGCCGAACCCGCGAACACCATCTCGCAGGATGGCGTCTATTCGGTCGGCGTCGATATCGTCCCCGGTCTCTGGGAGGCGCCCGGCACGAGCGACCCCGCCTACGCGTGTGATTGGCGCAGGTTGTGGAAGGTCGAGGGCGACAACACGAACATGCAGTACATCATCGCGAACAACTACACCCGGCTCGGCCCGGTCCGGGTGCGGATCAAGCCGACCGACGTCGGGTTCAAGACCGAGAACTGCGGGCCGTGGCGGTTGCTGTCGACAGCGCCGCCGACCGGCTCCTCCGGCGACTGAAACGACGGAGGCGCACTCGACGGACGACGTCCGACCGTGCCTTATAAGGTCAGCCGCATGTCGCGAAAAAGGATTCTGATCACCGGCGCGAGCGCGGGCCTCGGGGCCGCCATGGCGCGCGATTTCGCCGCCGAGGGCCGCGACCTCGCGCTGTGCGCCCGCAGGCTGGACGCGCTCACACAGTTGCGCGACGAGCTGGTGGCGAGTCATCCCGGAATCAACATCGCGGTGCGCGCGCTCGACGTGGACGACCACGCGGCGGTGCCGGCCGTCTTCGGCGAACTGCGCGACGAGCTCGGCGGCTTGGACCGGGTGATCGTCAATGCCGGGATCGGCAAGGGAGCGCTGATCGGCACCGGACGGGCCGACGCGAATCTCGCGACGGCCACCACGAACTTCGTCAGCGCGCTCGCGCAGGCGGAAGCGGCGCTGGAGATCTTCCGCGCGCAGCGGGCGGGGCATCTGGTACTCGTCGCGTCGATGAGCGCGGTGCGCGGGCTGCCCGGCAAGAAGGCGGCCTATTCGGCGAGCAAGGCGGGGCTCGCCGCGCTCGGCGAGGCACTGTCCACCGAATTGGCACGCTCGCCGATCCGGGTGACCACCCTGCTGCCGGGTTTCATCGCCACCGATATGGCGGCCAAGGCGGGCGACGCGCGGATGGTCGCGCCCCTGGACAAGGGCGTGGCGGCGATGGTGGCCGCCATCGAGCAGGAGCGACGCCGAGCCTGCGTCCCCGGGTGGCCGTGGCGGCTGATCGACCTCGCGCTTCCCCATCTCCCCGACGCCGTGGTGGCGCGGATGAGCTGAACCGGCCCCCGCCGGGGCGGCTCTGAATGAGCGTCACTTGACCAGCGTGAACTGCACGATATCGATGCGACCGGCGCGGAATTGCGCCGCGCACCCGGTCAGATACTTCATGTACCGCTGGTAGACCTCCTCGGATGCCAGGGCGACCGCCTCCTCCCGATGCGCCCGCAGCGCCTCGGCCCAGCAGTCGAGGGTGCGCGCGTAGTGCGGCCGCAATTCCTGCATCTTCTCCGTGCCCAACCCGGCGCGCCCGGCCAGCCGCGTGACCTCTGCGGGATGCGGCAGCTGCCCGCCGGGGAAGATCTCTCGTTTGATGAAGATCTGGAACAGCGCGTCGTCCCGGGTCACCGGGATGCCCATGCGCCGCATGTCTTTCAACGTCCACCCCACGATCGTGTGCAGCAGCATCCTGCCGTCCGGCGGCAGCATCCGGTGACACCGCTGGAAGAACGTCTCGTAGCGCGACCGCCGGAAGTGCTCGAACGCGCCGATGCTGACGATCCGGTCGACTTCGCCCTCGTATTCCTCCCAACCCTGCAGCCGGACCTGCACACCGGGGATGCGCTCGCGCTCGATCTTGTCCCTGACGTGGTCGTACTGGTTGCGACTGAGCGTCAGACCCACGACCGTGGCGCCGTAGGCCGTCGCGGCGCGCAGCATCGTCGACCCCCACCCGCAGCCGACGTCCAGCAGGGTCATCCCCGGCCGCAGGTCGAGCTTGCCCAGGGCCAGGTCGATCTTCGCGCGCTGCGCTTGCTCCAACGTCATGTCCGGTCGCTCGAACCAGGCGCAGCTGTAGGTCATCGTCGGGTCGAGGAAGAGTGCGTAGAACTCGTCGGAGAGGTCGTAGTGGGCCTGCACCTGCCGATAGAACGGTTGGAGGTTGGTCATCGCGTTTCTCCTGTTCATCGGGTTCAACAGCTGATACCCGCGCGCCGCCGCCGCGTTTCGCCGCACGCGGACCGATACGCAACCGATGTGCGGGTCACCGTTCGGCAACGGCGGCGAACGAAGGTCGATTACCCGCGAGGTAATCGACTCCGTGACCCGCGGCAGGCAAGATCGCGGACATGATCGATGAGACGGGCACCAAGTTGTTCCACCAGACCATGCCGTTCACCGAACGCCTCGGCGTCGAGGTGCTCGCGCACGGGCCCGAGCTGGTGCGCAGCCGCCTGGCCTGGAACGAGTCGCTGTGCACGCTGGGCGGCGTGCTGCACGGCGGGGTGCTGATGTCGCTGGCCGACGCCACCGGCGCGGTCTGCGCGTTCCTCAACCTGCCGGAGGGCAAGCAGGGCACCACCACGGTGGAGTCGAAGACGAACTTCCTGCGCGCGGTCCGTTCCGGGTACGCCGTCGCGTCGTCCACGCCGCTGCACGCCGGACGCTCGTTCGTCGTGGTCGAGACGGTGATCCGGGACGACGCGGACAAGCTGGTCGCGAAGGTCACCCAGACCCAAGCGGTGCTCTAGCCGACGCCGACGGCCGAGTGGACCCGCTCGCCCGCCGCCGCGCGGGCCCCGGGCCACACCCGGGCGAGACCGAGCAGTTGCCGCAGCCCGGCGTCGAAATCGGGCGCCGGAACCGGCAACCGGACCGGGGACGATCCGATCGGGGCCGCTCCCGCCTCACGCGCGAGCGCCGCGCACGCCACTTGGTGCGCGTAGTCGGTGAGCGGACATCCCGAGCCTGCCGTCGCCGACGTCGGGGCGTAGCGGCCGAGTTGCAGCAGCGCGTCCTGGATCTCCACGGTCATGCGCATCAGCCGGGTCTCCGGGTCGGCCTGCTCACCGGCCGCGGGCCGCAGCACGATCTCGGGCACCGCGGTGGTGAGATCCCGCCACAGCGGGCGCAGCCTGCGACCGGCGCGTCCGGCCCGATCCAGTTCCGCCATCGCCAGCAACGTCTGGACCAGCGGAATCGCGACCAACGTCGCGTCGACCATCAGGCACAGGGTGACCGTCGTTTCGACCCTGACCATCTGCGCGCCCAAGCCTTGCCATCCGGTGACGACCCATACCGTCGACAGCACCAGATTCGCCCCGAAAAGGGTCGCCGCCCAGATCAGCGTGCCACACACCAGCTTTCCCGCCAATCCGATGCCACCGGCCCGCAGTTCCTGCGCGCACATGCGGGCCAGGAGCCAGACGTTCAGCAACAGCGGGAGTCCGAACGCGGTCCACACCACCACGCCCTCGGTGTCCAGGGTCAGCTCGACCAACCTGCCCTCCTGTCGCGCCGACGTGCCCGCCAGCAGGATCGCGGCGGTGGACGCGGCCGCCAGCAGACAGCAGACGCGGTGCCTGCGCCGGACCGCGGCCGGTTCCGCGCCCAACGCCCAGATGCGGACGATCCCTTGCACGCACATCGATGACATCACCGTGCAACCCAGCGCGAGCTGATGGGCGAGACTCGCGATGCCGGGCGTCATGCCGCAGCGATACAGCAGCAGACTCAGCAATCCCCACCCGAACAGCTTGTTCAGCAGCCGGTCGACGATCGTGTCGTGTACCAGCAACCACCGGCCCGCGAAGACGGCCGCGACGAAGCCGACGACCGGCCACGCGATGATTCCCGGAATCGATGCCGCCATCGGCCGACCTCCCCACCCACGAAACTGTCCTTTGCGAACGATAACGTTGTCGCGTGTTCGTGACCACGCGGAACAAGAATCGGCGGCAACCGATAGCCGAGGCGTGCACCGAACCGATGTCTTATTTGTCCAATTATCGACATCGCGTGCCGAGCGCGGGGCGGACATCGTTTGTCACCGGCCCCAGAACTTCCGCCGCGCCGTCGGCGAACGTCACAACAGCGTGCCGAACAGCGAATTACATAAGGACACAAAACATTCGGCGGAATCGCTGTGGATGTTACGCTGTATCACATAGAGTTTCAGTGACGACACTCACCTCCGACACGCACCTCCTGGCGGGTGCGTCTGCTCTTCGTAGCCCGCGAACGCGGCTCTACCTCATGCTCTGCCCGCCCGTTCGTGCGGCAAGAACGGAGATATCTGTGCGCGATGAACCACGGTCAGCTTTCCGGCCCGAGCGAATCGATGGTGCATCGATCGAAATCGACTTCGTTCCCCCGGCGCCGAGACCGGTGGCCCGCGCGCTGATCAGGACCGGGGCGCCCTCGGTCGAGCGGCGATACCGCCTTCCGGAAGACAGCGCACCAGTGCATCTATGCGTCACGGCGTGATGGCGCCGGGGGAAACGGAAGCGATGAGCAAGCAGACTGCCGGAACAACCGAACTAGCCGTGCGCCCGGCCGCCGGGACGGACACGATGAACACCGCGCTGCGCGATCGCCTGATCGACGCGACCGTCGAGGTGGTGTCGACCGAAGGTTTGCACGCGCTCACCGTCCGCCGCGTTTCCCGTATGTGCGGGGTCTCCACGATGGCGGTGTACTCCAACTTCGGCGGGATGCCCGGCCTGATCCGGGCGGCGGGTTCCGCGGGCTTCGCGCAACTGGCCGAGCGCATGACCGCGGCCGGGGTGAGCGACGAGCCGATCACGGACCTGCTCGTGCTCGGCCTGGTGTTCCGCGACGAGGCCCAGCGGCGGCCGGAACTCTTCCAGCTGATGTTCGGCACCGGGACACGCATCGACCTGAAGATCAACCGCGGCAATGTGCTCG
This sequence comes from Nocardia sp. NPDC051900, assembly GCF_044452545.1. Taxonomy (NCBI): domain Bacteria; kingdom Bacillati; phylum Actinomycetota; class Actinomycetes; order Mycobacteriales; family Nocardiaceae; genus Nocardia; species Nocardia sp. NPDC051900. The sequence continues at coordinate 47,561 of NZ_JBITBU010000024.1, read as the reverse complement.
TGGCCGGGCACGATTCGGAGTTCGAGCACTACGCGGAAACCTTCGACCACGTGGTCGGGGCGGTGCAGCGCGCGCAGGACGCCGGGCTGATCAACACCCCGGACGTGCGGTCCGCCGCGGCGCAGCTGTGGATGGGACTGTTCGGCTTCGTCCAACTGGAGATGGCCGGTCACCTGGGCGACGACGGTCTGCTCGAAGTGCTGGTGCCCGCGATCGTGAATCTGCTCGTAGGCATGGGCGCCGAGCTGGAATCCGTCGGCGCTTCGGTCCTGCTCGCGGTGGAGCGGTTCGCCACGCTGTTCGGCGAGTGAACCACCGCCCGGATCAGAAGGGCAGCTTGGACCTGAATCGCTGGGCGCGCGCCATCGCGCGCTCGGCGGCGCTACCCCGCGGCGGCATCAGACCCAATTGCAGCAGCATCTCCGTGAGATCCCAGGTGGCCTGGCTGCGCCAGATCAGCCCGGAACGGAACTGCCACGCGTCGATGACAAGCAGATCGAGCTTCTTGCCGGTCGGGCCGAAACCGGGCGGGTCGATGGGGCCGAGATGGGTGCCGGTCATCCGCCACGGCACCAAGGCCAGCCGGCCGTCCGCGGCGAGTACCGGCGGAAAGGGGTTGGTGTAGGCGACATCCGGGAACGAGCGCACCGTGTCGGCGACGAACTTCTCCACACCCGTCCGGCCGTGCGCGGGCGCGTCCAGCGAGGGGTCGTGCCAGATCGTGTCCTCGGTGACGCATTTCGCGACCGCCGCGCCATCACCGCTGTTCCACCCCGCGATGTATTGCTCGGTGAACGCCAGCAGCCACTCCAGGCTTTCGATGGGTTCGGCCTCCGCCTCGATGCGGAACTGCCCGGTGTTGTACGAATCCACGCCCATCGCCTTTCAGCCAGTGCTTTTCGACGAGCCATCGTAGCCACGAATGGACCGCGTACTCAACACCTTCCGGCGCTCCGGAGCCGGACGGTACGGAATAACATCGGAATAACGATGTAATTCACACCGGTTCCACCGCTCGATAACTCTGTAATAACGCCAGAATAATCCCGTCATACCCCCTCTGAACTGCGTTGATGATGGATTCGGCATTACTTGCCCAGCAATGGTTTTCGGTAATCGCCCGCATGATTCCGTATTGACCTTCGCGAATCACCCCTCCTACCATGGGTGGACACTGACCTCCTACCGCGGAACCACTTCACCGCCGGACGGCGCCAATGGCCGAACAGGTTTACCGGTGCCGCGATTCCGGCTGTCTCCACGCTGATTCGACGACGCCGACGTGAAACCGTCTGCGTTTCCGAATGCCCGAGCATCAGGGGATTTTTCATGCCCAATGTAGCAATTGTCGGTATCGGCTGCCGTTTTCCGGGCGGCATCGACGGACCGGACACTTTCTGGGATCTCGTCGTGCACAAGGGCGACGGGATCGTGGAAGTACCGGCGGACCGCTGGAACCTCGCGAAGTTCTACGACCCGGACCCGGACGCCCCGGGGCGGATGTACACCAGGCATGGTGGATTCCTGACCCAGTCGCTGTGGGACTTCGACGCCGAGTTCTTCGGCATCTCCCAGCGTGAGGCGTCGATCATGGATCCGCAGCAGCGGCTGCTGCTCGAGGTCGCCTGGGAAGCGCTCGACGACGCGGGGATGGCGGGCCGGGTCGGCGGCCGCGAGGTCGGCGTGTTCGTCGGCGGCTTCATGAACGACAACGCGCTGGTACGCAGCGGCTCGGTGGCCAGGGCCTCGATCAACAGCCACAGCCCGACCAGCTCGTCACACACGCTGCTGTCGGCCCGCATCGCGTTCCTGCTGGATCTGCTCGGGCCCACGATGACCATCGACACCGCCTGCTCCTCCTCCTTGGTCGCGCTGCACCAGGCGGTGCTGGCGCTGGAGTCGGGCGAGTGCGAGACGGCGATCGTCGGCGGCGCCAACGCGATGCTGCGCCCCGAGGCGTTCATCTCCATGTGCAAGGGCCGCTTCCTCTCCGTCGACGGCCGGTGCAAGTCCTTCGACGCGGCCGCCGACGGCTACGGGCGCGGTGAGGGCGCCGGCGCCGTGGTGCTGAAGACGCTGGACGCGGCGGTCCGCGACCGCGACCGGATCTACGCGGTGGTGCGCGGCAGCGGCGTGAACCAGGACGGCCGTACGCTGGCCATCCCGGTGCCCAACCCGGCCGCGCAGGAGGCGCTGGCCCGGCGCGTGCACCGGCTGGCGGGCATCGACGCGCACGACGTCCGCTATGTGGAGGCGCACGGCACCGGCACACCCGTCGGCGACCCGCTCGAATTGGCCGCCCTCGGCGCGGTGTACGGCGCGGTCGAGGGCCGCGACGAACCGCTGCCGGTCGGCTCGGTGAAGAACAACATCGGCCACACCGAGGCCGCCGCGGGCGTCGCGGGTCTCATCAAGGCCGCGCTGACGCTGCACCACGGCGTCATCGCACCGCAACTGCGGCTGGACAACCCGAACCCGGAGATCCGGTTCGACGAGCTGCGGGTGCGCATTCCGCTGGAGACCGAACCGCTGCCCAACGACGACGGCCGGGCCGCGGTGGCGGTCAACAGCTTCGGCTACGGCGGCACCAACGCCCATGCGGTCCTCACCCGCGCGCCGGAAGCGCCCGCGCAGGAGCGGACGCGCGGGCCGATCACGGTGCTGCCGCTGTCGGCCCGCAACGAGACCGCGTTGCGCACGATGGCCACCCAGGTGCACGACCTGACCGAGACCATCCCCGCGGACGCGGTGACCGAGGCGGCGTGGACGCAGCGGGCGCACCATCCGATCCGCGCGGCGTTCGCCTACCGCGACACCGACGATCTGCGCACGCAGCTGGCCGATTTCGCGGCGGGCGCGAGCAAGTCACCCGCCCGCGCGCTCACCGACGGCTCCACCCAGCCGGTGTTCGTGTTCAGCGGCATGGGCCCGCAGTGGTGGGGCATGGCCCGTGGCCTGCTCGAGGCCGACGGGCATTTCGCCGCCGCCGCGCGATCGATCGACGAAATCTTCCGGGACATCGCGGGCTGGTCGATCGTCGAGGAACTGCTGCGCCCCGAGGCGGAGTCGCAGATCACCAGAACCGCGTACGCGCAGCCGGCGAACTTCCTGGTCCAGGCCGCGCTCCTGGCCGAATTCGCCGAACTCGGCATTCACCCCGCCGCGGTGGTCGGCCACAGCGTCGGCGAAGTGGCCGCGGCCTACGCCTCGGGCTCGCTGTCGCTGCACGACGCGCTGCTGGTGAGCTATCACCGCGCCCGATTGCAGGCCACCACCGCGGGCACCGGCGGCATGCTCGCCGTCGGCCTTTCGGAAGACCAACTGCGCGAGCGTCTCGCGGGCGTTGCGGGCGTCTGCGTCGCGGCGATCAACAGCCACTCCGCGGCGACGCTGTCCGGCGACTCGGCCGAATTGGACCGTATTCGGGAGAAACTCACCGCCGAAGGCGTCTTCGCCAGGGCGCTGCGCGTCGAGGTGCCCTACCACAGTCACCTGATGGACCCTATCCTCGGCGAACTCACCACGGTGCTCGCCGGACTCGCGCCGCGACCCGCGCGAGTGCCGATCTGGTCCACCGTCACCGGCGGGGAACTGTCCGGCCCCGACTGGGACGCCGAGTACTGGTGCCGCAACGTGCGCGAGCCGGTGCGGTTCGGCGCGGCCGTGGACAGCCTGCTCGACGCAGGCCACCGGGTCTTCCTCGAGGTGGGACCGCACCCGGTGCTCAGCGGCAACATCAAGGAGGCGTTCGTGCGCCGCGGCCTGGACGGCGCGGCGATCAGCACCCTGTCCCGCAACGCCGACGACCGCGACAACCTGCTGCGCGCGGTCGGCGAGCTGTACCAGACGGGCGGCTTGGACACGGCGCACGCGCCGGGCGCACCGGAAACGCCTGTGGCGCATCTGGATCTGCCTCGCTACCCGTGGCAGCGCCGCACGCTGTGGACCGAGGACCCGGCGATCGAGGCGGACCGCGTCGGCGCGGTCGACGGCTACGTCATGCTCGGCCAGCGCACCGCGGCGTCCGCGCCGGAGTGGGAAGTCGAGTTGTCGGTGGCCGCGCTGCCGTGGCTGCCCGATCACGTGGTGGACGGTTCCGTCGTGCTGCCGGGCGCGGCCTATCTGGACGCCGCGCTCAGCGCCGTCGCGGTGCGGACCGGTCGCGCCTGCTTCGGGCTGGAGTCGGTCCAGTTCGTCGCGCCGCTGGTGATCGGCAGGCACGACGTGCCGGTATTGCGTCTCACCGTCGAGGAGACCACCCACAGGTTCACCCTGCGTTCGCGCGCCGCCACCGCGACCACCTGGACCGTCAACGCGTACGGCAGGCTGATCGAGGCGGACGTCGACGCGCGCTCCGTCGACCTCACCCCGGCGGCCGACGCGGTGGAGGTGTCCGCGGCGACGCTCTACGACGGCCTGGCCGCGCACGGCCTCGCCTACGGACCGAGCTTCCGGCTGATCACCGCCGCCAGCGTGGGTTCCGACTCCGTGCTGGCCCGGCTGGATCTCACGCCGCTGGCCGGGAGCGCGCCGAGCCTGCCGCATCTGGCCCATCCCGCGGCGGTCGACGCCGCGCTGCAATGTTTCGCGGCGCTGTACGCGCAGACCGCGCACGGCGCGAGCGTCGTGGTGCCGTCCTCGGTCGCCGGGGTCCGCTGGACCGGCCCGCTGCCCGAGCAGGCCGTCGTGCTCGTCCGCCGCGTCGACGGCGACCCGCTGTGCGCGGACATCACCGTCGCTTCGCCGGAAGGCGCCGTGGCACTGCATCTTTCGGGTGTACGATTTGCCGCCCTCGGGGGCGATCCGGATCTGCACGAGCAGCTCGACGGGCTGTTCTACGAGCCGGTGTGGTCCATCGTCGACGACACCGCGACCGCCGACGAACCCGCGGACGGGGAGGAGTTCCTGCTCGTGGTCAGCCTGGGCGGCGCCGTCTCCCAGCGCGCGAAGGAGATCGCCAGCGCGCGAGCGTCGGCGGAGATCCTGACCCTGGAACCGGAGGAGGCCGACGCCTCCGATCGTGTCCTCGCCGCCCTGCGCGCCGCGCAGGAACGGCCCGGCGTGACGCGCGGTCGCCTCGTCGTGGTGTCCGGCGCCGAACTGGACGCGGTGCCCAACGCCTACGGGCTCGCCCAGGTCGCCAAAGCGGTCGGCGAACTGGTGGTCGGCGAGGAGGACGACGACGCCCCGGCGACCGAGGTGCGCGCGGTGGTGGTCACCGAGCAGGCGTTCTGCCTGCCGGTCGACGCCTTCGCCCATCCCGCGCAGGCCGCGCTCACCGGCGCCCGGCGCACGCTGCGCAACGAGCAGCCCGCGGTGCAGTGGCGACTGGTCGACACCGAATCCACTACGCGCGCCGCGGACATCCTGGAGCAGGTGTTCGGCGACGGACGAGCCGACGAGGTCGCCTTGCGGGCGGGCGCGTGCTGGGCGCTGCATCTGCGCAAGTCCCTGCGCGACCATCTGGCGGTCTGGGACGAGGCCGCGCCGCTGACCGACCCGGAAACCTCTTTCCGCCTGGAGGTTCCGCGCTCCCGATTGCTGTCGGACCTGGCGTGGCGCGCGGTCGATCGCGTGCCGCCGGGGCCGGGCGAGGTCGAGATCCGGATGGACGCGGTGGGCCTGAACTACAAGGACGCGCTCAAGGTGCTCGGTGTGCTCACCGAAAAGGAGCTTGCCGGCACGTATTTCGGCACCGACCTGGGTATGGACGGTTTCGGCGTGGTCGAGCGCGTCGGCCCGGGAGTGACCGAGGTCGCCGTCGGAGACGAGATGTCGGTGTGTGCCAGGGACCTGGTTCGCAGGTACGTCACCCTCCGGCCCGACGAGGGCGCCACGATGCCACTCGACTACCCGGACACCGAGCTCGACCCGTGCCACTCCAGCTCGGTACTGCCCTTCCTCACCGCCGAATTCGCCTTCGGCGAGCTCGCGCACCTGCGACCGGGTGAGACGGTGCTGATCCACGGCGCGGCGGGCGGCATGGGCATGGCCGCGGTCCAAGTGGCGGTGCGCCTCGGTGCGCGGGTGATCGCGACGGCGGGCTCGGAAGAGCGCCGAGCGGTGGCCGCGGCGGCGGGGGCACACGAGGTGGTCAACTCGCGTTCGATCAGCTTCGTCGACGACGTGCTCGGCCTGACCGCGGGACGTGGCGTCGACGTGGTCTACAACTCCTCCCCCGGCGAGATCCTTCAGCAGAACCTTCGGGCGGCCGCCGAGTTCGGGCGGATCATCGAGATCGGCAAGGCCGACATCTACGGCGGCGGCGCGATCGACCTGCGCCCCTTCGACCGGAACCTGTCGTTCTTCGCCGTGGACATGGACCGCGCCCTGGCCGTGCGCCCCGAGCTGGTCCGCCGCGCGGCGCGCCGGGCGATGGACGCGCTGAACGACGGCACGTACGAGTACCTGCCGTACACCGCGTTCCCGCTCACGTCGACCGCCGAGGCGTTCGAGACCGTGGTGCGGTCCAAGCAGATCGGCCGGGTCGTGCTCGATCTGCGGGAACCGGAACCGACCGTGCTGGCCAAGCGGCCGAGTCTGCCGATCGACCCCGCGGCCAGCTACCTGGTCACCGGCGGCTTCGGCGCGTTCGGCCTGGCCACCGCGCGCTGGCTGGTGCGGATCGGCGCGCGGCGCGTGGTGCTGGCCGGACGCAGCGGCGCGACCGGTGACGCGGCCCGCGCCGCGGTCGCCGAGCTCACCGCCACGGGCGTGGAGGTCGTCGAGGAGCGTCTCGACATGGCCGACTACGACGCCGTCGCCGCGCTGGTCGAACGCATTCAGGCCAGCGGACATCCCCTGCGCGGGGTGTTCCACGCGGCCGGCGTGGTGAACAACCTCGAGGTCCCGCAGATCACCGCCGAGTCGCTGGCGGAGATCTTCGGGCCCAAGGTCGCCGGTGCGGTCAACCTGGACACCGCCGTCACCGCCGCCGACATCGACCTCGACATGTTCGTGCTGTTCTCCTCGGCGAGCAGCATCGTCGGCATCTCGCCCCAATTCGGCTACGCGGCCGCGAATTCCGTGTTGGACATGATCGCGTCCGCCCGCCGGGCCCGCGGCGCCGCCGCACTCGCGGTGAACTGGGGCTTCATGAGCGGTGGCGGCGGCATGGCCGATTACGAGGCGGTCAGTCGATATGCGGAGATGACCGGTTACCGCTCGGTGGACATGGACGTGGCCACCGATCTGCTGGGCGAATGCCTGCGGCTGAACCTGCCGCAGATCGTGCTGTTCGACGTGGACTGGAGCCAGTGGGCGCTGGCGCATCGCCCGTCCACCCGCACACCGCGTTTCGCCGACCAGGTGGCGGCCGCGGGCGGCGGGGCGTCGGGCGCGGGCGCGCTGCGGGCGGAGATCCTCCAACTGGGGGTGGAGCAGCGCGGCGAGGTGGTGGCCTACCTGCTCGCCGAGCAGCTGGCCGCGGTGCTCGGCGTCGACGCCGAGACGATCGATCTGAACACCCCGCTGCCCGAGCTCGGCATGGATTCGCTGATGGGCATGGAGTTCGGCGCCCGCGTGGTGCAAGTGCTCGGCACCCAGCTGTCGGTGCTCGCCGTGATCGGACTGACGTTGCGCGGGCTCGGCGCGCGAATTGCCGAGCAGATTGTCCAGGAAGAAGAGCGCGCGGCGAGGAGCGAGGACGAATGACCGGCAACAACAGGGAACTGGCCCGCGCACTGCTGGCCAGGCACGCCAACGGTGAGAACACCGCCCCGGCGACCGGCAACGGCGCGCGTGCCGCGGACGGCCCCGCCGTCCCTACCGCGGCGACCGGCAACGGCAACAGCGCGTCGCGCGGAGTCGCGCACACGTCGTTCCGTGACCACCCCGGCGTGCTCGAGGCCGCGCAGCGGTTCGGGCGGTTCGACGCCTGGGTCAACGAGGTCGGTCTGGTCAACCCGTACTACCTGCCGCACGAGGGCATCAGCGGCGCGGTGACCCGGATGGCAGATCGGGACGTGGTGAACTTCAGCAGCTTCGGCTACCTGGACCTGGCCGCCGACCCCCGGGTACGACAGGCCGCCAAGGACGCGATCGATCAGTACGGCACCTCCGCCGCCGCGGTCCGGATCGTGGCGGGCGAGCTGCCGATCTATCGCGAACTGGAAGCCGAGATCGCGCGCATCTACGACACCGAGGCGGCGCTGGTGACCGCGAGCGGCTACCTCACCAACGCCGCCGCGGTCGGATTCCTGCTCGGCAAGCGCGATCTCGCGGTCTGTGACGCGCTGATCCACCACAGCGTGGTCTCCGGCACGGAGTGGTCGCGCTGCAAGCGAGTTTCCTTCCGGCACAACGATCCGGAGTCGCTCGAGACGATCCTCAAGATGTCGCGGCGTAGCTTCGACCGGGCCATGGTGATCATCGAGGGCCTCTACAGCATGGACGGCGACGTGGTGCGGTTGCCCGAGATCATCGAGGTGGCCCGGCGCTACGACTGCTCGATCATGATCGACGAGGCGCATTCGTTCGGCACCCTCGGCGCCACCGGACACGGTGTGCGCGAGCTGTTCGACCTACCCGGCGACGCCGTGGACGTCTGGATGGGCACCCTGTCCAAAGCGCTCGGCAGCGTCGGCGGCTACCTCGCGGGCAACCGGGAACTGGTCGACGGATTCAAGTACGTCGCGGGCGGTTTGAGCATGTACACCGCCGCCCCGGCCCCGTCGGCGATCGGCGCCGCCTTGGCCGGGCTCGGGGTCCTGCGCGACGAGCCGGAACGCGTGGCGCGGCTGCGGCACAACAGCGAGTACTTCCACCGCCGCGCCAAGGACTACGGCTTCGACATCGGCACGTCGGAGGGTTCGCCGATCATCCCGGTGATGACCGGCGCCGACGAACCGGCCGTGCTGGCGGCATTGGCCATGCTGCAACGCGACTTCAGCGTGAACGCCATCACCCACCCGGTCGTCCCGGCGGGAGAGGCCAGGCTGCGGTTCTTCATCAACTGCAGGCACACCGAGCAGCAAATGGACCAGGCGCTGGCCACGCTGCGCGAGGTGCTCGACGGACTCGCGGACACCGCGGGACAGCAATTCACACTCGCCCATGAGGAGCAGCACTCGTGAAAATTCCCATCAATCGATCCCTCCTCCGAAAGGCGGTGGTGCCCGGGGTGGCGCTGCTGCTGATGGGCTCGCTGTTCATTCCCGCACGGTCGGCGCTGCTGCCCACCTACGACGAGGCGGGCGGCCCCATCGCGAGCAAGTTCGACTTCACCGCGATGCCGATCGCGCTGCCAAAGGGCCTGCCGACCGACCGCAAGATCCGCGAGCTGCGCGAGCCGTACAAGCACCTGTCGGCCTGGATCTCCTCGGTCGGCGCGGCCATCGCGATGAACGACTTCGACGGCAACCGGCTGGCCGACGACCTGTGCGTGGTCGACCCCCGCTCCGACACGGCTTTCATCACGCCGACGCCGGACAGCAATACCGCCCGCTACGAGCCCTTCGTGCTCGATCCGCGGCCGCTGCCCGCCGACTCCTCCACGGTTCCGTCCGGCTGCATCCCGGGCGACTTCAACGGTGACGGCCGCATGGACGCGCTGGTGTCGTACTACGGCCGCACGCCGATTCTGTACCTGCAGCGCGCCAACGCGACCCACCTGGACGCCAAGGCGTTCCGCCCGGTGGACATCGTGCCGTCCCCGAACACCCCGGACGGGCACTACGAGGGCCAGCGCTGGATCACCGCGGCGGTCTCGGTGTCCGACTTCGACGGTGACGGCAAGCCGGACATCTACCTGGGCCAGTACTTCAACGACATGGACGTGCTCTCCAAGGACGGCCAGCTCGCGCTGTGGATGACCGACTCGCTGTCCAACGCGCGCAACGGCGGCAAGGATCGCATCTTCACCCTCGCCTCCGCCAAATCGGGTGACGAGCCGACCGCCGAGTACCGCGAGGTGGCCAACCCGTTCCCGATCGGCATGGACACCGGATGGGCGCTGGCCGCCGCCGCGGCCGACCTGAACGGCGATCAGCTTCCCGAGCTGTACGTGGCCAACGACTTCGGGCGCGACCGCCTGTTCGTCAACAAGTCCACACCGGGCCAGATCCGCTTCGGCTACGCCGAGGGCGAACGCGGCATCACCGAGCCGAAGTCCTATGTGATGGGCCATGATTCGGACAAGGGCATGGCGGCCGACTTCGGCGACCTGAACGGCGACGGCATGCCCGACCTGTTCGTCAGCAACATCGCCGTGCGCTTCGCGCTCATGGAAGGCCACTTCGCGTTCTACAACACGGCCAAAGACACCGCCGACGCGGCACGTCAACTGGCCGAGGGCATCGCGCCGTTCAAGAACCGCGCCACGGACGTCGGGCTGGCCTGGGAGACCTGGGGCTGGGACGCCAAGATCGATGACTTCGACAACGACGGCCGCAACGAACTGATCCAGGCGACCGGCATGATCAAGGGTGAGACCAACCGGTGGCCGCAGATCCAGGAACTCGGCACCATGAACGACGACCTGACCAGGTACCCCTGGGCCTGGCCGATCATCAGCTCGGACGCCGATCTGGCGGGCAGCAATCCGGTCGGCTTCTTCAGCCGCGGTGACGACGGCAAGTTCGCCAACCTCACCCACGCGCTCGGCATGGACACCCCGGTGCCGTCGCGCGGCATCGCGGTCGGCGACACCTCCGGCAACGGCGCGCTCAGCTTCGCCGTCGCCCGCCAGTGGGGCGACCCGACCTTCTACCACAACAACAAGGCGAAGGGCGGCCAGTTCCTCGGCCTGAAGCTGTTCAAGCAGGCTTGGGAGGGCAACGCGGCCACGACCACCGTCGCCGGTCTGCCCCCGCAGGGCGTTCCGGCGGTGGACGCCCAGGTCGAGGTCCGCACCCCGGACGGCCGGTTGCTCACCAGCCACCTCGACGGCGGCAGCGGGCACACCGGCAAGCGGGCCACCGAGGTGCACATCGGCCTCGGCGAGGTCGATCCGGCCGCCCCGTTGAACGTCACGCTCCGCTGGCGGGAGACCAACGGCACCCCGCACGATCAATCCCTCCAGCTCGCGCCGGGCTGGCACACCGTGAACCTCGCCTCGGACGCGCAGGAGGTCAAGCAGCGATGAGCGACAACGACAACAAGGATCCGGGCGAGGCGAAAGCCGCCTCGAACGGTCATCACGAAACATCGGCGGCCAACGGCAACGGCGCGGCCAACGGCAACGGCGCCGCTCCCGAAAGCAACGGCACGGCCGCACCGACGACCACCGCCGAACGCATCTCGTCGATGCAGCGCTCGGGCACCGAATTCGCTAAGGAATGGATGGAAAAGCCCGCGGCGACGAAGGATCCGCGCTACCTGGCGCTGCGCAACTTCGCCATCTCGATCACGATCTTCAACCTGATCGGGTTCCCGCTGCTCGGTTTCGAGCAGCCGTTCCTGTGGCCGTTCATCGCACTGGCCACCGCCTACACCACCGAGATCGGGCTGGAGGTCCTGGCGGCCTGGGCGTACAAGCGTGCGCCGGCCTTCCGCGGCCGCGGGCCGCGTGGGTTGTTCGAGTTCCTGTTGCCCGCGCACATCACCGGCTTGGCGTTCAACTTCCTGACCTTCGCGCACGACAAGCTGTGGCCGGTGATCTTCGGCGTCGTGGTCGCGGTCGGCACGAAGTGGGTGCTGCGCGCCAAGATCAACGGCAAGATGCGCCACTTCATGAACCCGTCGAACTTCGGTGTCGTGGTGTGCTTCCTGGTGTTCCCGATGATCGCGGTCGCACCGCCGTACCACTTCACCGAATACATCACCGGACCGGCGGACGCGCTCATCGTGCTCGGCCTGCTCACGACCGGCACCATGCTCAACGCCAAGCTGACGCTGAAGATGCCGCTGATCATGGCGTGGGTGGGCGCGTTCGCGCTGCAGGCCATCGTGCGCGGGCTCATCGAACCGAACATCTCGATCCTGGCCGGCCTGAGCATGATGACCGGTCTGGCGTTCGTCCTGTTCACCAACTACATGGTCACCGACCCTGGCACCACCCCGTCGGGCAAGAAGCAGCAGATCATGTTCGGCGCCTCGGTCGGCATCATGTACGGCGTGGTCACCGCGCTGCACATCTCCTACGGGTTGTTCATCGCGCTGGTCATCGTCTGCGGCGCGCGCGGCGTCTACTGGTGGGTGCGCGGCATCGCCGAATGGTGGCGGCAACGGGGCGCCGCGCCGGAAGCGGCGGAGCAGCCCGTGGTGGCCGACGACCTGGAGGCCGACATCGCGGGTGAACCCGAACCGGAGAAGGAGGCCGCCCGCTCATGACCGACCGCGCCGAGCTGCGCCGCGTGCTCGGCGCGTTCACCACCGGTGTCACCGTGGTCACCACCGGGTGGCCACGGCCGCACGGCATGACCGCCAACGCGTTCACGTCCGTCTCGCTGGATCCCCCGCTGATCCTGGTGTGCGTCGCCCATACGGCGCGTCTGCACCGGGCGATCCACGAGGCGGGCGCGTTCGCCGTTTCGGTGCTTTCGGCGGGCCAGGAGCCGGTGGCCCGGTATTTCGCCGACTCGGCGCGCCCCGACGGCAGCGCGCAATTCGACCAGGTCGAGTGGTTCCCCGGACCGCACACCGCGGCGCCGATGCTGGCGCACGCGGCCGCGGGCTTGGAGTGCAAGCTCGACGCCGTATTCGACAGCGGCGACCACAGCATCGTCGTCGGCGAGGTCGTACACGCCGAACGCGACGCCGAACTGGCCGCCACGGGAGCGCTGACCTTCTTCGACGGCGGCTTCCGTCGCTTGATCCTGTGACGATCCCCCACTCCTCCGACGATTGGAGAACCCCATGCCCTCGCCGTTGGGTCCGCTGCGCGCGGCCCTGTTCGTCCCCAGTCCGGCCAGTGTCCGCCAGGTGCTCAGCGGATTCGAGCAGCCCGACCAGCACACCGCGCTCGAACTCGAGCAGGTGACGATGCATTTGGTCGGCGGCATCGACTCCGCGGTCCGCAGCTCCGACAACGACGAGCTGATCGCCACCCTCTTGCGGGTGCCGCCGAAGTACCGCGGGTTCGCCTACGAGGGCGCGGCGGTCGGCCTCACCGCTGTCGACTCGCTCTCGCCCGGCCGGCGCGCCGCCGACCTGATCGACGGCCCGGCCAGCGAATACGCGCTGACCATGTACGTCGGCGTCGGCCTCGCCATGGCGAAGATCCCGAAGTTCCGGTGGAAGAAGCTGTTCCCGCAGCACCCGCTGTTCCGCTGGCTCGCCATCGACGGCTACGGCTTCTACAAGGCGTTCTTCCAGATGCAGCGCTACGTGCGGGACAAGCACGTCGAGACCCGCTACCCCGGCTGGCTCGGCGACCGCGACAACCTGAAGCGCATCGCGGACCAGGGCATGGGCCGCGCGCTGTGGTTCATCGGCGGCGGCAGCCCGGCCGGTGTCGTGCGGCTGATCGGCGAGTTCGAGCCGAAACGGCACGCCGATCTGTGGAGCGGCGTCGGCATCGCCGTCACCTTCGCGGGCGGCGTGGAATCGGCTGCGATGGAGGAACTCTGGGACGTGGCCGGTGAGTTCCGGCCGCAGTTGTCGCTGGGCTCGGCCATGGTCGCCCGCATCCGGCAGCAGACCAACAGCGTCAACGAGCACAGCGAAGCGGCGGCGCAGGTCTTCTGCGGAACCACCGTGGCGAAGACCGACGCGCTGATCGAGAGTTCGCTCGATGATCTGCCCGACGACGGCAGCTCCGCCACCTATCTGCTGTGGCGAGACCGGATCGCCGACATCGTCACCGCCAGTCGAGCCTGAGTCGCCGCGATGGCACGGGTCAAGGACTGGGTCGGCAAGCACGTCATCGTCACCGGAGGATCGGAAGGGATCGGCGCCGCGGTGGCGGAGGCCTTCGCGGGGCGTGGGGCGCAGGTCTCGCTCATCGCGCGGCGGAAGCTTCCGCTGCGCGACACCGCGAAACGACTGGGCGCGGACTGGGCCGCCGCGGACGTCACGAGCGCGGACCAACTCGCCTCGGCCATCACGGAACTGGAGCAGCGCAACGGACCGTGCGAGGTCATCGCCTGCTGTGCCGGTCTCGCGCTGCCCGGGCGGTTCCTCGAAGTGCGGCCCGACGAGTTCGAGGTGCAGATGTCGGCGAACTATCTCGGTGCGGTGCACGCGGTGCGGCGGGTGCTGCCCGGCATGGTGGAGCGGTCCAGGGGAAAGATCCTTTTGGTCAGCTCCACGTCGGCGTTTCTCGGCATCACCGGGTATACCGCCTACGGACCGACCAAGGCGAGCATCCGGCAGCTGGCGTTGTGCCTGCGCTACGAAGTGGAGCCGAAAGGCGTGGCCGTCACGGTGATCTATCCTGCCGACACCGACACACCGGGGCTGGCCATGGAGAACACCCGTAAGCCGGTCGAAACCAAGGCGATCACCGGGTCGATCGAGCCGATGCCTGCCGAGCGCGTCGCCGAGGCCGCCGTGCGCGGCCTGGAACGCGGCCGCCACCACATCGCGCTCGACCCGCTCACGCGATTCTTCCTGGCCTGGGCGAACCTGCCCGAGGACATGGCGCGGCCGTTCATGCGCCGCACCATAGCCAAGGCACTGCGCGGCAGCTGAACGCCGACCCGGCAAAGGCCCGCTCACCCATCGACTTGCGATGCGTGAGCGGGCCTTTCGCCGTTCTCAGCCGATGATTATGACCACGCAGGCCGCGATGAACAGGACCTGAACCAGCGCCCGCAGCGGCAGCGGCATGGTCTTGATGCCCAGTTCGGCGCGGGCGGCGCGGACGTTCGCTGGGAACAGCGCCACCAGCAGCGCGATCAGACAGGCCGCGGCCAGGTCGGCGGTCGCGGGAATGAGGACGCCGACCGCACCCGCCAGTTCCAGCACGCCGGTCAACGTCACCAGCGCCGGGGCGTTCGGCAGCCGGGGCGGAACCATGGCGACCAGAGCGTCGCGGCGCGGCTGGAGGAAGTGCGCGCTCGACGTGAGCGCGAGCATCGCGGCCAGCCCGAGCGCGGTCGCGTGCGCCCACGAATCGAGCCAGCCGTTGCCGGTGAGCCAGCCGATGAGCCGGGCGAGTGCGGTGACGGCGACGAGGACGACCAGCGGTGCCATCGGGATCTCCTGTGGATCGAAGAGCAAATCTTGACAGTGGAAAGATACGGCCGCGGTCATGAACTTGTCAATGTCTAGATGATGGGTCACCATCGAGGTATGGCGAAGGACGGTTATCACCACGGAGATCTCCGCGCGGCACTGCTCACCGCCGCCGCCGAGCGGATCGCCGCCGACGGCGTCGACGCGCTCTCCCTGCGCAACCTGGCCCGGCACGCGGGCGTCTCGCACGCCGCGCCCGCCCACCACTTCGGTGATCGAGCAGGACTGCTCACCGCGTTGGCCACCGAGGGATTCGAACTGCTGGCCGAACAGCTCGCGCAGGCCGGTTCGGACTTTCGTGAGGTCGCGGTGGCCTACATTCGCTTCGCGCGCGAGCATCCGGGACACTTCGACGTGATGTTCCGGCACAGCCTTCTCCACGCGGAGAACGAGACTCTGCGCGCCGCGCGAGAACGATCCGGGTCGGCGCTGCGCTCCGGCGTTTCGAGCATCCAGCCGCGCCACAGTCAGGACCGTCAGTTGTCGACCCGACTCGCCGCGTGGTCGCTGGTGCACGGCTTCGCTTCGCTGTGGCGCGAAGGCGCACTGCATAATTCAGCACTGGCCACCGACTCCGATCCGGAGATCCTGGCCCGCAAGATGCTGTCCACCATCCATTTCGACTGACCGCAAACCGGCTTGCGCCGAGCCGCCATCGTGCTATCCAGAGACCCGGAAGGAGCAGGCGGCCACACCCCCGCTGCCATCGACACATGGACATCCACGCCTACCCCACCGACGCGACCACACCGGTGGACCCGACCGAGGCACACCGGATCGCCGAGCGGCATCTCACCAACGGCGATTACGCCGATCGCGGCATCACCTATCAGCTAGCGGAGTTCGACACCTGCTTCGTCGCCGTCGCCACCTTCCCCCGGTCGCCGCACGCCGACCCGGACAGTCCGCCGGTGATCGTCGGCGGCTCCGTCTGCGTCATCGACAAGCCCACCGGCGCGGTCTCCTATTGGCCGACCTACCCGGCCGACCTGGTCGCCGACCAGTACGCGACCGCGCTGCGCGACGGGACACTCGTCATCGAGGACGACTGGCCGGAGGGCGACGAGGCACCCTCCTCGGCGTGACCGAGTCCCACATCCACGACGCTCGACCACGACGCGATCCCATACAACGACGAGCCCGAACCTGTCGGACCCCGCTGTTAGCCTGAGCACCAGGATCGGCGCTCTTTCGCTCACGAAATCCATTGGGGGATCGCATGTTCGAAGATCAAACGCTCGAAGACGCCGGACCGGCTCCGACGCCCCGTCCGCAGAGCTCCGCGGAAGCGATCGATCCGTTTCGCGAGTGGCAGGAGACCGCTCCGGACGGAGTTCCCGAAGCCGACCTGCGCCGTGCCGTCGCAGTGGCGACCTTGTTCGGCGCGGATGATTCCGCCGAGGCGGAACAACTGATGACAGTCATCTTCGGGAATGGACTCGATACCGCCGCCGACCGGGTGGCGGTCGTCCAGTGGCTGCGGTCCAAGTTCCCGAGCGAGCGGTATCTCGATCCCTCGCCCGGCCCGCTCGGCGACGCGCTCGTCGGTCAGGCGCTGCGCGCGGAAACAGACGCCGGGGTACGGCTGCTGGCCGACGGGGTGCACAGCGCTTCTCTCCGCCAGCGCGAGCGATGCTTCGAAATCCTCTCCCGGCTCCGCACGACAGACGAATACATCGCCTCCACGTGCGCGAAGTATGTCGCCGCTCATCATCGCCGGTTGGCCGAATACATCGCGGATTCCTCGGAGAGCGACCCGGAAGTCCGGCTTCCCGGCTCGATCACCCATCTCCTCCTCAGCTCGATACCGAATAGCCCGGCCGACGGGTCGAACTCCGGGGGCACACGACAGCTGACGCTCTCGTTGATCGAGATCGGCGATCGCCTCCGCGCCGCAGGCGACACGCGGGCAGCCGGGCGACTGTACCGCCGCGCGTTCCTCCTCGGTCTCGATGACGACCTCGACGGCCCCCTCGCCGAGAAGCGCGATTCCGACGGTGAACTCACCCCGCTCGCGAGCAGGGCGGCCGAAGCCGGGCGCCTGTACCGACGCTCCGTCGCCATCGGGGAACGTGTCGCCACCGCGCAACCGGCCGACTCCGGTTACCGCCGCGATCTGTCGGTGTCGTACGGCAAACTGGCCGATCTGGAACGGAAAGCGGGCGCGGTCGACGCGGCGACCAGACTGCACTACTGCGCGCTCGCCATCGTCGAAGAACTCGCGGAGGCCGAACCCGCGAACCGCGTGTATCGCCGCGATCTCGCTGTCGTCAACGAGAAGATCGGCGACATCGCTCACGCCGCGGGCGATGCCGACAAAGCCGCGCGCCACTACGGGATCACGCTCCTCCTCACCGAAGAACTCGCCGCGGCCGACCCCGAGAATACGCTCTACCGACGCGATCTCTCGGTGTCCTACAACAAGCTGGGCGATCTGGCGTCGGCCACCGGCGACCTCGATGAGGCCGCTCGGCGCTACCAGCTCGCGATCAGCATGGCGCGAGAACTGGTCGATGCCGATCCGGACAACCTCCAGTACCAGCGGGATCTTTCGATCGGCTACGACAAGCTCGCCGAAATGGCCCGGACTCGAGGAGATCTGGACGAAGCGATCCGCCTGTACCGGCGCTCGATGGAGATCGCCGAAGCGCTCGTCGCCGCCGAACCCTCGAACCTCGGATACCGACGCGACCTCTCGATCACCGCAGACCGGCTCGGCGGGGCGATCCGCGCGAACGGCGATCCGCACGAGGCCATCCGGCACTACCATCGCGCCCTCGCTCTCACACAGGAACTCCTCGCCGCCGACCCCACCAATCCGCAGTACCGCCGCGACCTCGTCGTCACGTGCAATGTGCTCGGCGACATCGCCAGAGAATGGCGCGACTTCGGCGAAGCCGCCCGGTTCTACCGACGTGCGCTGGAGGGCACGGAGGAACTGGCCGCGAGCGCACCTGGCAATCTCCGATATCGTCGCGACCTCTTGGTCGTCCACGATGCGCTGGGCTCGTTGGCGATGGATCAGGGCGACTACGACGGCGCGGCGACCCACTGCAGGCCTGCCCTGATTCATGCGGAGGAACTGTCGGCCGCCGACCCGGTGAACCTTCGGTCTCGGCGTGACCTGCTGCTGGCCTACAACGCGCTCGGCAGAGTCGTAGCCGCCCAGGGAGATCACGGGGAGGCGACGCGACTGTACGAGCACGCCATCGCGGTCGCCGCGAGCCTGGTCGAATCCGCGCCGGAAAACCGCACCTACCGCAGAGATCTCTCGTTCTGCTACCACCGGTTCGGCGACCACGCCCGTGCACGGAACGATCTCGCCGAAGCCGATCGCGCATACCGGAACGCCATGAACATCGATCTCGCTCTGGTGGACTCTCAGCCGTCCAACCCGTCTTACCGCCGCGACCTATCGGTCACTTACGACCGCCTCGGCACTCTCTCACGAGCGAGCGGCGACCACCATGCCGCGCGAGACTGGTACAACCGCTCGGCCGAGATCGCCGAGGAACTGTCGGCGGCCGACCCGGGCAACCTCGGCTATCGCCGCGATCTGCTGTCCTGCTGCGACAAACTGGGCAGCCTCGCTCGCGACACCGGCGATATCGCCGGCGCGGCCCAGCATTTCCGCCGCGGACTCGCTGTCGCCGACCATCTGGTGCGCTCGGCGCCATCCGATCTCGGCTACCAGCGCGATCTGGCCCTGATGTACGAACGTCTCGCCGACCTGGCGGGCGGTGTCCGCTGAGATATCGACGATGTTCCGGCATCGATCGACGCACAGGCTCGTGGCGGCTCGGCATTGAGGTGGCCGATACGACCGCGCACACTCCCACCGGATGTTTCGACGCCGTGATTCAGAACGCGGGCTGGGCGGGGAGGTCAGGATTCGGGTCCGGACTCGACTCACCCGCGTCGGGGACTTCGGTACCGCGCAGCGAGGTTCCGGCGGTTTCGCGCAGGTAGTTCCAGGCGACCAGGCCGATCAGGGAAGCGCCGACCATGTAGACGGCGGGGAACAGCGACCAGCCGGTCGCCTCGATGACGGCCTCGTTGATCAGCGGGGCGGTGCCGCCGAAGATCGCGGTGGAGACGTTGTAGGCCAGCGCGAAGCCCGCGTACCGGACATGGGTCGGGAAGATCGCGGGGAAGGTGGAGCTGATGGTGGACAACTGCGGCAGGTACAACAGTCCGAGCACGATGAAGCCGAAGATCGCCCATACCGTGCCCTGGCCCATCAGCCAGTACATCGGCACCGCGAGCACGCTGAGACCGGTCAGCGAGAACAACCACATCGGGCGGCGGCCGACGTTGTCGGACAGCCGGCCGAAGAACGGCAGCACCAGCATCATCACCAACTGACCGAGCAGCATCATCGCGGTGGTGGCCGATTCGCCCAAGCCGATCGTTTTCTGCAGATAGGTGGGCTGATAGGTCAGCAGCGTGTAATTGACCACGTTGAGCGCGACCACCAGTCCGGCCAGCGTCAGCGTCTCGCGCCGGTAGGTGGTCACCACCTCACGCAGACCGCCTGGCGGGCGCTTGTGCTCGGCGACCTCGGTGAACACCGGGCTCTCGTCGAGCCTGGCCCGCAGGTACCAGCCGGTCAGGCCGAGCGGGATGGCGATCAGGAACGGGATGCGCCAGCCCCAGTCGTGCATGGTGTCCGAACCGAGCGCGAGCTGGCAGGCCAGCACCGTCGCGGAGCCGCCGACGAAGCCCGCGAGCGTGCCGAACTCGAGGAAACTGCCGAGGAATCCGCGTTTGCGGTCGGACGCGCACTCGGCGAGATACGTTGCCGCGCCGCCATATTCGCCGCCGGTCGAGAAGCCCTGCACCACGCGGAGCAGGATCAGCAGGATGGGCGCCAGCACGCCGACGGACGCGTGGGTGGGCAACACGCCGATGGCGCCGGTGGCGGCGGCCATGAGCAGGATCGTGGTGGCCAGCACGGCTTTACGGCCGATGCGGTCACCGAGCGGGCCCCACACCATGCCGCCGAGCGGCCGGAGCACGAACGAGATGGCGAAGCCGAGCATGGTGCCGAGCGTGCCCAGTTCCCCGGGGAAGAAGGCATCGGTCAGATACGTCGCGGTGGCCGCGTAGACGCCGTAGTCGAACCATTCGGTCGCGTTGCCCATGGCGGAGGCCGCGACGGAACGTCGCAGCGGGAAACTCTCGGAAGTTCGATCGGTCACGTGCACGTCCTCTCCAGTCCGTCACGGACCTCGGTTCGTTCCACCTCCGGCCGCGAGAACCGAAGGTGTGGCACGAAACAGACCGATACCCAGGATTCGCCCCGGGCAAACAGTCACGTAACAGGAAGAGGGCGAACACATCTGCGCTGACCTGCGACTCCACTCGCAATTGTGATGCCGGTCACATATGCGCTCAGGCCGCACCGGTCGCCGCCTCCACGACGGTCGCGATACGACGGCGCTCGCGCTCACTTCGGCCCGAGCATGGCGGCGATACCCGCGGCGACTTCCTTCGCCAACGCCCCGTCGACCGGAGCGTGCCGCCCGAGCAGGCGGTACCACATCACTCCGAAAGCGAAATCGACCACGAGGTCCAACGACACCGCCCCGGTGAACCGACCACTGTCCACACCTCGCCGCAGCAGCGTGCGCAACACCTCACGACGCGGGCCGATCACGGCGTCCTGCAACAGCTGCGACAGCGCCGGATCGCGCTGCGCGTCGGCCATCAGTCCGACCAGAGCCTGACCCGTCAGCTCGCGCGTGAGTTCGTAGGTCGCGGTGAGCAAGCCTTCGACCTCGGCGAGCACGTCGGCGGACTCGGCGCGCACACGCAATGCCGGGTTCTCCTCGACGAGCCCGGCCAACGCCTCCATGAGCACCGCGGCCTTGTCCGGCCACCAGCGATACACCGTCTGCCTGCCCGCGCCCGCGGCGTCGGCGATGGCCTTGATGGTCAGGTCCTGGTAGCCGTCCCGTTCACACAGTTCCAGCGCGGCGCGCAGGATCGCGCGCCTGGTTTCCTCGCTGCGCGGGCGGCCACGGGTTCCGGTCATGCCGATACTTTACAAGACACCGTGCCTCGTTTATATTTCGAGACACAGAGCTTCGAAAATCAGGAGGATGTTGTGGGCAACCGGGTCGTCATCGTGGGCGGTACATCGGGCATCGGCCTGGCCGCGGCGCGCAGGCTCGCCGACCACGGGCACGAGGTGATCGTCGCGGGGCGCGACCAGGGCAGGCTCGAGGCCGCATTGGCCGATCTCGGCGAGAACGTCACCGGCCGTACCGTGGACGCGCGTGACGAGGCGGAACTGACCCGATTCTTCGCGGAGATCGGGCCGATCGACCATGTGGTGGTGACCGTGACCGGACCGTCGGGCACGACGCCGTTCCGCGAGCTCGAACTCGAGCATCTGCGCCGCCACGTCGAGGGCAAACTGCTCCCGCACACCGCCGCGACGCAAGCCGCGCTGCCGCACCTGAACGAGGGCGGTTCGATCACCCTGGTGTCGGCGGCCTCGGCGGGCGGCTCGATGCCCGCCACCGCGGCGCTGGCGGCGGTCAATGCCGGTGTGGAGGCGATGGTTCCGGTGCTGGCGGTCGAGCTCGCGCCATTGCGCGTGAACGCGGTGTCCCCCGGCGTGATCGACACCGAATGGTGGAGCTTCCTGCCCGACGGCGCGCGCACCGAGGTCTTCGACCAGATCGCCGCGACCACGCCGGTGGGGCGGGTCGGCACCGCCGACGACGTGGCCCACGCGATCGAATTCCTGGTGGACAACGCGTTCACGACCGGAATCGTGGTGCGTGTCGACGGCGGCGCACGATTGGGCGCGCCGAAGTAGGTCCTACAGCGGCGTCACGTAGGCCCCCGCGATGCCGCCGTCCACCAGGAACTGGGACGCGGTGATGAACGAGGAATCGTCGCTGGCGAGGAAGGCCACGGCAGCGGCGATCTCCTCCGGTTCGGCGAACCGGCCGAGCGGCACGTGCACCAGGCGGCGGGCGGCGCGCTCCGGGTCCTTGGCGAACAGTTCCTGGAGTAGCGGGGTGTTCACCGGCCCGGGGCACAGGGCGTTCACCCGAATGCCGTCGCGGGCGAACTGCACGCCGAGTTCGCGGCTCATCGCCAGTACGCCGCCCTTGGAGGCGGTGTAGGAGATCTGCGAGGTCGCCGCACCCATGACCGCGACGAACGAGGCGGTGTTGATCACCGATCCTCTGCCGCGCTCGAGCATGTGCTCGATGGCGTACTTGCTGCACAGGTACACGGAGGTCAGGTTGACCTCCTGAACCCGCCGCCACGCGTCGATGCCGGTGGTCAGGATCGAATCGTCCTCCGGCGGGGAGATGCCCGCGTTGTTGAACGCGATGTCCAGCCCGCCGTAGGTGTCGACCGCGGTCTGGAACAGGGCCTTGACCTGGTCTTCGTCGGTGACGTCCACGTGCACGTACCGGCCGCCGACCTCTTTGGCGGCCGCCTCGCCGGTCCCGGCGTCGATGTCCGCGACCACCACCTTCGCCCCCTCCGCCGCGAAGCGACGGACCGTGGCCAGACCGATACCGCTCCCGCCGCCGGTGACGACGGCGACTCGATCCTGTAAGCGCTGCAACGTATCTCCTGTCGGATGTGCGGGTATCACTACGTGGCGAGGAAGACGTTCTTGGTCTCGGTGAAGGCGAGCGCGGCGTCCGGGCCGAGTTCGCGCCCGAGCCCGGACTGCTTGAAGCCGCCGAACGGCGTCCAGTACCGCACGGACGAATGCGAGTTCACCGACAGGTTGCCCGCCTCCACACCGCGGGCCACGCGCAGCGCGCGGCCGACGTCGCGGGTCCAGATCGAGCCGGAGAGGCCGTAATTCGTGTCGTTGGCGATGCGCAGCGCGTCGGCCTCGTCCTCGAACGGGACCACCGCGACCACCGGCCCGAACACCTCGTCGGTGAGCACCCGGTCGGTGGCCGCGCCGGGCAGCACCACGGTCGGCGGATACCAGAATCCGGGACCGTCGGGCGCGCTTCCGGTGAACGCGACCTTGGTCGAGGGCTGCACGAACTCGGCCACTCGCTCTCGGTGCGCGGCCGAGATCAGCGGGCCCATCTCGGTGGATTCGTCGGACGGGTCGCCGACGCGCACCCCCTGCACGGCGGGTTCCAGCAGCTCCAGGAACCGGTCGAACACACTGCGCTGCACAAGGATCCGGGAGCGGGCGCAGCAGTCCTGCCCGGCGTTGTCGAAGACGCCGTAGGGCGCTGTCGCCGCCGCCTGTTCCAGGTCGGCGTCGGCGAACACGACGTTCGCGCTCTTGCCGCCGAGTTCCAGCGTCACCCGCTTCACCTGCCGAGCGCAGCCCGCCATGATCCGCGTGCCCACCTCCGTGGAACCGGTGAACACCACCTTGCGGACGGCCGGGTGGGTGACGAAGCGCTCTCCCACCACCGACCCCTTGCCGGGCAGCACCTGGAACACACCCTCGGGCAGGCCCGCCTCGAGCGCCAGTTCACCGAGTCGCAGCGCGGTCAGCGGCGTCAGCTCGGCGGGTTTGAGCACCACGGTGTTGCCCGCGGCGAGCGCGGGCGCGAAACCCCAGGCCGCGATCGGCATCGGGAAATTCCACGGCACGATCACGCCGACCACGCCGAGCGGTTCGTGGAAGGTGATGTCGACTCCACCCGCGACCGGAATCTGACTGCCCAGCAACCGTTCCGGCATTCCGGCCGCGTAGTGCAGCACGTCGCGGACGTTGCCCGCCTCCCAACGCGCGTTGCCGATGGTGTGCCCCGCGTTGGCGACCTCGAGCCGGGCGAGCCGCTCCACATCCGCGTCGACCGCCTCGGCGAACCGGCGCAGCAATCTCGCCCGATCGCCGGGCGCCACCTCGCGCCACCCGGCCGACGCGCGCTGCGCGGCGGCGACGGCGGCATCGGTCTCGGCTTCGCCGACGAGTTCGACGGTGGTGACCACCTGTTCGGTCGCCGGGTTGAGCACCTGCGCTGTCGTCACGAGTCCCGCTCCCTTCGATAGGTGTCCGCCGCCTCGGCCAGCGCCCGCACCAGCCTGCGATCGGTGGCGTCGGCCTCCGGATGCCACTGCACGCCGACCAGGAACGACCCGTCGGTGGACTCCACCGCCTCGATCGTGCCGTCCGCGGCGTACGCGGTGGCGGTCAGGCCCTCGGCGAGCCGATCGACGGCCTGGTGATGGTGGCAGTTCACCTTCACCTCCGGACCGGCCAGCCGCGCGACCCGGCTGCCCGCGATGGTCAGCACCCGGGTCGCGGTGAACCCGCCCTCGACGCCGGAGTGTTCCTCGTGCCCGACCACATCGGGCAGATGCGGGATCAGCGTGCCGCCGAGCGCCACGTTCGCCAGCTGTAGCCCGCGGCACACCGCGAGAATCGGCATGCCCGCGGCTCTGGCCAGCTCGAACAGGCCGAACTCCGACTCGTCCCGGTCCGGCCTGGTGTAGGCGGGGATTCCGGCGGCAGGGCCGCCGTAGCGCGCTGGATCGACGTCCGCGCCGCCGGTCAGCACCAACCCGTCGAGCCGTCGCACCAGCTCGGGACGCGCGACGCCGGCGGGCGGCAGCAGCACCGGGATGCCGCCCGCGGCGGCCACCATCTCGACGTAGGCGTGCGGCAGCACCGCGCACGGCAGATCCCACGCGTTGAAGCGGGCCTGCTCCACATAGGTGGGCAGGCCGATCACGGGACGGGCTCCCGCGACCTCAGAGTCGTTCGAAACCACGAATACGCTCCCAGTCGGTGACCGCGGCGTCGTAGGCGTCCAGTTCGACCCGCGCCGCGTTGCGATAGTGCTCCACTACATCATCACCGAAGGCCGCGCGGGCCACCGCGCTGTCCCCGAACAGCTGGGCCGCTTCGCGCAGCGTACGCGGCACACGGGGGCGCTCGGAGTGATAGGCGTTGCCGTGGAATTCCGGCTCGAGCGGCAGCCCGCGGTCGATGCCGTGCAGTCCCGCCGCGATCAGCGCGGCCACGGCCAGGTACGGGTTCACGTCACCGCCGGGCACCCGGTTCTCGAAGCGCAGCCCATGATCCTCGCCGACCACGCGGATGGCGCAGGTCCGGTTGTCCCGGCCCCACGCGATCGCGGTCGGCGCGAAGCTGCCCGCGACGAATCGCTTGTAGGAGTTGATGTTCGGCGCGAGCAGGTAGGTGAACTCGCGCAAGCAGTCCAGCTGGCCCGCGATGAAGTGCCGCATCAACGGCGACATGCCGTCCGCGCCGTCCCCCGCGAAGACCGGCTCGCCGGCCTCGCCGCGCAGGCTCAAATGAATATGGCAGGAATTGCCTTCCCGCTCATTGTATTTCGCCATGAAGGTGAGGCTGCGCCCTTCCTGCGCCGCGATCTCCTTCGCACCGGTCTTGTAGATACTGTGGTTGTCGCAGGTGACCAGAGCTTCGTCGTACCGGAACGCGATCTCGTGCTGGCCGGGGTTGCACTCGCCTTTGGCCGACTCGACATACATCCCCGCGCCGTCCATCTCCTTGCGGATACGGCGCAACAACGGCTCGATCCGCCCGGTGCCGAGCATCGAGTAGTCGACGTTGTACTGATTGGCCGGCGTCAGCCCGCGGTACCCCGCGTTCCAGGCCGCCTCGTAGCTGTCGTCGAACACCAGGAACTCGAGTTCGGTCCCGACGAACGCGCGCAGGCCGCGCTCGCTCAACCGGTCCAACTGTTTGCGCAGCACCTGGCGCGGTGAAGCCGCGACCGCCCGCCCTTCCGGCACCACGTGCTCGACGTCGCAGAGCACCAGCGCGGTGCCCGGCCACCACGGGGCCGTCCGCAGCGTGCGCAGATCCGGCCGCAGCACGACGTCTCCGTACCCGGTCTCCCACGACGAGAGGGCGTATCCGTCGACGGTCGTCATGTCCACGTCCACCGCGAGCAGGTAGCCGCAGGCCTCGGTGGCGTGCTCGAGCACCTCGTCCAGGAAATAGCGTGCCGCGCAGCGCTTCCCTTGCAGTCGCCCCTGCATGTCGGTCATGGCGACCAGCACAGTGTCGATCTCACCCGTATCGACCTGGTCCCGCAATTGCGCCACACTCAGCATCCCGCTACGCATCCATGACCCCTCTCGGCACCAACCGTGCTCACGCTAGAGCAAAACGGACACCTTTGTGACGTGACACCGGAATCTCGTTCCCGGCGCGTAGCGGTGTGCGATCAGGCCAGCTCAGCAACGTCTCGGTGGTGGCCGAGCAAGATCAGGACAACGGATTGCGCAACGCCGCGGAAAAGACCGACAGGCGGCGCGGGCGGGGACGCGACAGCGCGGGCGGGCGCGGTGCGCGGATCGGCCGTCCGAGCCACATGCGCACGAGCAAAGCCGCGAATCGCAAGTGGCCGCGCAGCGCCGGACCGGCGAAGGCGAGCGACCAACGCGTCTGGGTGCCGGCCGCGGGCAGCTCACGACCGGCGAAGCGACCGGCGAGCCAGTCGACCATGACCGGCAGCGCCAGGAATTGCAACAGCAGATGGGTGCTGAGCCGATCGCGCAAGTAGCGCACGTGGACGCCCGCCGCGACGTAGCGCGCGACGTGGCCGTCCACGTCGGCGGTCGCGATCACCTCGTCGTGCACGCCCTGCAGCACGAGCATGGGCATCGCGGGCGCTCGGCCGCCGGGGTGGATGTCGTCGAGGATCCGCCGCAGCCCGTCCTGCTCGAGCATGGCGGCCAGTCCCGCGTCACTGTGTTTGTCGATGTCGCGCCGGGCGAAGCGATACAGCAGCGGGAACGTCGCGGTGGTCTCGGTCTCGGCCAGCCAGCCGAGATATCGCGCGTCCAGATGCGCGCGCAGCATGCGGTCCAGATCCGGGTAGCCGCGGCGCAGCCCGGCGGTGAAGACGGCCGCGAATCCCGCGAAGAGGGTGCCGTTGAGCCGGACGAACGCGGCGGCCGGATCCCCCACCGGCGACCCGGCGACCGCGCCGACGATATTCAGCTCGGGCGCGTATTCGGCGGCCATTTCCGCGGCCCAGGCCGTGGCCAATCCCCCGCCCGAATAACCCCACAGCGCCACGGGTGTGGTCGGGTCCAGTCCCAGCGGAACGAATGCGTGCGCGGCGCGCACCGCGTCCAGCGCGCGATATCCCGGCTCCCTGGCCACGCCGAACCGGCCCGCGGTTCCACCGTGATCCGGCACCGACACCGCCCAGCCCCGCGCCAGGGCGCTGGCGATCAGCGGCAGCTCGAGCTGGGGAATCGACCCCGCCGCCCGTGCGCCGCGCCGGAGCGAATAGGACGGAAGACATTTCGAGGCCACCGCGTCGATCGCGCACTGGAACGACACCAGCGGGCGCGGCTCGGCCGGATCCGCGCCCCACGGCAACAGCACGGTGGTCACCGCGACCTCGGGCACCCCGTTCAGATCACACGTCCGATAGAGCAGTTGCCAGGCCGAGATGCGCTGGGACACAAGACCGAAGAAGCCGATCCGCACCGCCCGCGCACGAACGATCGCGCCGGGACGCAACCGCTTCACCGCGGGCGGTGGGACGTAGAACGGATCGTCTTCGGGCAGTATCGGCCGCTGTGCGAACGGGGCCGGATCGGGCGGCACTGTACCGCCATCCCATTCGAGTTGCACACTCATCCGGTTCTTCCTTTCCGACGGCACGGCCGTGATCGCGGGCATCCCGCGCCGGATCGCCCGTATTCACCCAACCAAGGTCGCGCCCGGAAAAGAATTGTCCCGGGTACCAATTAGACGCGCGCGGATTCTCGCGCCCATGCAGTGACAGCGGCTCACCAGCTGCCGTTGCCGCCGACCATCCACGGATTGAAAGTGCATTCCAGCGACGGCTGGGCGACCGGGTCGAGCGCGTGCAGGACGATCGACGCCGCCCGCGGCGAATACATCATCGTCAGGTGGTCGGACATGTCTTGCTCGCACCCGTCTTGCAGCGTGATGTTGTCCACCGTCGCGTCCGGCCCCGCTTGCAGGAACGTCCATTGATAAGGGTTGGTCACCTCGTCGTGCCGCGAGCCGACCGCCGTGTAGGCGACTCCGGGCACCGTGTCGCCCTGGGCGTTCAGACTGGCGTAGAACGGCGAGCCCACCGCTTGCTGGATATTCGCGAGTCCGACCAGCGGCTCGTAGAACCCGAGAATGTTGACGCCCAGATTGTTGATGATCCGGCCCAGCGTGGCGATACCCATCAGCGACGTGCCGTGGTGTGTCGCTCCCAGGCTCACCAATTTGCCCACTTTGCCCTGGCCGCCCTCGAACTTCAGATAATGGTCGGCGACCGTCCCGCCTTGCGAGTGACCGACGATGTCGACGGCCTGCGCACCGGTCGCGGCCAGGACCCGGTCGACGAAATCGCGCAACTGCACGGCCGAATCCTCCATCCGGCCCACGCCGAAGCGCCCCGGCAGGATCGGGCCGAGACCGCCGCCCTCCAGGATGCCGGAACGCCCGAAATTGAAGGCGAACACGCAGAAACCGGCGCGGGCCAGGCGCGGGGACAAGTAGGAGAAGGTGTCGTAGGCGTTGAGCCAGGTGCCGTGCAGCAGCACCACCGGTCGCGGATGTTCGGCGGTGGGGGTGCAGTTCCAGCGGTTGCCGCCGGGCGGGGCGGCGTCCGGGTGGGTCAGGCCGTAGGCGAAGGCCGCCAGATACGCCGACATCTCCGGGCCTTCACCGAACGCGTCGGAAGCGACGCTGGTCGGCCATCCCGACGAGCTGCCGCTGTCCACGATCGCGCGCGGTTGCCTGCCGTCCGGGGCGGGCGCCAGGCCCGCGCTGATGTAATCGGCCAGGGCCTGCTGGGTCGGTTCGATCTCCTCCCGCGCGTGCGCCGGTCCGTTGCCGAGTGCCGTGGCCATCGTCACGCCCGCGATCACCGCGGCCCCGAGAATCGCCCGTCGAGCGTTGTGCATCATTGCCAACATCGAGTTCACTTCCATTCACGCCGAACCACAGGCGGCCCGGCGGTGAATCGAACACCGCTACAGAATGTTTCCTACGCCACATTCGTATTCGAATGTGATCGGGGACATAGATGCGAGCCGCTTTCCGAATGTATGACTCGCGCCGGAGTGGTGTCACTGCACGCCGAGGAGAAGATTCCGTCCGGAATGTTGGCCCCGAAGCCAAAATTCGCGCGACTGGGCCCGCGACCTTGCCGCGGTTTCCTGTGGTCGGAAACAATCGGCCCATGTCCGTCGCGTTGTCCCCGGTGGCCGGAGACGCTCCGCTCGTCGCCCGGTTGCTCACCCGCTGGCCACAGATCGCCGAGCGCATGCTCGCCGCAGGCCTCGGCACCACCTCGCCCGCCGCCGATCTGCCCGAGGGGCATTTCACCGCCGAGGTGCTTCCGGCGATCTACGCGTGCGGCCGCGCCGTGCTCCAGGCGATCGGTGAACAGCGCAGCTTCACCAAGGCCGAAGTCGCGACGTTCGTCGCCCCGGTGGCCGAGCGGCACGCCGAGGACCGGTTCCCCCTGCCCGTGCTGATCGAGGCCATTCACGGTTCCGCGCAGTCGGTGCTCCACGAGGCGGCCGCGCTGGCCTCCCGCGAGGAGCTCGACGACCTCGTCCTGGTCGGCAGCCGACTGCTCGACCTGCTCATGCAGATCAACATCACGGTCGTGGAGACCTACACCGAGGTCGAGCAGTCCATCTACAACGCCGAACGGGAGGCGCGCCGGGCGCTGTGCTCGGCGCTGCTGAACGGGTTCCCCGCGGCGGAGCTGGCGGCGCGGGCCGACACCGCCCTCGCGGAGCACTACACCGTGCTCGCCATCCACATCCGGCCGGACGATCAGCCGAGCAAGGTCGCCACACTCGTCGGACGCCGCCGCATCCGCCTGCTGCACCGCGCTCTGGACGCC
Organism: Nocardia sp. NPDC051900; assembly: GCF_044452545.1. Classification (NCBI taxonomy): domain Bacteria; kingdom Bacillati; phylum Actinomycetota; class Actinomycetes; order Mycobacteriales; family Nocardiaceae; genus Nocardia; species Nocardia sp. NPDC051900. The sequence goes on along the minus strand of NZ_JBITBU010000024.1, from coordinate 17,598 downwards.
CTCGCGGGCACCACGGCGCTGGCCACTTTCGACGGCTGGAGCGGAATCGCGTTGCTGCCCAGCGGTTCCGACGCCGAACTCGACGACGCGCGCCACACCGGGCTCGCCACCGAGCTGGCCGAGAACTTCGGGGTTCCGGTATTCCTGGCCGAGTATCCGTCCGTGCCGAAGGACGCCATTCCGCACACCGCGAAGGAAGCCACCGACCTCGCCGAACTCGCGCGCCTGCTCGGCCGCCCGGCGGGCGTCTACCAACTCGACGATCTGCTGTTGGAGTACCAGCTCACCAGGCCGGGCACCGCCCGCACCCGGCTGGCCGAGCGGATCGCCCCGATCCTGGACAGCCCGCACCTGATGGAAGCCCTCGACGCGCACCTGCGCCACGGCTCGGACCGCAAGGCCGCGGCCGCCGAGATCCACGTGCATCCCAACACGTTCAGCTATCGCCTGCGCCGCATCGCCGAACTCACGGGCGTCGATCCCACCGACCCGCACGACTCCCGGCTGCTGGCGGCCGCGCTGACGATTCAGCGTCTGTATCCGCGCAGGCCGCCCGGTGAGGCCAAGGCCTAGGCACGGGGAACTCCCTGCGGTCGATCGTAGCCCGCCCGTTGGGCACGCCATGGCTCACAGCGGTGAATCTGTGTTAACTTAACTGCGAATGCCAGTTAACTTAACTGATCGGAGATGGCCATGAGGTCCGCCGTCGTCGTCGATGTCGTCCGTACACCGTCCGGTAAGGGCAAAGCAGGCGGCGGCCTGTCGGACGTACATCCGGCCACCCTGCTCGCGGGTGTGCTCGCCGAACTCGTCGCCCGCAACGACCTCGATCCCGCCGTGGTGGACGACGTGGTCGGCGGATGCGTCACGCAGAGCGGGGAGCAGGCGTTCAACATCAGCAGGACCGCCGCGCTGGCCGCCGGATTCCCGGACTCGGTGCCCGCTACCACGGTGGACCGGCAGTGCGGGTCCAGCCAGCAGGCCGCGCACTTCGCGGCGCAGGGTGTCATCGCGGGCGCCTACGACGTCGCGATCGCGTGCGGTGTCGAATCCATGAGCCGGGCGCCGATGTTCTCCAACGGCCAGGGCAAGGACGCCAACCGCGGTCCGCTCGCCCACCGCTACCCGGACGGCCTCATCCAGCAGGGCATCGCGGCCGAGGTGATCGCCGCCCGGTGGAAGTTCGACCGCGCCGCGCTCGACGAGTTCGCGGCTCGTTCGCATCGGCTCGCCGCCGACACCGCGGCGCGGGGCGGCTTCGACAACGAACTGGTCGCGGCGGGCGCCCTGACGGCCGACGAGACGATCCGGCCCGCCACCACCGGCGAGAGTCTGGCGAAGTTGCGGCCCGCCTTCGTCGACGACCAGTACACCGCGCGCTTCCCCGAGATCGAGTGGTCGATCACGCCGGGCAACTCCTCGCCGCTGACCGACGGCGCCTCCGCCGCACTGATCATGAGCGAGGAGGCCGCCACGAAACTGGGCCTTCGTCCGCGCGCCCGGTTCCACTCGTTCGCCGTGGTGGGCGACGACCCCCTGCTCATGCTCACGGCCGTGATCCCGGCCACCCGCAAGGTGCTGGATCGCGCCGGGCTGAGCATCGATGACATCGACGCCTACGAGGTGAACGAGGCGTTCGCACCCGTGCCCCTGGTCTGGCAGCACGAGTTGAACGCCGATCCGGCCAAGCTGAACCCCCGCGGCGGCGCGATCGCCCTCGGCCACCCACTGGGCGCCTCCGGCACCCGCATCCTGGCGACGCTGGTCAACCACCTGGAGCAAACCGGCGGCCGCTACGGCCTGCAGACGATGTGCGAGGCGGGCGGCCTGGCCAACGCGACGATCATCGAACGCCTCGGATGAGCGTCCGCACCGCACTGATCACCGGAGGGTCACGCGGCATCGGCGCCGAGGTGGCGCGCCGCCTGGCGGGCGAGGGTTATCACCTGACCCTCGCCGCGCGCACGCTCGACACGCTCGAGCAGACCGCGGCCCGCGTGCGCGCGGAAACGGGAGCCGAGGTGCAGCCGGTGGTCACGCAGATGAACGACCTCGACCAGGTGCGCGCCCTGGTCAAGACGCATGAGGAACGGTTCGGCGGCATGAACGCGCTGGTGCTGAGCGCGGGCACCGGCACGGCGGGCGCCGTGGCGGACCTGCCCGCGAAGGCGTACGAACGCATGCTGGACGTGAATTTCCGCGCGCCGCTGACGCTCGTCCAGGCCGCGTTGCCGCTGCTGCGCAAGAGCGCGGCCGACGATCGGGAGCGCGGCGCGAAGATCGTCGCGCTGGCTTCGATCACCGGCGTCGCCGGGGAAGCGGGTCTCGCCGCCTACGGGGCCACCAAAGCGGCGCTCATCTCGCTGTGCGAGACGGTGTCGCTGGAGGAATCCGCGAACGGCGTCAGTGCGACGGCGGTGTCCCCTGGCTATGTCGACACCGACATGACCGCGTGGAAGCGTGCTGTCCTGGACCGATCGGCCATGCTCACCACCGGTGACATCGCCGAGATGGTCCTGGCGGTCACGCGGCTGTCGCGTAACGCGGTGGTGCCGAACATCGTCCTGTCGCGCGCCGGTGATCAACTGTGGCGGGCCTGAGCACCGTTACCTGACAGCGACTGGCGCAAGAATCCGGCCGCCGGAGAGCGAGCGAATCCGCGTTCGGTGAATCAGAATTCGGACCGGATGATCGGATATCGAATTACCGATGCGGTTGTCCGGATAAACCGACAATTCGACAAAGGTATTACTGCCGGTAAATAGCTCGGCGCCTACCGCGAATTCGCGGTAGGCGCCGGCGACGCATCAGAGGTAAGAGCCGCACACGGGCCACGCGCCCGGACCCTGGGTCGCGAGGACGTTCTCCGCGACGCGGATCTGCTCGTCACGGCTGGCGTTGGACGGGCTGCCGCTGCCGCCGTTGGCCTCCCAGGTGCTCTGGGTGAACTGCAGGCCGCCCGAGAAGCCGTTACCGGTGTTGGTGGACCAGTTGCCACTGCTCTCGCACTGCGCGACGGCGTCCCAGTTGTGGGCCGAAGCGGTCGCGGTGGACAGGCCGAACGGCACGGCGACGAAGGCGCCGACAGCCGCGGTGAAGCCGAGAACACGAGTGGTGAATTTACGGTTTTGCGACATGAGATTTCCCGCCTGCGCCCACCGGCTCGGCGAATTCGCCGCGCCCCTGTCCCCAGGGAAGTTCGTGGACACTCGAACCGCGGGACAGGGTTTCCGGCGTTCTGCGATTCGAGCTCGATCTCGGTGTTGCCCCGAGCCGTGACCGACGTTAGCGGAGATGTCGCGACAGATCACGCTCGAATAACGTCGGCATAGGTTTGACCCTTGGTCGAGACTTCGCCCCGTTCACCCAGGTCGATCGCGAAAAATCGACCGATACAGATCCGCTGTTATGGCTTCGTTATGTGGCCGAGATCACTGCGATATGGTGAAGCGGATCGCATTTTCGCAGGTCCACGACTTGCGGTAGTAGGCATACCGCGCCCTCGTGCGCCGCCACTCAGGGCATCAGCTACCGAGTCGTTACCAAATCGAAGAACCGGAGATATCCGCGTGACGCCGCGGCCGAACCGGCGCCCCGCGACCGGTCCGTGATCTCGGCGCGGGCACGGCGACCTCGCCGGACACCGTCGTCGGCCCCCACGCCGGCTCGCCACAGCGCGCGGCCGACCGGCGCCGGATGCGTGCCGAACGCCCCGCTCCGGCGCCGAGGCAGGCTACTTGCCGTGCGCCCGCAATTGGTAGAGGCCTTCGGTCTCCGCCACCACAACGCCGTCGGCGTCGGTGACCACGGCTCGCAGCGTGAAGTCGGATTTGCCGTTCGCCGCCGCCTCCGCGCCGACGCGCGTGATCTCCTCCTCCGACAACGTCGCCTCCGCGCGCACATCCGTCTTGGCCGGCTTGCGGAAGAAGACGTGCAGATCCTTCACCAGCGGATAGAACGCCGAGTTGTCGAACGTGGCGACCGCGATCGCGCCGCCGAGGATCTCGGCCACGGTAAACAGCACTCCGGCGTACATCACGCCGAAGTGGTTGCCGTTGCCCTCGACGGGCACCGAGGTCGCCGCGAAACCGCGCCGCACCTCCACCGCCTGCACACCCATTTTGTGCGCGATCGGGATGGTGAATTCCAGTGCCCCGTTGACGATGTCCTTGAACGGAGGAGTCTCGACGTCGCTCATCGCAACCGTCCCTTCACGCTGGAGGTGGCCGGCACCTCGTTGTCTCTGCCACGGCCACCTCGGTGGACGTCACCGAAGCGTAGGCGCTGACCGGCGCGGCCCGACAGGGTGTTGGCAGTTTGCCAACACAGTCGGCCGCTCGGCTCACAGACTGCGGGCGATGATCTCTTTCATGATCTCGTTGGTGCCGCCGTAGATCTTCTGGACACGGCTGTCGGTCCACATCCGCGAGATCGGGTATTCGCTCATATAGCCGTAGCCGCCGTGCAGTTGGAGGCACTCGTCGGCCACCGACATCGCGCGATCGGTGGTCCACCACTTGGCCATGGCGACGGTCGGGATGTCCAATTCCCCACGCAGATGCCGCACGATGCAGTCGTCCAGGAACACCCGGGCCACCCGGGTCTCGGTGGCCGCCTCCGCGAGGGTGAACTTGGTGTTCTGGAAGGCGAACAGCGGCTTGCCGAAGGCGTGCCGCTCCTTGGTATAGCGCAGCGTGACCTCGAGCGCGGCCTCCATCCCTGCCACCGATCCGACGGCGATGATCAGCCGCTCCTGCGGAAGCTGCTGCATCAACTGGATGAAGCCCTGCCCTTCCTGCGTGCCCAGCAGGTTCGACACCGGGACCCGGACGTCCTCGAAGAACAGCTCGGAGGTGTCCTGCCCCTTCTGCCCTACCTTGTCCAGCACTCGACCACGGCGGAAGCCCGGCCGGTCGGCCTCGACCAGGATCAGCGAGATGCCACTGGCGCCCTCGCTGGTGTCGGTCTTGGCGACCACGATGATGAGATCGGCCTGGCTGCCGTTGGTGATGAAGGTCTTGGAGCCGTTCACCACGTACTCGTCGCCCTCGCGGATCGCCTTGGTCTTGACGCTCTGCAGGTCCGATCCCGTGCCGGGCTCGGTCATGGCGATCGCGCCGACGACCTCGCCGGTGGCCATCTCGGGCAGCCACTTCCGCTTCTGTTCTTCGGTGCCGTAGTGCAGCAGGTAATGCGCGACGATGCCGCTGTGCAGGGTGGCGCCCCAAGAGGTGTCGAACGCCTTGGCCTGCTCCTCGATCAGCACGGCCTCGTGCGCGAAGGTGCCGCCGCCACCGCCGTACTCCTCCGGGATCGATGCGCACAGCAGGCCGAGCGCGCCCGCCTTGTTCCAGAAGTCGCGGTCGACGTGGTGCTGCTCGATGAACTTGTCGATGTTCGGCGTCAACTCCTTCGCGAAGAACGAGCGGGCGAGCTCGCGCAGGGCGTCCAGGTCGTCGTCGAGCCAGGCGGACCGGTAGGTCGTCATCGGGTGTCCTTGCGAAAGTCTGATACCGACAGTTACGGGTACAGTGTGTACCACGGACCTGCCGGGTACAAGGTGTACCACCCGATTCGCCTGCCGATACGCTGAGCCGCGTGGCACGACGACCTTGGGTGGACACCGCCGACGCGCGGCGTTCCACCAGTGATCGGCCCGGCCGCGACGAACGCCGCCGGGCCATCGTGACAGCCGCGATCGCGGCGATCGAGGAAGACGGCCCGCACGCGTTGACCGGCCGGATCGCCGACCGCGCCGGACTGGCCCGCACGCACGTCTACCGGCATTTCGCCAGCAAAGAGGAGCTTGACCTCGCGGTCGCCCGGCACGCGCACCACGATCTGACCGAACGAATTCGCACGCGCCTGGCGGTGGACGGCACGCCGCTGGACATCATCCGCGCACCCTTGACCCAGCACGTGCGGTGGGCCGCCGAGCATCCCAATCTCTATCGCTTCCTGGTCGGACGCGACTACCGGCGCGGCCGCAACGAACCGCGCGTCGGCGGCAGCGCGTTCGCCGCCGAGATCTCCGCCGCCGCGACCCGCTACCTGCCGGAATTCGGGGCCGACCCGCTGGCCGCGGACCGGGTGGTGGTCGCCCTGCTCGGCTTGGTGGATGCCTCGGTGCGGTGGTGGCTGGAACACCACGACACCACCGAGGCCGCCCTGGTGGACCGCCTGACCACCGAGTGCTGGCTGCTCATCGACAACCGGCTGCGCGATCTGGGCATTACGCTCGATCCGCGAAAATCACTGCCTGGCAACTGAATCGAGCCCCACAGTGGTCAGCGCGAGGCAGGGACCACTTCGCGCGTGATCGCGTGCACGAAATCGGACAGGTCACCCGGGTTGCGCGAAGTGAGCAAGGTCCACCCGCCCTCGACGGAGCGGACCGCCGCTTCGTCGACCCACTCGCCGCCCGCGTTGACGATGTCGGTCCGCAGCGAGAAGTAGGAGGTCAGCGTCTTGCCGCGGACCAGTTCGGCGTTCACGAGCAGCCAAGGGCCATGGCAGATCGCGGCGATCGGCTTGCCCGCGCCTGCGAACTCCTTGGCCAGTTCGATCGCCCGGTCGGTGACCCGCAGCTTGTCCGCGTTCACCGTGCCGCCGGGGACGACCAGCACGTCGAAATCGTCGACGGAGACGTCGTGCACCGACGCATCCGGTTGCACGACGGTGTCTTTCTCCGTGTCGTGCAGGTAGGTCTGCACCTCCTCGCGCTTCGGTGCGGCATGGGTGACGCGCGCCCCGCGCTTGCGGAGTTCGTCGCGCGGCACCAGCAGTTCGTCCCGCTCCACTCCCGTATTCGAGGTGATGATCAGCACGCGCGTCCCATCCAGTTGATCGGTCATGAGCCGCTCTCCTTTCGCCTCGGGATGGTCCTGTTTCCGGCATGCCGCGCCAGGGGCGGGCTAAACCTCGCCGGAGGCGCGATCCGCGGCGCCGTCCGGCGACAGCAGCGTGCTGGACAGATGCTCCTGCGCCAGCCTGCGCAGCGCGGCGAGCAGCGTGTCGCCCAGAATCGTTCCGACAATGGCGGTTTCGGTCATCCGCTCGAGGACCGGTTCGTTGCGGACCAGGGCGATGTCGGTGGCGGCGATGGCCTCGCTGGCGCCCGCGTAGTCGTCCATCGCGGCGACCACGTCGCCATGGCCGAGCAGACGCAGCGCGGCGCAGACATCGATGAGGGTGTCGCGGGCCGGGCTGTCGTCATCGATCCGCCAGCCGCGCCGGCCCAGCAGTGCCGCGACATCCTCGGCGGCGGCTTCCCGCTGCTCGTCACCGACCTGCGACCTCCGGCCGCCCAGCGCGTACTGGACGTGGCCCAGCGCGTCCCGCGCGGACAGGCTGCCGCTGTCGAGCGCCGCGAGCAGTTCCTTCGCCGCTTCGATGGACACGCCGCCGATATCCACCAGCGCCCGGATCAGCCGCAGTCTGCTGACGTGGGCATCGCTGTATTCGGCCTGATTGCGATGGGTCCGCACGCCGGAGGGCAGAAGCCCCTCGCGCACGTAGTACTTGATCGTCGCGGGAGGAACGCCGCTGGCGCGGCTGAGTTCGGCGATCCGCATCGGACTCCTCGGCTCGGTCGACGTATTGACAGTAGATAGTACAGCTATCCATAATATTTGCTGATAGTGCAACTATCGATACTTCGAGTTCCCGAAAGGTCTCCCCGTGACCGCCTTCTCCCAGCAATTCCCCGCACTCTCCTGGCATCGGCCACTGATGCTTCTCGCCGTCGCCATGGCGCTCCTGGTCGCCTGGTCGATCGGGGGCATGATCATCGACGACCGCACCTCGACCGGGTTGCCGATCTGGGCCAAGTCCGCCAAGTTCGCGTTTTCGGTGCTGATCTATGCCCTGACCTGGGCGTGGCTGCTTGCCCAGCTCACCAGATGGCAGCGCGTCGCCTGGTGGGCGGGGACGGTGGCGGCGCTGGGCCTCGCGGTGGAGCTCATCGTCATCACCACGCAGATCGTGCGCGGCACCACCAGCCACTTCAATTTCACGACGCCGCTCAACGCGGCACTGTGGGAGATCATGGGGTCGTCCATCGTGGTGGTCTGGATCGCCACCTTGGTCGCCTCGGCGGCATTGTTCGCCGATCCGACAGCTGACCCCGCCCGCAACGCGGCGATCCGTTACGGCGCCGCGCTCTCGCTCGCGGGCGCCGCGCTGGGGATGCTGATGGTGCCGCCGACTGCCGAACAGCGGGCGGCGGGCAGCGCGATCAGGGGCGCCCACACCGTCGGGCTCGCCGACGGCGGACCCGGCTTGCCCATCCTCGGCTGGAGCACGGCCGGAGGCGATCTGCGTGTCCCGCATTTCCTCGGAATGCATGCGTTGCAGGTGTTTCCGCTGGTTCTACTCGCCGTGGAGTACGGGTCGCGCCGGATTCCGGCCATGCGCACGGCGGCCACCAGGCGAACGCTCGTCGTGATCGCCGCGGCGGCCTACGCCGCACTGCTCGCGGTGCTGACCTGGCAGGCGCTGCGTGGACAATCGGTGGTCCATCCCGACGTCGCCACCCTGCTGGCTCTCGCCGCCATCGCCCTCGGAGCCGCCCTGTCGGCCGCTGTCGCGCTGCGGACGAAAAAGTTTGTCGTGCAACGCGTCCCGATAGGAGCGGGACTATGACGGAGCTGCTGTTCGACATCACTTTTTGGTTCGCGACCCCCTTCTGGGCACTGATGATCCTGGCCCCGGGATGGCGACGGACCAGCGCGATCGTCGCCTCACCGCTCATCTGCCTGCCTCCACTGCTCGTCTACGCGGCGCTGGTCTTGCCCGAGTTCGGCTCGTTCGCAGCGGCGCTCGTCGATCCGGAACTCGCCCGGCTGCGAGAAATACTGGGCCAGGGGTCGGGGGCCGCGGCGGCATGGGCGCACTTCGTGGCCTTCGACCTGTTCCTCGGGCGCTGGATCTACCTGGACAGTCGCGCGCGCGGCCACACGCCGCTGCTGATCAGCCCCCTGCTCGTCCTCACCATCCTCTTCGCGCCGATCGGCGTGCTGCTCTACCTGCTCATCCGATTCACCACGACACCGGCGCCCGGCCGGACCGTCCCCATGGAGGCATGATGGAAACCCTCATCGTTCTGCTCACCACCCTTTTGTCGCTGCGCGTTGCGGGTGCCCTCGGCGCGCGCCGGTTCGCCGGATGGCCCACCTGCGCCGCCTATGCGCTGGGCGTGATGCTGATCATGACCGGCACAACGCATTTCCTGCCGGAAGCGTTCGCGGACACCCCCGTTCCGACCCACGCCGATCTGCTCCCGATGGTGCCGCCGTTCGTCCCGTTCCCCGGCGCGATGGTCTACCTCACCGGCGTACTGGAACTACTCGGCGCGGCGGGCCTCTTCCTCGTCCGCACTCGCCGCGCCGCCGGTCTCGGGCTGACCGCCCTGTTCGTCGTGATGCTGCCCGCCAACATCTACGCGGCGCTCTCCGGCATCCCGTTCAACGACGCACCCGCACCGCCACTGTGGGAGCGCGTTCCGGAGCAGGCACTGTACATCGGCGTCGCCTTGTGGGCCGCCGGGATGCTGCGCTTCCCGCGACGAGCCGCCGGTGACCGAAGCGCCCATACCGCTGTGATTTCGAAACAGTGAGCGGCATGACGACCATCGACAGGCCGGTCAGGGAACGCCCTCGATCGAAGTGCGCTTGCCGGCTCCAGCCCTTACCGTGATCCTCGCGGCCCGAGCGCTCCGCCTTCGAACGCGATCGTGCGGAGATGAATCGGCCCTGACCGCCATGACATGGGCTCCAGCTCCGGTACACGCCTTCCCGAAATCGCCACGAGTGAGCGGGTGTTCGACCGCCCGAAAGCAGTGCCGGAACGAAACATGCTGCTCGAGCGTGGCTTTCGCGCAGGCATTCCTTCCAAATGGATCGATTTCGCCGAATGATCCACGCGCGGCCGGGTACAACGGAATCGTGAGTGCTTCTAGGTATTTGGGCGCGCTCGTCAGCGCGCTGGCGACAGTTGTCGCGGTGTCCTCCTTCTCCGCTCGTTCCGCCGAAGCCGAGTCCGCGCGGGCGCGCGTGGTGGGGGAGGCCCCGCTCGGCGGATCGGTGTCCCAGATCGATGTCTACTCGCCGTCGATGGACAAAGTGGTTACAAACAGAGTGATCCGGGCGGCGGGCGGCGCACCCGCGCCGACGTTGTACCTGCTCACCGGTATCGGCGGCGGCGTCGACGGAATCTCCTGGTGGGACGATACGGACGTCCGGGAGTTCTTCGCGGACAAGCACATCAACGTGGTGATGCCGGTCGGCGGCGCCTACAGCATGTACACCGACTGGCGCGCCGATGATCCGGCGGTCGGGCGCAACCGATGGCAGACCTATCTCACGCGTGAGCTTCCGGCGACGCTCGACGCCGAACTCGGCACGACCGGGCGCAACGCGATCGCGGGGGTGTCGATGAGCGCCGGATCCGCGGTCGACCTCGCGATCCAGGCGCCCGACGTGTACGACGCGGTGGCGGCCTACAGCGGATGCCCGTGGGCCGCGGACGCCGTCGGCGCGGCCATGGTGAGCGCCCAGGTCATCCGTGGCGGGGGCAATCCGGCGAACATGTGGGGCGCTCCGGGCGACGTGATCTGGCGGGCGCACGACGCTTTCGCCAACGCGCCCGCTCTGGCCGGGAAGACCATCTACTTGTCCGCCGCCTCCGGCACTCCCGGTGCCATCGATCGAGGCGGCCTGCCCTTTCCGCCCATCGAGGCGATCGCCAGCTCCTGTACGGCGGCCTTCGCCGATCGTCTCGACGAGCTCGGGCTGCCCGCTGTCCACGTGAATCGCGCGGAAGGCTCGCACACCTGGGGGTTGTTCGAGACCGACCTCCACGAGTCGTGGCCGCACCTGGCGCACGCCCTCGCCGCGTGAGGATTCGGCCGCCGGAGGTCGCCTTCGTGACCGCGGCGGGCGCCTCCGTGCCGGGTGAACGCCTCTTCGTCACGCGCGCGCCGGAATTCACGCTTTCGAGCGGGTGAGTCCAAGGCCCGTCACGATCGCCAGACCGGCAGTGGCGAGCAGCGCGGCGACGGCGAAGGTCGCGTGTGTTCCCCGGGCCACCTGCTCCGGCGCGGCGCCGATGACGTCGCCGGTTCCCGCCGCGAGAGCGAAGACCGCGCCCATGACCGACGCACCGGTGACGAGACCCAGATTGCGAGAAAGGTTCAGCATGCCCGAGACGAGGCCCCGCTGTCGCGGGTCGACGTCTCGCATGACCGCGGTGTTGTTGGCCGCTTGGAACAGGGCGTAGCCCAGGGTGGTGACCACCAGTGGCAGCACGTAGCCGATGACCCCGGCGCTCGCGGGCAGCAGCGCGAGCGCGGCGGTGCCGCCGATGACACCGCCCAGCCCGACGCTCACCATGGTCCTCGCTCCGAAGCGATCCGTAGCGCGTCCCGCGGGCACGCCGGTGAGGGCCGACACCGCGGGACCGGCCGACATCACCAGACCGACCGCGGCCGGATCGAGGTGCAGAGCGCGGGCGAGGTGGAAGGGACCCACGACGAGCGTGGTCATCATGACGGTCGAGACCAGCGCACTGGTCGTCAGGCCCGCGGTCAGGAGCGGATCGCGGAGCATCCCGAGCCTGAGCAGCGGCGCGGAAACGCGGGTTTCGGTCCGGACGAACAACGCGAGGCACGTTCCGGCGACGAGCAGCAATCCGATACCGAGCGGGCCGACCGCGTTTCCTTCGATCGTCATGGCCAGGGCGTAGGCGCCGAGCGCGAGCGCCAGCAGCGCTGTACCCGGGATGTCGAAACGCGAACGCGCGCTTCCGATTTCCGGTGCGGCGCCGGTCGGCAGGCCCCTGGCCAGGACCAGGGTGAGCAACCCGAGCGGCGCGACGGCGACGAAGATCGCACGCCAGCCGCAGGCCGCGATGAGCACTCCACCGAGCGAGGGACCCAGCGCGGTCCCGACCGCCGACATCGTCCCGAGCAGTCCCATGACGCTGCCGGTGCGGTCCTTCGGCACGGTCTCGCCGACGAAGGCCATCGTCAGCGCCATCATGCACGCGGCGCCCGCTCCTTGCAGCGCGCGGGCAGCGGCCAGGAAGACGAGATCCGGAGCCAGACCGCACAGCATGGTCGCGACCGTGAACACCCCGATACCGCCGAGCAGCAGGCGGCGCCGGCCTGCGACGTCGCCGAGACGGCCCGCGCCGACGACCAGTGTCGTGGTGGCCAGCAGGTAGGCGATCACGACCCACTGCACCTGGTGGAAGGAGGCGTCGAACGCCACCGCCATGGTCGGTAGGGCGACATTCGCGATGCTGATGCTCAGCGAGGGCAACAGCATGGACAACGACAGCGCGAGCAGCGTCCGAGGCAAGGTGGGACGACGGGCGTACGACGTCCGTAGACAGGGTTCTGCTGATTTCAAGACGACCTCTTCGATAGGGATGACGCTCTGGACGCTAGGCCCCGCTTTCACCTGGCGGAAGACGCAAAGATGGAAACTCATCCGTGCACTGAACGCCATATCCCAGGAGCACTGTGAGATCGTGTGACCATGGCGCGGCCCGATCTGAATCTGCTGCTCACCTTGGACGTTCTGCTCGAGGAGGGCAGCGTGACGCGAGCAGGCGAGCGGCTCGCGCTCAGTCCTTCGGCGATGAGCCGTCAGCTCGCGCGATTGCGCCGGGCCACCGGCGATCCGCTGCTGGTACGGCCGGGCCGGGGGCTGGTGCCCACGCCACGCGCCGTGGAGCTACGCGACCGCGTGCGCGGCCTGGTCCGGGAGGCCGAAGAGGTGTTGCGTCCCGCCGATCACCTCGACCCGGCCGAGCTTTCGAGAACGTTCACCGTGCGCAGCAGCGACGGGTTCGTGGAGCGGTTCGGACCCGAACTGGTGGCCGAGATCGGCCACGCGGCGCCGGAGGTGCGACTGCGGTTCGTGCGGAAGACGAAGAAGGACACCGATCCCTTGCGAGACGGCACCATCGACCTGGAGACGGGAGTCATCGAGCGCGCGCTGCCGCCCGACATCGTGAGCCGACCGCTGTTCACCGACCGCTTCATCGGGGTGGTACGTGTCGAACATCCGCTCCGTGCGGGGAAGATCACCGCGGCCCGATACGCCGCCGCACGGCACGTGCACGTCTCCCGGCGCGGCATGGGCGAAGGACTGGTGGACCAGGCGCTACACCCGACCGGCCACCGGCGCGACGTCGTCACCGTCGTGGACGGCTTCGGCGCGGCCTTGGCGCTGGCGAGGGCCTCGGACCTGGTCGCGACGGTCCCGCAGCAGCACACCGTGATCCTGCGGCAGGGCATGCACTCGTTCGATCTGCCGTTCCGCGCTCCGGAGGTGACCGTGTCGTTGTTGTGGCACGTCCGGCTCGATGCGGACCCAGCTCATCGATGGCTGCGCGGCCGCGTGCTCGATGTGTGCGCGATCGACCGGACCGTGAAAGACGAGTGAGCGCCGCGTCCTCGCGGTCAGGTACGCGGGGTGCTCACAGGCCTTCGTCGACGGGATAGCGGGCGGCGAGTCCGGACCGGTCGCCGAGCCCGAAATTCATGACGAGGTCGTCGGCGACCTGCACCAGCACGTCGCGTCCCTCGACCGCCGCCGCCCACTCCATCGGCAGTCCGGAGACACCGTGGACGGCGCCGACCAGGTTTCCCGCCACCGCGCCCGTGGAATCGGAATCGCCGGAGTGGTTCACCGCCAGCAGCAGCGCGCCGCGGGCATCTCCGGTCCTGGCCGCGTACAAGGCGCAGTACACCGCGATGGCCAGGCATTCCTCGGCGACCCACCCCTCCCCCACGTGCTCGACCTGTTCGGCGGAGACCGGGTGCTCGGACAATTCCGCGGCACGGGTCAGCGCCGCCACCGTCTCCGCACTCGAAGGGACGGCGGCGAGCTGGGTGATCGTCTCCCGCAACGCGATCGGCAGTTCGGTTCCGCTCACGACCCGATCGACCAGTGCCGCGAACGCCCCCGCGGCGAGATATCCCGTGGGGTGCCCGTGGGTCAGCTGCGCGGCCCGGGCGGCGGTGGTGAACGCGAGATCGGGCCCCATTCCGGACAATCCGAAGGGCGCCGACCGCATGACCGTGCCGCACCCCTTCGAATGCGGATTCACCGGCCCGCTCGCACCGAACGCGACCGGTGCGAGATATCCCCGGGACTGTTGTCCCAGACCGGACATGCACGCGTTCCCGGGCGCCCGCACCGCGTACAGGAAGGGCAGACTCGCCAACCACCCGTCGACGTGTGGCGCGGGCGCCTCCTGCCGCTGAGTCTGCAACCAGCGCAGATAGGCTCGGCGCAAGGCCGGCACCGGATCGGCGCCGGGCCCCGAGCGCAACAGTCCCTCCGCGGTGAACAGCGTCATCTGAGTGTCGTCGGTGATCTGTTGCGGCGCGTCCCGGGCGTGCTGGGGCAAAAAGCCCGTCACGCCTTCGTCGCCGTACCGCTGCCGAATCTGTTCCAGCCGTAGGAATTCGATGGGCCAGCCGAGCGCGTCACCCACCGCCCCGCCCAGCAGAGAACCCCTGACCCGATCGAAGACCGCCGTGTAGTCCGCCACGAGACACCATCATTGCGCATGGCTGATCAGTGATCCGCTCCGCCGATCATCCATGGATTGAACGCGCAATCCAGCGGCGAGTTCGCCTCCGGGTCGAGCGCACGCAGTGCGATCGAGGCCGCACGCGGGGAGTACATGATCGTCAGATGATCGGACAGATCCTGGGCGCAGCCGTCCTGCAGGGTGATGTTGTGCACGGCCGCGTCCGGCCCCGGAGTCAGGAAGGTCCATTCGTACGGGTTGGAGATCTCGTCGTGACTGGTGCCGACCGAGGTGTACTCGACACCGGGGACGGTGTCACCGTGTTCGTTCAGCTTCGCGTAGAACGCCGAGCCCACCGCCTGCTGAATATTGGCCTGACCGACGATCGGTTCATAGAACCCCAAAATGTTGACGCCTAGATTGGTGATCAGCCGCCCCAAAGTAGCCATTCCCAACAACGAGGTGCCGTGATGGGTGGCGCCGAACGTGACAAGCTTGCCGACTTTTTCGGCGCCGCCTTCGAATTTCAGGTATTGGCTCGACACCGGCCCGCCCTGAGAATGCGCGACGAGATCCACCCGATCCGCACCGGTCGCGGCGCGCACCTGCTCGACGAAATCGCGCAACTGTCGCGCGGAATCCTCCATCGGACCGACGCCGTACCGGCCCGGCAGGATCGGACCGATACCACCGCCTTCCAGCACGCCGGAGCGGCCGTAATTGAAGGCGTAGACGCAATAACCGGCCCGCGCCAGCCGCGGTGACAGGTACGCGAAGGAGTCATAGGCGTTGAGCCAGGTTCCGTGGACGAGGACGACCGGCCGCGGGTGCGCGGCCGAAGGCGTGCAGTCCGGCCGATTCGCTCCCGGCGGAGATGCGTCGGGATGACCGACTCCGTGCAGGAAGGCGGCCAGGTAGGCAGGCATCTCCGGCCCTTCGCCGACCGCGGCGGAGGCGAAACTGCGCGAGGCGGAACCGGAACTGCTGCCGGAGTCGACGATCGCCTTGGGCTGCCTGCCGTCCGGCGTGGGCGAGAGGCCCGCGTTCAGTTCGTCGACGAGTTGCTGCTCCACGGTAGGCGTTTCGAGTTCGGCGTGTACCGCACCCGCTCCCACGCTCATGGAAAGTGCCACGACAACCGCGCCGAGCAGACCGCGACGAATCCTGTGCTTCATTGCAAAGCCTTCCATAGATGTGTTCGCATTCTCTTGATACGAACACTTTCATCCTGAAGCAGCTGTGGAGCACTGTCACTGCGCTCGATACATAAGTTGCCGGACATAATTGGGCTCCGGATACAAAAAGTTCCGCCGCGCGGCCGGAATCGGCCCACCTGAGGTCAGCGGGCGGCGAACTGTTCTTTCAATTTTCGTTTCATGACTTTGTGACTGGGCCCGAGCGGCAGTTCCGCGACGAATTCCACTCGACGCGGGGATTTGTGCTTGGCCAGGTGCTCACGTCCGAAGGCGAGCACGTCCTCGGCGGCGATCGGTCCGGAAGGCACTACGACCGCGCAGATCTCCTCGCCGAAGACCTCGTCCGGGATGCCGATGACCGCGACGGCGGCGACATCCGGATGCCGCAGCAGCGCCGCCTCCACCTCGCTGGGATACACGTTGTACCCGCCGCGGATGATCATCTCCTTGATCCGGTCGACGATCCGCAGATAACCGTCGGTGTCCTTCACGCCGAGATCGCCGGTGCGAAACCAGCCGTCGACCACCACCGCGGCCGTGGCATCCGGATTGCCCGTGTACCCGTTGAACAGATTGTGACCGCGAATCACCACTTCGCCGAGTTGCCCGGCGGGCAGCAACGCGATTCGCTCGGCCAGGGCGGGATCGGCGATCTCCACCTCGACACCCCAGACCGGATGCCCGACGGTACCCACCCGAGAACCGAATATCGGCTGGTTGACCGCCGCGGTCGGCGAGGTCTCCGACAAGCCATAGCCTTCCAGGATTCGCGCGCCGAACGTCTCCTCGAACGCCTCCAGCACCGGCTGCGGCAGCGACGCGCCACCGGAGATGCACAGCCGCAGCCGCGGCAGGCTCGTTCGCTCGCGAGCGGCGGATATCAGCCGGACGTACATCGTCGGCACACCGTGGAAAGTGTTGACGCCGTGCTCGACCATGAGCCGGATGGCCTCGGCCGGCTCGAAGCGCGGCATCAGCACCAGCGCCGCGCCCGCGCGCCAGGTCGAGTTCATCGAGACCGTCTGGCTGAACACGTGCGACAACGGCAACGCGCCCAGTGCCACATCGTCGGCGCGTACGTCGTTCGCGTCGAAGGCGTTGACCGTCGCGTTCATCACCAGGTTCAGGTGAGTCAACTCGGCGCCCTTCGGCCTGCCGGAGGTGCCGCTGGTGTAGAACACGACCGCGGGGTCCGCGGGCAGTCGCGAGACGAACGAGGCGATCGGTTCCGCGACAAGGGAATCCGGCGCACGGCAGGGAAGGCCGACGGCGGCGGCCGCCGGATGGCCCGCTTCGGCGAAAACCGGATGGCACAGCAGAAGCCGCGCCGCGCTGTCGCGCAGCATGTATTCGGCCTCGGCGGACGTGGACAACGGGTGCACCGGCACCACCACCGCTCCCGCGGCGAGGATTCCGTAGTAGGCGACCGGGAAGTCGACGACATTCGGGCACATGAGCGCCACCCGGTCACCAGGCCGCACACCGAGTCCGATCAAGGCCGCGGCTTGGGCCCGCGCCCGATGCCACAACTCGGCGAAAGTGATCCGCTGCGCCCCGTCGATCAGGGCGACCCGGTCAGGGCGCCGTCTGGCCTGCTCGGCCGGAATGCTGGCTACCGACAGTGTCGCGTTCATGCCGACCGCCTGGTGAATCTCGACATCGCTCTCCAAAACTAGCAGCGCAAGTTTTCCGCCTCACCGTAGGGCACCGAAACTAGCGGCGCAAGTATCCGGTTCCGCGCCTGCGAGAATGCGAGGACGGAAAGGACTCTCAATGACCGTGTCAAGCCGCCGTGGCCACCGGGATCGGGTTTTCCATGCTGAATTCGCGGCTGTCTCGCAGCAATGCCCACAAC
>NZ_JBITBU010000023.1:0-143660 GCF_044452545.1 Nocardia sp. NPDC051900 | reverse complement strand
CCTTTCGAGCCTCGACCGAAGCAAAAACCCATCAGCTACACCCCACCACCCTGGGCATCCAGGGCACCAACCCCAGACACCTACAAACTTAGGGAAACACCATGACCGCGAACCTGCACTACCAGGACAAGATCGCCGTACTGAACCTCGGCGACGACGAAAACCGTTTCTCCCCGGACTGGCTCGACACCGTCAACACCCACCTCGACACTATCGAGCGCGATGCGCAAGGGCTGGTCACCACCGGCAGCGGCAAGTTCTACTCCAACGGTCTCGACCTGGACTGGCTGATGGCCAACGGCGACCGCGCCGAATGGTACGTCGGCCGCGTCCAGGAACTGTTCGCCCGCATCCTCACCTTCCCGCTGCCCACCATCGCCGCGGTGAACGGCCACGCCTTCGGCGCCGGCGCCATGCTGGCCACCGCCCACGACTACCGCGTCATGCGTGAAGACCGCGGCTACTACTGCTTTCCCGAGGTCGACATCAACATCCCCTTCACCCCAGGCATGGCCGCGCTCATCCAGGCCAAGCTCGGCCCCCAGGCCGCCGTGACAGCGATGACCACCGGTTACCGTTTCAACGGTCCGGACGCCCTGGCTGCCGGGCTCGTCGACGCCACCGCCGCCGACACCCAGGTCCTCACCACCTCCATAACCCGGCTCACCCCCATTCTCGGCAAGGACCCCGCCACCCTCGCCGCCATCAAGACCACCATGTACAGCGCGGTCACCACCGCACTGCGCTGACACCGCTCGAACCGAGGAAGACCGTCGATGACAACCACCACGGACAAGCCGGCCGGCACCAATCTCGCGCTCTGGAACACACTGCAGCGCTTGCCATTCGGCAACTGGTTCTTCACCCAGGCGCTTTGCTTCAAAGCCCCCTATTTCCGCAGCGTGCACCCCCTTCTCCAAGAGCTGCGGCCCGGACTGTGCCGGGTCAGCGCCCCCAACCGGCGCAGCGTCCACAACCACCTCGGCACCTACCACGCCATCGCCTCGTGCAACATGGCCGAGCTCGCCGGCGGCATGATGACCGACGCCACCATCCCCGCCACCCACCGGTGGATCCCGGTCGGCATGACCGTGGAATACAAGTCCAAGGCAACCACCGCAGTGACCGCCGTCGCCTCCCTCGACCCCATTCCCGACTTCGGCGACGAACCCACCGAACTCGTCGTCCCGGTCGATATCCTCGACTCCGACGGCAAAGCCTTCGTCACCGCCCGGATCACCATGCACGTTTCCAAGAAACGCTGACGCCCACACCGGCTCACAAGCCCCTGGCACCACGCTGCGCGAACCAGGTGACCAGAAACGACTCGATCTTTCGCTTGGCCGCGCGTACCACCCGGCTGCCAGTTGCCAGATCGTGCAGGGCCAGGCGTTTTCCTGCGGGATTCGCCGCGAGGAAGAAGCTCACAATGAGCGCGAGGAAGCCGACAACGGCGATCCCATTGAGTATGGCTGATTCCGGATTCGATCCCGACAGGGACATGAATACGAACGGCAGGAAGATGATCAGCATGCGCGAGGCTGCCGGCAGCAATTCCAGCCTTGGCCGAGCCCACTCTCCAGAAGGTACTACCCGAAGTCCGAGAAGCCCTTTGCCGAGAGTCTGTCCGTCGCGTCGGATCAACAGAAAGACTTCCAATCCAACGTAGGCGATGAAGTAGCACAACCACGCCGCTGATCCGTAGACCACCGCTTCATGGGCTTCGGTCGTCAGCAAGGCGACCGGGACCAACAGAATTCCGACGGGTACGGCGACGACGAATGTGAGTAGCAGGCAGAAAGCAAGGTCGAGGAGCCTTGCGGCGAGACGCCGGAAGAACGGAGCGGATTCGTAGGGCATCTGACCTCATCTGTGACTTTTCTTCGATGGCGAGTTGCCTTCGGCGAGAGCGGCTCTGGGTACTGTGTCGCAATCGCCGCGCCCCCGCGCTTCGTTACTCAACTGACAAAGGGAGCGTGAGCCGAAAGGTCGGTCAAGGCAGCCGCGAGTGACGATCGAATCCAATGCGCTGATCGATCCGACCATGGACCGCGTGCTGTCCGTCGGCGAGGCTTATAGGCTGATCCAGCTGGGTTTGTCCGGTGGTGACGCGTTCGGTCGCGAGGCGCGGCGGAGACTGCGCAGCCGCTCCGAAACAGTAGTAGCCGTGGATCGCCCGAAGCCGGATCGCCGTGGCGGCAGGTCACAAGAGCAACCTGAACGCCGCCACCGAGGCGAGGAGACTTGGGCGGGCTCAGTATCCAATTTCAGAAGTGGTGCGTGGCAGATGAATTCACGTCCGGCGAACGGGCGATAGTGCACTGGAGTCGGTACTCTCGGTCTACAGTGGTCGTTGCGATCTGTGCAATGTCCTGAGTGACAGGTTTTCGGGCGACGCGCCAGTCCGGCGGGTGAGTGTGCGGTCGGACATGGGATCGATATGAGGAGGAATGATGACTGCGGGTGGGTACGGCCAGAATCCGGGGCAGGTGGTCGGTGTCGCTGCGGCCGGGATCGGAGGCCGTGCCGCGGCCAGATTCATCGACTGGATCATTGCCGGCATCATCGGTGGATTACTGTTCTGGGTGCTCGAGCGGGTATCCGACCTGCCGGGATGGGTTTCGATTCTTCCTGGCGCCGGATTCGGGTTCCTGTACTTCGTATTCTTCGAGGTGGTGACCGGGTCGACGCCGGGCAAGAAGGTCCTCGGACTGCATGTCACCGGGGCCGGTGGCGCGGCGAAGCCGAATGTCGTGGAATCGGCGAAACGCAACGCGTACATGCTGTTCAACTTGATTCCGTGGGTCGGCGGTATCTTCTGGTTCTTCGCGGCCATCGCGATCGCTGTCACAGTGACCGCGAGTTCGACGAAGCAAGGCTGGCACGACAACTTCGCGGGTGGCACGCAGGTGGTCAAGCGCTGACGCGAGCGCGCTGGTTGCCTTCGCCCGGACGGTGCGATCACGTCGGCGCCCGGATCGGCCGGATCCGCCGACGACCCGGACATCGGTGCAGCCGTCCCTAAGGCGAACGCAACCGCATCGAGATCCGCGTCCGCGCCGCTATGGCCGCGCAAGCGCAAGTCGAGGGCCGCTATCTCGGCGGCCAGCCACCCTACGGGTACCGGTGGAGACGGCACTTGCGCTCAGTTCAGTGTGAACGTCGCCGTACCCGAGATCTGCTCCATCTCTCTGTTGTTCGAGTCCAGCGCGACGATTCGAGCCTCCACCCGGCCGACGCCCGGAGCGGTGCCGAAACCGACGATGACGCCGTCCACCGTGTCTTGAACGACACCGTTCACGACGCGGTGCTGCTGCCCGTCCGCGTACCCGGTATCGAGGTTCTTGAAGCGCACAGCGACCTTCCAGTCCGAGCAGTTTTCCCCGGTCTGGGTGACGTTCAGCCGCACGCCGAATGTGCCGGCCTTCTCCTGTCGCACGGTGACCGCGTCGATGATCGCGGAGCAGCTGGTCGGAACCAGGCGCGTCAGCGTCGGCGAGAACGGAAAGCCCGGGTCATGCGGTACCGCGGGAGATGGCGCGGCGAACCCGACCATCCCGGCGGCGGTCAACGCTGCGGTGACACCTGCGCGAGCCAAAAACCGTTGCGGCTGTTTGCGATTGAGAGACATGTCCGGTTTGTCGGATCACCGGCAGCCGGTGTTACAACAGTCGTCGCGTCAGTAGAGTCACTGTAACGTCTGGCATGGATACCGGTCGGGATCGCTTCGCCCACTGCGGGTACCTCAGCGAGGTCGGATCCTTGCGGTCAGAGCCCGCTGCTGCCGAGGGACAGTACGCTGCTTCCGGCGCTGAGCAGCAGCGACAGAATCGACAAGAAATTCACTACAGACCCTCTTTCTCCTGGTCACCGCCAGGGCTCTCATAGGCTGGCCCGGGAAGGTTTCGAGCGCTTCGGCGCCTCGTTCGCGGACCGCTGGCTGCAGCGTAAACACTCACCGCGGTCCGCCAGCGGGTTGCACTGCCCACCTCTGGCAACAACCGACACCGAGCAAGCTCCACGGCGTGTCCTGCCGCGCGATCGGTGAACCAGACAAGCTGCCACAACATCGAGCAAGACCCGGCCGAGTGGGCGATCCTCGGCAACGCGCCGTTGCTTTGCCGATCGCGTCAGCGATCACCCGCGGCGGGGAGTTGCGCTTGGCGCTTGCCTCCGCCGCCAAAGTCGCCGCCGACACGCTCGGCACCCAAAGGACGCTGCCTGGGGCCTGATCCGGGTGAGAACGACCTGTGACGCACCCGCAGAGGTCGCTACCCGGTCGAGCCGAACTCGGCGTCGCTGCCGACCTCGATCGCGCCGTCGACGAACAGTGCAGTAATCGAATACATGCACTCCACCGGTGCAGGCAGGTTTGACTGAGGTGTCCGGCAGTGGGTGCCCTGGGATGCCGTCAAGCCAGACTGAACCACCGATCCGTTCTCTTGGCACTGGGCCGCCCCCTGGCATTCTGTTGCCGATCGCGTGCGGCCGCATGAACTGGGTATCACCCTCGAACACCGAAAACTGCGAACGGACGTGAGAGTCACCTGAAGGGACAACCGGACGCTGCATGTCGATTGTTGTCGGACGATCGGAGGAGAGCGTCATGGCGGCGCGCGACCGGACCTACCTCGTTCGCCTCGACCCATACCTGCGCGACGAGAGTGCGCCACAGGGGGGCATTCGAGGGGTGTTCTTCGACTGGCTGCAGACCGTCGATGCCGAGCCCGTCGAGCTCTGCGGCGCCGATCGCGTCGTCATCCGCTGTTCGCCGGAAGCCGCCGACCGCATCCGCGACCTCGAGTACGTCCTGGACGTCGAACAGCGTGCCTAGATATCCGCGCCGATAGCGTCGCCCGAGCAGACGTTCACCCCGGCCGGACGCTGGAGACGGATGATGAGCTGGGAGCGTGTACAGGCGGTCAGCTCGGGTATCAGCCACGTGAGGTAGTCCAGACTGCTGCTGTGGCAGCTGACCATGCTCAGCCCGACCCGGTCACCCCGCACACCCCTGTCGCTCGGGCTAGCGCGTGGCCTCGCTGCCCGGTGGGGTGATCGATTCCTGGTGGGCGTATTTGAGGCAAACGCCTCATGCGACCACGTAGGCGGCGGACCGATGATCAGGGCATGACAAAGCGAGTTCAGGAATCACGGAGATCACTGGTCACGACCGAATCGACATTCGAACCACCGACCGTCGAGCGGGGCGGTAAGCGCACTTCGGATCACGCACTCGGCGTGCCGGGCGGCGGGCGGGTCGATGCGGTCAACGTAAGCAGGAAGGTCGGGACGCGGCAAATTCTCCAGGAGCTGTCGTTGTCGATCGAACCAGGCGAATTGGTCGCCATTGCCGGCGGCAGTGGCGCAGGAAAGAGCACATTGCTGGAGATCCTCGCGGGACTGCGACCACCGTCTGCCGGGGAGGTTCGGCATGACGGCGTCGTGCGCGGGGCCCGAGGCAGCGCCGATTCCCGTATCGGCTACGTGCCCCAAGAGGACATCATCCACCTCGAGATGCCCCTGCGCCGCACGCTGCGCTACGCGGCGCGGCTGCGGCTGCCCGCAGGCACATCGGCGGCCGAGGCGGACCGGGTGGTCGAAGAGACTATGCATGATCTCGACCTGGCTGATCGGGCCGAGGTGCCGGTCCGTGCGCTCTCCGGCGGCCAGCGCAAGCGGGCCAGTATCGCCGTGGAGCTACTGACCCGGCCGCACCTTTTCTTCCTCGACGAACCCACCTCCGGACTCGATCCATCGACCGCAGCCGACGTGATGCGCCTGCTGCGCCGACTCAGCCAGCGCGGAGTCACAGTCGTCCTCACCACGCATGAGCCGGCCGGCATCGACCGGTGTGACCGGGTGGTATTTCTGGCGCGCGACGGCCACCTGGCTTTCACCGGCAGCCCGGCCGAGGCTCGGCGCTACTTCGGCGTGGAGGATCTAGCCGAGGTGTACGACCGGCTGGCTCGTGAGCACACACCCAAGATCTGGGCGAAGCGATTCGCGGACAGCGGTGGGCAGTCGAAAGCCCGGCCCGGCTCGGCTCTAATGCCCGCCCCTGCCACCAGTTCAGACGTGAAGCGCACGGGCCCGGTCCGGCAATGGTGGCTACTTACCCAACGCAATGTCGATGTTCTCGTTCGCAACCGGCTGACCCTGGCGGTCCTGCTCGGGTCACCGGTGCTGGTCACTGCGATGATGGCGACGCTGTTCAAGCGCGGCGCGTTCGATCCGCGTAGCCAAGCCGACCTCGGCCCGGCCCAGATCGTGTTCTGGATCGCATTTGCAGGCTTCTTCTTCGGCCTTACGTACGGCCTGCTCCAGATCGTCGGGGAAATGGCCGTCTTCCGGCGGGAGCGCCTGGCCGGACTCAACGTGGGCGCTTACGTGACATCCAAGGTGACAGCGCTGCTTCCGGTGCTGGCAGGAGTGAGCGCGGTGCTCCTCGGTGTGCTGCGGGCGCTCGGTCGGCTCCCCGCCGTTGGGTGGGACGTGTCCGCCTTCCTGTTTCTGACGATTGTGATCGAGGCGACCTCGGCGCTGGCTCTCGGATTGCTCGCCTCGGCCGCGGTCTCCAACGCCGCGCAGGCCGCCCTCGCCCTGCCGATGCTCTGCTTCCCTCAGGTTCTGTTCGGTGGCGCCATAGTCCCCATTGACGAGATGGCTTTGCCGGGACGCCTGATGAGTCTCGGCCTATCCAACCGCCACGCATTCGAAGCGCTGGGTCGCGACCTGGACCTCGACCGGTACACCGCCACGCTGCCGGCCATGTCCGCCTACGGTGACACCTTCCACGGAGGCACCGGGGCCAGTCTCATCGCGCTCGCCTCGTTTGCCGGTGGCCTCATGCTGGCCACAGTATGGGTCTTGGACCGGCGATCCCGGCCCGGCGCGTCTCGGCGATGAAGGCCCAGCGCAGTCGGTCCCGCCATATGTCTGAACAGATGTCGGCGGGACCGGGGCGTGCGGCAGTTCCGCGCTTCCGAGTGCACAGTCTGACGTGCAGACCGGCCCGTCGATACGAGTGCAGGGCCGAAACGGCACCGAGTCGCTGCCTGGGCCACGAACCGGACGCGCGCTGTCGGCTCGGCCAATCGGTGATCGGTCCCGACTGCTTCAATCTCCCACGGCCGCATTGACCGGGAAGCCAGCCAGACCCCGATCGATCGCGGCGAGACTGGCCTGCGTGCGGTTGTTGACACCGAGCTTGGTATAGACGCGTTCGACGTGGTTCCGTGCCGTTTTCTCGGCGATGAACAGTTCGGCGGCGATTTCTCGGTTCGACCGGCCCTGCGCGACGAGTCGCAGAATCTGCACCTCGCGGTCGGTCAGCCCGGCCGGCCAGGGCGTCCGCCGCGATATCCGCGGACCGGCCACCGCAAGCACGGCCGCAGCCGATTCGGCGTCGAAGCGTCCGGCACGTGCCTCCTTGTGTAAATGATCGGCAGCGTCGCGAGGATCGAGCGGCGGCCGGTCGGGCCGCGGCTCTAGCAGTCCCTGATATGCCTCCGCCGTGGCAAGCAGCCGGTCCTGGGCGGTCAACTCCGCGCCGGCGATCCCCCGGGGGAAGCCGGACCCGTCGATCCGTTCCCGGTGCTTCATCGCGACGGGCACCACCGACTCCAAGCCGTTAACTCGGCTCAGTATCCGGCCGGTCAGATCTGGATACATCCGTACCCGCTCCCATTCAGCCGTAGTGAGCGGCCCCTTCTTCTCCCAGATCTGATTGGACACTCCCATTTTGCCGAGACCGTGCACTAGGCCGGCGCGATAGAGAAGCGTGATGTCCGACGGCGACATGCCCAGGTGTCGGGCTGCCGCGGCCACCAGATTCGCGACGCCACGCGAATGCCCCAGTGTGAACGGAGATTTGAGATCGACGAAATCAGCCATAGCCTCGAGTAACTGGTCGCTCTCCTCGGCCGTCAGGGTTCGGTCACGATCCGGTGCTTGGGCCAACGCGTGGGTCCATACGTCGATTTGGAGTAACCCGTCCACGATCGCCGCCGCGTCACGATCGAACACCGCCGCCACGGCTGGGCTGAACTGACTGCCGCGCCGAGAACGGAGCACATCCTTCGCGTGCTCGAGCCCACCCGTCCGCAGGTGTACCTCGATGACGTCTGCGACGTGAGCGATGTGGATCTCGACGGGGATATCCTCGCCGCGAGAACCGTTGGGCAATCCCCGGCCGTCCCAGCGTTCGAAGACATAGGCCAGCGCCTTTCCGACCTGCCCGTCCAAGCCCATCCGATCGGAGAGAATCCGGGCGGAACTGCAATGCGACTGGATCAGTGTGGCGACCTGGCCGCGAGCCGCGACCAGAAAGGTGGTGGCACGGAGGCCGCGCTCCCAGCCTGGCAATCCGCGTCCAACATGACTCATCATCAGCCGCAGAAACGGCAGGCCGGTCATGTCCACCGTGTAGGTGTCGGCCCGGAAGGCGATGTCGTCGCCGAAGAGCGCGGAGAGTTCGTGGGAATCGGCGTGACAACCGATCCACCCGACCAGATTGGCGTAGTACACGGTCGCTCGCTGTTGGAGGTCGAGCCCCATCCGCTCGGCGATCCGTGTCGCGATCAAGGACGACCGAAGCATGTGTTCCATCGGCTGACCCAGACCGAGGTCGATCGCAAGCGATATCGCGGCCAGCAGTTCAGCTCTACTCAGACCCTTCCGCGAGCCGGGCAGCGTCCCGTGCGGGTGCATCTTCCCATTGTCCACCCCAACAACGGCCATCTCGGCGGAAGACGAGACACCGGCCTGATCGGCCCGCGGGCCCCACGGCAAGATCAAGCCATCCGATGCCGATTCAGGGACGTACCTTGAACATGCCGACGTCGTGAAGCAGCTGCCCGATCCGACAAGACAGACCTCTACCAGGCCCTCTGCAGCTGCACGTCCACGATCGGGGAGTGGGCGCCCCACTGGCGCAGCGTTTCGACGATTCGGCCGCATCGCCACTTCCGGGAGCCGGATGCAGGATTCGGGCGACAGACATAGGAGCGACCGCGTCGTATCCGGGCGGTAGACGGTGCCGCTACTGGAGTCAGCAGGTCGCCGACGCTGATTCCGCTGCGCGGTATCAGCAGTTGTCGGCGTGAGAGGGTGGGGGAGGCTTCGATAGTGCCGTGCCGCAGGACCGGGGAGGCTATGGGCAAAGTCTCCTGTACTTCGGGCCCTTTGGCACGTACTGCATCCATCGATCCTGTGCGAAGGTGCCGTTGGCCCATTCACAGAGTGCGGACACGGGGTCGATCGTGAAGCCGATATCCCACAACCGGACTGTGTGATCGTCGCCCCCCGTGGCTAGGTTTCTACCGTCCGGGCTGAAAGCCACGGAGCGGACTTGGTCTGCGTGGCGAGTGAGGGGGCCGCCGATCGGTTGGTGGGTGGTGATATCCCACAGCCGGGTCGTGCGGTCGGCGCTGCCGGTGGCGAGGGTTTTCCCGTCCGGGCTGAATGCCATCGAGTACACCACAGCGGTATGCCCGATGAGCGAATTACCGGTTTCACGGTGCTCGGCGATGTCCCACAACCGGATGGTTCCGCCGCCGATACTGACGGCGAGAGTCTTGCCGTCCGGGCTGAACGCTACCGAGTCGCCACCGAGTTGTGTGTCGATGTCCAGAGTGAGCTGGTCGTGGGTCACGTTCCAGAGTTGAGTCGTTCCGGGGTTGGTGCTGATGGCGAGAGTTTTGCCATCCGGGCTGAAGACCACAGAGCGGACCACGCCGTCTTGGCTGACGAGGGGGTCGCCGATGGACCGATGGGTGGCCACGTCCCATAGCCGTACCGTGCCGTGACTGCTGCCGGTGGCGAGGGTCTTTCCGTCCGAGCTGAACGCCACCTCGTACATTGCGCCGTCTTGGCTGACGAGGGGGTCGCCGATGGACCGATGGGTGGCCACGTCCCATAGCCGTACCGTGCCGTCGCCGCTGCCAGCGGCGAGAGATTTCCCGTCCGGGCTGAACGTCACTGACCAGATCGCACTGGTGTGCCCGGTGAGGGTGTCGCCGATAGGTTGGTGTGTCGTCACGTCCCACAGGCGCACGGTGTCCCCGCTGCCGGTGGCGAGAGTTTTGCCGTCGAGGCTCAACGCCACTGACTCGACCCGATCGGTCTGGGCGGTGAGCAGAGTGCTGGTCGGCTGGTCACCCGTTACCTGCCAAGTTCGTATCGTGTGGTCCCAGCTGCCGGTGGCGAGGAACTTGCCGTCCGGGCTGAACGCCAGCGACCATATCGCGTCGGTATGGCCGGTGAGGGGCGCACCGATCTGCTGGTGGGTGGTGGTATCCCACAGCCGAGCCGTGCGGTCGGCACTGCCGGTGGCGAGTGTTTTCCCGTCCGGGCTGAACGCTACGGACCACACATCGTTGGTGTGACCTTTCAAGGCCGTGCCGAGTTGCTCGTGGGTGGTGGCATCCCAGAGCCGCGCGGAGTTGTCCTGGCTGCCGGTGGCGAGTGTTTTCCCGTCCGGGCTGAACTTCAGTGAGACGACCGTCATGCTGTGGCCGGTGAGCGGGGCACCGATCTGCCGATGCTGGTCCATGTCCCACAGCCGGACCGTGCCGTCAGGACCGCTCGCAGCGAGGGTCTTCCCATCCGGGCTCCACGCGACAGTCGAGACCATCTGGATGGTTCCGTGCTCTGTGTAGAGGGTGAACGGGGCGCCGATGAGTCGGTGAGTGGCCATGTCCCATAGCCGGATAGTGCGGTCGCCACCGCTGGTGGCGAGGGTTTTCCCGTCCGGGCTGAACGTCACCGAGGCTACGGTATTGGTGTGGCCGGTCAGTGGCTCTCCGATCGGCCGACGGGTCGCGATATCCCAGAGCCGCACGGTGTAGTCCCCGCTGCCGGTGGCAAGGGTCCTTCCGTCCGGACTGAATGCCAGGGAGGGCACCTGATCAGTGTGGCCGGTGAGAGGTTCGCCGATCGGGGACTGCGTACTCGTATCCCAAAACCGGATAGTGCCCTCGCGGCTCCCTGTGGCGAGAGTCCTTCCGTCAGGGCTGAACGCCATCGAGATCACTCCGGTCATGTTTGGGCTCGTCAACACCCCCGTTCCGGGATTGCGTGCGGCGACCAGCATGGCATGGCGGGCTCCCGGGCGGGGATCTATCCGCCACGCGGCCAGGCTGTCGAATCTGGCTCCGTATGGGTCGGACTCGGCCAAATCTTCGCTCGAGTCGATCAGTCCGCGAGCTATCGCTATGTCACGCTGTTTGCGAGCCTCGTTGCGCTGCAGTAGAAACCCAACACCCGCAACGATCGACAGGACCAGCAGGACGACAAGTCCAGCCACCACCGTCCGCCGCCATCGCATGGACCGCCGATGCGCACTGACGTCGGCGCTGTCGAGCTGCTCCATCGGCACGCCCCTCGGCCGGGACGCCAGCGACGCGACCGCCCTACGGAAACTACTGTCGCGCAATGACCGAATGTCTTCGTCGTGCGCGAATGCCAGTGATACCCAATGCGGTTCAGCGTCGAAGTATCCGCGCAGCGAGCGCGGCAGCGCGGTCGTGACCGTCCAGTCGAAATCACCGTCTCCCCATGCGATGACACCATCGGTCATCGCGATCAGAAACGTGTCCGGGGTTCCGTTGCGTCGCCAGAAATCGACCTCCTTCCCGACCCATGCCGAACTGGCAGCGGTCGGCGAAGCCAGCAGCAGAAAGTACCGCGAATGCGACAGTGCGGATTCGATTTCGGCTGGCAGGTCATGCGCTGCCGACAGGTCGGTACGGTCACGGAACACCCGTATCGCCCTCGGCTGATTCCACGGCTTGGCCAACCGCGACAACGCCCGCTGCAAGTCAGATGCCAGCTTCTCGTCCGCGTCGTGGCTGTAGGACATGAACACATCGAACTTCTCCGGCCCACGTGCGGGGAACGAACTCGACCAGGATCCGCCCCCAAGTAACCGGCCCAACCGCCAGGCAAACATCACCAGTCACCTCCATAACCGATCAGCTGGCCTCGAATCCCAACGGGGTCTATCTCGCTAACGGCTCCTCTCTGTGTCAAGTCTCGATGAGTAGAGAGGTACCGACTTGTTGAATCGAAGCCGAGTTCGTGGTCCGCAGCCGTGATCTTCGAGGCTGCGGTCGGGGTCGCTCTGCAAACACCTGTCGCCTGCTGGGGCGGACCTTCTAACGGCTTGCGTCCCGGCCGCGGCCGCCGACGGGGGTTGGCGGTCTGGGTTCGGATACGGATCAGATCGTCCCGGTACTCGGTGAGCGTGCGCAGCACCTGTGCCGTCTCGTCGGTGTGCACCGATCGCAGTCCCGTGCTGTTGAGCGCGGCGATGCCGACCGACAGCGCGTCGGCTCCGTCGTTCTTGCGGCCGTGCCCGGTGGAAAGCATTCGCACACGGTGGGCGAGTTTCGCTGGCACATCGAGGCATTCGATTCCGTCTTCGGCCAGCCCTTGGCGCGGGCCTTGGCCATGCCTCCTTTGCGGTGCGCAGGTGGCCTAGGTTGGCTTCGAATCCGGCGACCAGTGGTACCAGGTGTTGAATGGCGGCAAAGACCTCGATACTCTGGGCCGATGCTGGCCGAGTTCTTCGAAGGCATGGCGCCAGAAAGCAGGGGCCATGGTCACGTCGGGTGATTTGCCGGGACTGGATCTACCGCATATCGACGCGCACTCCGAATTAGGCGGCCTCGGCGCCGTCGAGCTGCACCATCCCACCCAGGACATCGACCAAGACGGTCTGCTCGACAGCGTGACCATCACCGGCGACGATGCCATGCAGGTGTGGACCGACGTCGATCACGACGGCTTCGCCGATCACGTCAAGGTGGTGGAGAAGGACGGCGACTATACCGCCTGGGAGTTCCATCGACACCCGGACGGAACCTCGGAGTGGATTCGGACGGATCAGGGGCGGCTGGGCATGTGAGCGGTGCCGCCTTCGGACAGTTGACGTTCGAGATCACCATCGCGGAACCAACCTCATGAGTCAGCACAGCTGCAGTGGTTGGATGCGAAAGCTGTGACTGAAAGAACGACGATGGCTTGACCACGAAGACATCTTGCAGCGGCTCGGGCTGCGGATAGGCTTGGTTGGCGCTCGGCGGGACTGCCGATGAGGTCGGTCGGTGTGCTGGAGTTCGGGTTTCGTGGCGACGCGGGGGTTCGCGGACGAGGAGTTTTGAGATCGGGTGGCAAGCCATCCCGTTGAGGGAGGGTGCGGCAGCGCCGGGTCGGGCTATGTCGGAACTGCGCCGACACTCGTTGCACGACACCACGCGGATGGTTGTCGATTCGGCGGGATAGCCACCCCCCCCTCAGCGGCGAAACAGTTCGAACTGGCTGCCAGTTCGACGGCAGAACCAGGTCTTACCCAGCTCTTCTTGACCGAATTTAGCCACCCCATTCGCGACACAGGCTCCGTGAGTGGGGTAGTAGTCAACGGTTTCATCGGCCGCCGCCGTACCAGCCGCGCCGAAGGAGAAGGCCGCGATCATCGCCCCGCTGATCAGATACTTCACCATGACGGGAAGCTTATAGCGTGACACTACTGCGCCGCGCCTGAAATACGTTGGCCAGGTGCAGGTTCCGTCAGTGTCGAGGACAGGGCGGGCGAAGAGGACTGTGTTGACCGTGACAGCACGGTTGTTTTCGGAGTTGTGGCATTGATGGCAGGGCTGGCGTGGAGTACCTGCCGCGACAGGTACTCCACGGAGTGATCACGGGTCGGCTCAGCGCGGCCGAACGGCGCCTGGTGGGGGTCGGCGGCAGCGGCATAGCGCCGGGTCTGCGGAAACGTGTCGGCGGGCAGCGCGGTGAACCGGCGCACCAGCTCCGCGCGGCTGACTACCCACTCCTGTTCCGGGTGTTTCCGCCGGTGCTGGACCAGTGACTGTTCCAGGGCGTAGGCGCTGACGTAGAGGGACAGTGCGTCCAGGCGGCAATCAGGGGTTCGATTCCGCCCGCGAGCAGGCTCGCGAACATCCCCTCCCGGACCCGCAGCGCCTCGAGGTTGGTGGGAACCATGGCCAGTGCGGCGCGCGAAACGCCGGGGTATTCCAGGTACTGGTCGCGGATCTGGGTGAACACGTCGAGGAGCTGACTGCGCCACGTGGCCGGGTCCGGTTCGGGAATTACGATCTCTGCGCTGAGCCTGCTGACGGGGACGGGTGAGCCTGCTCGGCGCGATGCGCTTCCGTACCCCGCCGAAGGGGGCGGCCGAGGCGCTGGCACCCGATGTGACCCTGCCCGATATACGCGACTACGTGCGCTGGGCCACGATCGTGCCGCCGAACGGCTCACTCGGCACCGCGACCCCACAGGAGGCCGTGCTGTCCAGGATGCCGGGCCGGCACCCGACCTGCGGGTGCTGATCGAACAGGCCGATACGGACAACAGCAGCCTGCTCTCCATCCGAGTGGTCGACCCCGGCGAACGCTGGGCGCCCGGTCCGGTCGCGCTGCTCGGCGATGCCATCCACGCCACCTCACCGACCGGCGGTTACGGCGCCAACACCGCCCTGCGCGACGCCGACCTGCTCCGCCGCTGCCGCACCGGCGGCCGCGACCTCCTCGGCGCGATCGGCGACTACGAGCGCCAGATGTTCGAATACGGCGCCGAGGCCGTCCGCTTCAGCCTCGAGGCGCTGCCCGCCATCGCCCGGCAGACAGAACCAGCCTGACACAAACCGAAGGTGCTGACTCTGGCTGACCTCGAAGCCCCCTCCGGACATGGGTAAGGCAATCCGTGGGCCGCACGGTGACGATGCATCCAGATTCTCCGGCTAATGCTCTTCGACGGAACTGCGCTCTACCGCGCACTCTGCCGCCGCGCCGGCGGTAGCTGGTGAATCTGCGTCGATAGGCCGAGACTGTTATTGCCTGCCCGCGCCATACGGCACGCGACCACACGGGTCGCGCTCGCCTCGGAACCGCCAGATCGGGCGAGGTGCGTGGGTCTCCGCCTATCGACATGAAGGAGGCTGGAAATGAATCACTCAGACTTGGACCCGACCTTCTATCGGAGCGCAGCGGAGGCGGCAGCCGCGCCACCGGAGCGGCTCGCATACGTTGTTGCGTTCGACCGCGCGGCACAGAAGCCAGATGCGCTGTCGGTAATCGATGTGGATCCGGGCTCGGCTACCTACGGCCGGGTGGTGGGCTGGACCGAGGTACCCCACCTGGGCAACGAGCTGCACCATTTCGGTTGGAACGCCTGCAGCAGCGCGCTGAAGCACGAGGGCCACCATATGGAGGGGCTGGCTCGGCGGTACCTGATCGTGCCGGGTCTGCGCTCGTCGCGCCTGTACGTGTTCGACACCCAGCCCGACCCACGCCAGCCCACCCTGTCGAAGATCGTGGACAGCTCCGAGCTCGCGGCCAAGGCCGGCTACTCCCGTCCACACACGCTGCACTGCGGGCCGGACGGTGTGTTCATGACCTGCCTCGGGGGGGCAGACGGATCGGACGGCCCGGGCGGAATCGCGCTGCTCGATCACGGCACGTTCGATGTGCTGCGGCAATGGGAGACCGACCGTGGGCCGCAATACCTGGCGTACGACGCCTGGTGGCATCTCAACCAGAACACGCTGATCAGCAGCGAGTGGGGCACCCCGGCCATGATCGAGGACGGACTGAACCCGGAGCTGCTGCTGGCCAACAAGTACGGCCACGCGATCCACTTCTGGGACCTCAGCGCCGGTCGGCACCAGCAGCGGATCGATCTCGGCGAGCAATACCAGATGGCGCTCGAGCTGCGTCCGTCGCACGATCCGGACGCCGCTTGGGGGTTCGTCGGCGTGGTGATCTCGACCGAGGATCTGTCGGCCTCTGTGTGGCGTTGGCACCGCGATGGCGGCGTGTGGGCGGTCGACAAGGTGATCACCATCCCGGCCGAGCCAGCCGATCCCGACCTGCTGCCGCCGGCACTGAAACCGTTCGGCGCGGTGCCGCCGCTGGTCACCGACATCGACCTGTCGGTCGACGACGCATACCTCTACGTCTCGTGCTGGGGTACCGGGGAGCTGAAACAGTTCGACGTGCGCGATCCGGCTGACCCTAAAGAGACCGGGTCGGTCCGGCTCGGCGGGATCGTGGGCCGCGCCGCCCACCCGGCCGCGCCGAACCAGCCGCTTGCCGGCGGCCCCCAGATGGTCGAGATCAGCCGTAACGGTCGGCGGGTCTACCTCACCAACTCGCTCTATGGCGCATGGGACGACCAGTTCTACCCGGATGGGGTTGGCGCCTGGATGGCCGTGATGCGCATCGATCCCGACGGCGGAATGACCATCGACGAGTCCTACTTCCCGCACGACGAGGACTTTCGAGGTCTGCGGGTGCACCAGGTGCGCCTCCAGGGCGGCGACGCCTCCTCCGACTCCTACTGCTACCAGTAGTCGGGTCGAGCGGGACCACTGGATCTCCACCGCGTATGCCCGGTCGGCGAAGTGTCCGCACACGTCCAACCTCGGACACGCTGTTGGCGCTAGAGGATCGTCCCCAGAGGTGCTCGCCGAAAGCCTCAGGCGCCTTGGCGAAGTCGACGTGGTTGTTCTGTACTGCCGCCCGTGGTCTCAAGCCGGATTATTCAGAGCCATCCTCAGCCGCGCCAGCACCAACAGCGTCGGTTTGCCCTATTCGCAGGCGATGCCGTCCTTATCGCGGTCCAGCTCTGATCTGTAGCCGGGTTCTCCCCGCCGTAGCGGCGCGGCGCCCGCGGCCTTGGCGGCGGCGCAGTTGGAGTAGTAGACGCTGGGAGCTGCCGGTCGCGGTGGCACCGGCACGGCCGCCGCCGGAGGTGTCGGTACCACCGCCGCGGGCGGGGCAGGCGTGACCGCAGCTGGCGGCGAGGTGGGGGCGATGGTCGTTTCCGGTGTGGTCGGCGGCAGTGGTACGGCAGTGGTTGTCGGCGGCAGGAGTGTCGTGTGGCCAGCGGATACGACTGATGTCGTGACCGGTGTTGTGGTGGTTGGTGTTGACGCGGTTTCGGTACCGCAAGCGGCGGCCGCGAGCGTCACTGCCGCGCAGGAAAGGAGAGCGGCAGCGTGTCGCCGTGGTGATGTCATGGTCTCTTTCCGAGGTAGAGGTGTACGTCCGAGCACAGGTGCACGCCGCCGCGTCGACGGAAAGGGTGACGTGCAGCCATGACGCACCGCCATGGCATTGCACGCTGCGTTGTCGGCTGTGGTTCCGTCCCGCAGATTCTGCGTGGTGTGCAGCTCGGGAACTGCCAGCCTTATCGGAATCGGCCCGGGTTGTGTTTCGGGTGTCCAACGCCGTTGGTCTGGCCCTGTGGTTCACCTCGGCCCGAACGTCGGTGGTCCTGCCGGTTGGACCGTATCCCTTCTTTCGACTCGGTTGCCTCTGAGCCCCTCTACCAGTCCCGACGATGAGACCGCACGTCTGGCACCTCGGAAGTCGCTGTGCTGGAGACCATTCGCCCTCACTTCGCGCGGAGCTGGGCGCGGACGGTCAGTGTCCGTCTCTGTCGGTGATGTCCGGCCAATCCAGCTTCGCATGGAATCGGAGGGTTGGATCGGTCTCGTGTCCCAACCCTCTTGGCCACGCCTGCAGATTCCGCGGCCGCACAATCGCACGGCAACCCATCAGGCGCGACTGCCTCGCGCTCGATGGGTTGCCCGCCAGTACCGGCACCATCAGCCATGTTCACCAGCATTCGACGCCCGGCATTCCGCTGGCCATGCTCAGCGACGCGGCGATCTCGGCATGGGCTTGCCTGGGGGAGCGACCAAAACGGGCCCTATGCGACCGTTCCGCGCGCGGAGTGAGCGCGCGGCTTGGCGCGCGACTGACCTTGCGCCGCACCGCCGTTGCGACGGCCGCCGCCTCGGCGCGGTCCGCCGCTGCCCCTGCGCGGTCCGCCACTGCTACGGTACGCTCCGCTGCCGCTGCGGCGGTCGTCTTCCCGTGCCGCCCGGTCGCTGTAGGGGGGCGCGACGAGTGGGGCAACCGTGCCGACGAGCTCGGCCACCACGGGCGAATCGGCGGTGACTCGTTGCGGGGTCACAGTGATCTTGGCCTTGCGCATGAGGTCGGCCAGGTCGCGTCGTTCGCCGGGCAGCACCAGGGTGATCACTTCACCGGAGTTGCCTGCCCGCGCGGTACGGCCCGAACGGTGCAGGTACGCCTTGTGTTCGGCGGGCGGATCAACGTGCACGACCAGTTCGACACCGTCGACGTGCACGCCGCGCGCGGCCACATCGGTCGCCACCAGCACCAGGGCATCACCGGCGGCGAAGACCGCGAGGTTGCGGTCGCGGGCGCCCTGCGAGAGGTTGCCGTGCAGATCGACGGCCGGGATTCCGGCGAGGGTCAGCTGCTTGGCCAGTTTGCGAGCCTGATGCTTGGTGCGCATGAACAGGATTCGCCGACCCGAGCCCGAGGCGAGCCGGTGTACGACCTCACGCTTGGCTTCGACGCTCGCGGTTTCGAAAACGTGATGGGTCATGGCGGCGACCGGGGAGTTCGCCTCGTCGACGGAATGCAGCTCGGCATCCGGCAGGAAGCGGCTGACCAGCTTGTTGACGCCGTTATCCAGGGTGGCCGAGAACAGCAGGCGCTGACCGTCATTCGGGGTGGCCGCGAGAATGCGGGTCACGCCTGGCAGGAACCCGAGGTCGGCCATGTGGTCGGCCTCGTCGATCACGGTGACCTCGACGGCGTCCAGGGAGATCAGACGTTGGTTCATCAGATCCTCGAGCCGGCCGGGGCAGGCGACGACAATGTCGACACCGGCGCGCAGCGCCCGGACCTGCCGGTTCTGCGGGACCCCACCGAAAATCGTGGTGACCGTCATGCGATAGGCCGCGGCGAGGGGTTCCAGCGCGGCCGTGATCTGGGTGGCCAATTCCCGAGTCGGCGCCAGCACCAGGCCGGTCGGGCGGCTGGGTGCGCGCCTACCGGCGAGACCGCGGCCGAGACGGTCGACCATCGGGATGGCGAAGGCGAGCGTCTTGCCGCTGCCGGTCCGGCCACGGCCCAGCACATCGCGTCCGGCCAGCGAATCGGGCAGGGTGTCGGTCTGGATCGGAAAAGGTTCGGTGATCCCGGCGCGAGTCAACGCCTTCACCAGCGGTGCGCTCACACCGAGCGCGGCGAAAGAGATGTCAGCAGAACTCATAGATGTTGCGGTGCCTTTCGGACATCAGGTGGTGCCCGAGCCGTCTGTGGACCTTCGGGGTCCGCGCCGGGGGCACGAAGTGGCGAGATTGCCGATGGGCAAAATCGATCGCCGTAAGAAGAGCGGATGCGGCAAGCGCTGGTTGCGAAGCGAATGCGATCTACGACGCTTGGCGTGACATGTCACGCACTTGATCAACAATAGCCTGTGATGGGCGGTTCGTACTCATCGGGTGAGGTTTCTCGCTTCTGGCCAGGGCTGGGTCGCCAGACTCGTGTTCGAAATCTCCACCCGCGATCAGCTCCCGAGGCCCCGCATGACGCGCTTACCGTCGCCGGGCGCGAGCAGATCTTCCTCGACAAGGCTTCCGGCAAGCTTGCGTCTCCTCCGGAACCGGACAAGGCGCTGGTGGTGACCACTTTGCGAACCGTCCAACGCCACCGTCATCATCGATAAACTCGAAGCCCTGCGACTGATCGAGCGGCAAACCCACCCCACTGACCGCCGGGCCGAACAGTCGACACTCACGTCCGAATGCGCCGAACTCCGGAAGAGGGGAGCCGTGGCGCTGGCGGCCTCCGACCCGGCCGCTGCTCATGCGGCCGTGCGGGCGATCCGCGACTGGATGTCCAGCGCATGACTATCTGTGCCACACACTGAGGGTTCGATCTTTACCGCATCGGGCACGGCGCTGATCCGCTTATCGCGCCCGCGTGCGATGTGTGTTCGTCGCGAATGGCCCTCCGCCGCTGGTCATTACGCGGGAACACCGGAATCGGAGTGCACTGCTGATGCCGAGGGGTGTTGACCGCCGCTCGGGTCAATGGCGCGCCGGCTCGATGTCGAGCGCGCGTTGAAGCTGGCTGGCCCACCAGCGCAGGTGAGCGGTCGAGTCTTGCGCTGCCGCGCCGGTGAGGCCGGCGCTCCGACGGAAATCGACCCCGTAGAGGGGCTCGGTTGCCATCGCCTGGTGGAGGGCGGCGACCGCGAGCCGCGTCTCGTCGAGGGAACTTCCGGGAGGCCGACTCCGATGCAGGGCGTCGACGACCGGGTCGAGCATGCCGCCACCGCGGTCGCGCCAACCCGCCGCGTGCAGCGCCACCGCGAGTTCGCCATAGCCGCCCCGATACACGGACTCGAGCGACTCGACGAGCTCGAGGACATCGGTGCCGTGCTCCAGCCATGCGGCGATGACGTCGTGGAGCGCGGCTCGAAGCCGACGTCCACCATGGCGAAGGAGTTCGGCGAGCAGCTTCTCGCGATTGCCGAAGTGGTGGGAGACGCCGGCGTCGGTCATGCCGACCCGCGCTGCCACTGCGCGCACCTGTACAGCGGCGACGCCTCCCTCGGCCAGCAGCGAAGCCGCGGCATCGAGGATCAACCGACGGGCTTCGTCCGGTGGTCTGCGCGTTCTCGAATTGGTCACCTCGGAATCGTACCTTGACTAGCCAAGGTTTCACTGCGTATCGTTACCTCGATGACTCAAGGTAACTCGGAGAGGGTATGTCGATGGTCGAAATCGTGGTGCTGAGAAAGAGATTCGGCACGGAGGTGAATCGGCGATGACGGACATGACCCTCACGCTGCCCGACGTCACACTTCGAGCCACGGTGACCGGCGCGGGCCCCACGGTCCTGCTGCTTCACGCGGGCCGAGAGCGTCGCGACGTCTGGGCGCCGGTCACGGAGGGGATGACCGAGTGCGGACTGCGGACGGTGGCCTTCGATCTGCGCGGGCACGGCGAGAGCTCCGGGCGGGCGACCGCATTGCGGGTGATCGCCGACGACGTGATCGAGATGGTGGTTCGCGAACCGGCGCCGATCGTCGTGGTGGGCGCCTCCCTCGGAGGGTTGGCCGCCGTCGCCGCCCTCGCGGAGTCGTCCGTCGCGCGGCGTGTCGCCGGCCTCGTGCTCGTGGACGTCGTCCCCGACATCGATGCGGATCGCGCCCGGCGCTGGCTCGACGACCACGGACTCCTCGCCCGAGATACCGAGCTCGCCGACGACATTCTCGCGTCCCGCTCCGAACTCCACGCGGTCATCTCGGCATCGGACCTGCCCATCCTGCTCGTGCGGGGAGGACCACGGTCTCCGCTCGGCGACGCCGACGTGGACCGGCTACGCATGACCAACCGGCGTGTCACCGTTACCCGCGTACCGGACGCCGGGCACCTCGTCGCTCGCGACGCCCCTGCGGAACTCGCGCGCATCGTTTCGGCGCACGCCACCAAGTGGCTCGGGACCGACGACGTCGTCCGCCGCGCGTTCGAGCTACAGCGCACGCTCGGCGCCGAACAGATCGATCACCCAGGCGGGACCCTGTTCGAGCACCTTCGCCGGGTGCACGCCCTCACGGTCGAATGGAACTCAGCGCCACGAACCCGGCTGGCGGCGATCTGCCACGCGTCATACGGCACCGATGGGTTGCCGCATGCCCTGCTGCCGATCACGGATCGCCAGCGGCTGGATCATGTCATCGGCCCCGACGCGGCGGCGCTGGTATACCTCTACGGCGCATGCGATCGCTCGCGCACCTACCGCGAGCTCGGCCGACGGCCCTTGCCCGTGACCGACAGATTCAGCGGCGGCTCGAAGACGATCGGAGGAACGGAACTCCGTGATTTCGCCGTCCTGACCATCGCAAACGAGCTCGACGTCGCCCGCCACGCCCGGCTGGCACCGTCGATTCGCAGCGATATCCGTGACCTCGTCGCCGCGCTGGCCGTGTACGCGCCGGTCGAGGCGGCGGTAGCGCTTGCCGATGAAGCGCTCGCTCGAGCGAGCGCCGAGTGAGCCCAACCGGCTGCTCGAAGCCGTCTGGGTACTCGGCGAGATTCCGTACTCGACGGCGCGGCGGCGCGCCGGGCGGCGCCGGCACCCCAGCTGCGAGGCGCATGCTGGTGCCTCGCCGACTTGTTCACCGAAACCGGCTCTCCTCCAGCTGAAATCGTGCCTCGAGCAAATGGCCGACCTCTTCGGCTCGGATCAGCGCGCGGCGTGACTGCAGTGTGATTCCGTCCCGTGCCGTCGGCAGCTCCGAGGCAGCTTTCTGTGAGCCGGTTTGCCGCCGGTAGGGCGATAGACGAGCTTGGCGTCGCGTCGATGGCGCCAGTTCGATCAGGCCCAGACTTGATGAGCTCCAGGAAGGGCGGGCGGGTTCAGGGTGATGGTCTGGGGCCGGGGGAGAGCATGGCGACAAACGATCAACCACTGAAATGTCGTTCGCGACGCGGTGACGGCGGTCGGCAGGCATGCCCTTGACATGGCGCAGCAGCTGAGATCGGGATCGGTGGCATTGGACCGTGAGGTTCAGGCGTTGTTCGATACCTGGAAGGGAGTGCCGCCGATGCTTATCACGAGGGGTGGGATGACATGCGGGACGGCGCGGTGAAGGCATGGGACGCGCTCTGCGTGACCTGATGCGCGTCAGTCCGGCAGCCAGTTCAGCTCGTGCGCCAGGGTTTTGGCGACAGCACGGATGCGGCGGTGTAGCGGCGACTGCTCGCGTGGGAGGACCAGGTGGAGCGTCAGACTGGGCGCGCCCCGCAGCGGTCGCCAGGTGAGACCGGCTGGTTGTGCCGTGACCGCGGTTTCTCCGGCCGGGGCGAGGGTGAGCCCGTCGCGTAGGTCGCGCTGAGACATGTCGAAAGAGACTGCGAGCGTGTGGAATCGGGGGGTCGGCCGGATCTCGCGGAACAGTGCGGACAGCTGATCGTGGATCACGGGATTGGCCGCACGGTCGGGGAGTCGCAGCGGATACTCGGCCGCATCGGCGATCTCGATCTCCGGATGTTCGGCCAGCGGATGATGCTGTGCCAATTGGACCCCGACGCGCACACGCCGCAGCAGGAACCGGCGCACGCCACGACCCGGCTGTTCGCCGCGGGTGATCCCCGCATCGATGCGGCCGTCGGCGACCGCGGGAGAGATCTCCGGCGTCGCCATCGGGACCGCGC
The DNA here is from genome assembly GCF_044452545.1 of Nocardia sp. NPDC051900. Taxonomy (NCBI): domain Bacteria; kingdom Bacillati; phylum Actinomycetota; class Actinomycetes; order Mycobacteriales; family Nocardiaceae; genus Nocardia; species Nocardia sp. NPDC051900. The sequence goes on along the minus strand of NZ_JBITBU010000023.1, from coordinate 120,589 downwards.
CGACCTCGAGTCCCGGGCTGCTGCGAATGAGCCTGTCCACCAGGGCCGGTGCCGTCTCGGCCCCCGCGCTGAGGCTGTATCCGATGCGCAGCGTGCCCAGTTCACCGGCCCCCGCATTCCGGGCGATGTCCCATGCCCGGTCCAGCGCCGCCAGCGCGGGCGGCGCGGACTCCGCCAAAGCCGCACCGGCCGTGGTCAATACGACGCTACGCGTATTACGAACCAGCAGGGCAGTACCGAGTTCCGCCTCCAATCGGCGCATCCGGGCACTGAGTGCGGGCTGTGCTATCCCGATCCGTGTGGCCGCGCGGGTGAAGTTCAACTCCTGCGCCAGCACCAGGAAGTACCGCAGGCTCACCGTATCCGGCGCCACATGCCCTCCCTGCCGATTGATAACGATCCGTTCTGAGTCTATCGCGTACCGGTCTTTCCCTCGACCGCGCATCAAGCCCTAACCTGCGCATATGACGATTCGGCTGACCGCAGTACCCGTCGCCGGGATCGGTCGATCTGAGTGTCGATTCGAAGTCGGACGTGTCCGGCCGAACACAGGAGGTTTCCATGGCTAAGGGCTACTGGGTCAGCGTCTACCCCGCCATTTCCGACCCTGGGAGGCTGACTGCCTACAACAAGCTGGCCCGTCCGGCTGTCCAGGCTGGGGGCGGGCGCGTCCTGTCCCGTGGCGGTCGAGTCGTCGCCCACGAGGCCGGAATCACGCAACGCGTCGTTCTGATCGAGTTCGACAGCTTTGAACAGGCCGTCGCGGCATACGAGAGCGAGGCATACCAGAAGGCGCTGGTGGCCCTCCCCGACGGCGTCGAGCGCGACTTCCGCATCATCGAAGGCATCGACTGACCTGCGGGCCCAATCATCGCTGAGCATCCGTCACCTGATACAAACACGGTGCTGAACGAGGTTCAACGAAAAGAGCTTCGCACCGACCTCGGTGCGAAGCTCTTCACAAACAAACGCGATCGCGCGGAATCAGATGGCGCGGACGTCCTGGGCTTGAGGACCCTTCTGGCCCTGTTCCACCGAGAACTCGACACGCTGACCCTCGTCGAGGGATTTGTAACCCGAGCCGCTCACGGCCGAGTAATGCACGAAGACGTCCGGGCCGCCTCCGTCCTGAGCGATGAAGCCGAAGCCTTTTTCACCGTTGAACCACTTCACACTGCCTTGAGCCATGCTGTAAACAACTTCTTTTCTGTAGTGAGCCGAGCAAATTCTTGGTGAAAAGCCCGTACTCAACCTCTCACTATGCCACACCCGTCGCCGTTCGCTCGCCTCACGCAGTGATCAGAGGGTCCGGCCTACGGGATGCGGACGGCTGAACGTCACGCCGAGACCTGCCGCCGCAGACGATTCCTGCCCCGGCGATTCGCCCCGCTCGGCAACCCTGCGAAGCGGGACTTGTCCTCGGATGTGGACCGCGGGACCGCAGCCGGTCACGCCGGGTGTGCGGCAGGCTGGCGGGACCAGGCCGTGCTCTGCATTCCCGATCGATGCGGGGTATCGGAGAACCGAACGATTCTCAACACCTCACCCGGTCCGCAGTGAGCGTGGATGCGGTGTTTTCGCCGGGGCGGGGTGAGGGTATGCCGCCGATGTAGTGCTGTCCGCGTGGAGGCCGGTACTGAGCGAGCGGAAGGAGGGGCAGGGTGGGAATTTCGACACTGGATCAGGCGCGCGCCGACGGCGCTGTTGTCGAGTGGGATCTCGAGGTGGTGCCGTTGGGGCAGCTGCGGGCTGCGGTGCGCCGCCTGCTCGCCCCGCTCGCCGGTATCGGGGTGGAGGATGCGGTGCAGGTGTGTGACGAGTTGGCCGGCAACGCTGTCGTGCATGCCCGCGCCCCGCGTGGTTGCCGGTTGATGGTGGCCGACCACGGCGGCTGGTTGCGTGTGGAGGTCGACGATGCTTCGCCCGTGCCGGCGCGGATCCGCCGACCGGATCACACGGGTGGGCGCGGGTTGATCCTGGTCGATCAGCTGGCCACCTGCTGGGGTGTGGACTATCACGGCGGCGGCAAGACGGTGTGGGCCGAGCTCGGCACCCGCGGCCCCGGCTGATCGGAGCTAGCTGCCGGGGTCCGGTGCGGGCGGGTCTTGCCGGGTGAGTTCGGCGTTGAGCTCGTGGGCTTGGGCGAGTTGGTCTTCCAGGACGGTGATGCGACACGCTGCCTCTAGCGGTGTGCCCGCATCGACCAGCGCGCGGACCCGCGCGGCGATCCGCAACTGGGAGCGGGAGTAGCGGCGGTGCCCGCCAGGTGAACGCTGCGGTGTCAGCAGGTCGGCGGCGTCCAGGCCGCGCAGGAAGGCGGGGGTGACGCCGAGGACTTCCGCGGCCCTACCCATGCTGTAGGCGGGGTAGTCCTCGTCATCCAGCCGGTCGGCGGCACTGGAAGCGTCGGTCGGGTCGGTCGGATCGGTGGGGTCGTTCGATTGCTGCACAACACCTCTGGGGTCAACGTCGGCAGGCCCCGGCGCGTGGTGCGCCGGGGCCTGGGATCGAGGGGGTTTTCACGTCGATCCCGCCGGTCGGGCGGTAGAGCCGACCGCGGGGACCACGCCCGGCAACAGCCCGGGACGCGGAATCTGGGAAGAGCTGTTCAGTCACCACCTCCTGAGTTGCCGGACCTGTCTGCGAAAGTTCGTCATCCCCTCCGGCGGTCCGGCCGACTGCACCGGATTCTCTTCTCCGCCGGAGGGGATGTGGATCTTGCTTCCGGTGCAGTTCACCTGCCCGGCCAACCAGACATCTCATCTCCAACGAAAGAGAAACTACACTCCACCCTCCCGAATGTCTACACCCTGCGATGCAGATTTTTCTGCATCACGAGTAGGGGTTTTCTGTATGCCGTAGCTCGGGTAGGGCTGGGGTGTGGACATTGAACAGCCCCGACCGCCCGGTGATGCCGATCGGTTCGCATTCGAGGCCGGCCGCGCGGTGATCGAGCAGGCCAAAGGGATGCTGATGCTGGTGTACGGGATCGGCGAGCAGCAAGCGTTCGCGCTGCTGCGGTCCTGCTCGCAACACACCAACGTGCGACTACGCGAATTGGCCGGGCGGATCCTCACCGAACTACCCGCTGCGGGCGGGCAAGCCGCCCGAGCCCCGATACGCTTCGAGCTGAACCGCATCCTGGCCGGACATTCCCCGCCCTCCGGCCGATGAAGCTACTCGCGATCGTCGATCATGTTCCTGCGCGGGCGCGCTTGGTCGCCGCCTCCGACTCCGCTGCGAGGTCGGCGCCCGAACCGATGCCCTGCTGATCGGCGACCAGCGCCGCACGTCGGTCGCGCTGGTCGTCGTAACTGCGGTGTACGGCGGCGACGAGCACGTCGAGCTGCCGCTCGAGCGGTGGGTGCCGCTCGGGTGGTGCGACCGTCAGGAGGTCTTCCAGTGCGGCGCGTAACCGGCGCGATGCCTGGGGGGAGGCGGCTCCGGCGAGGCAGAGCTCGTCGAACGCGAGCCGGACGTAGCCCGCCCAGCTGAGCGTGCGCTCGATGAGCCGAACCTCGCCGCCGTCGTCGTGGTGCCGGCCGGAGGGGAAGTCGCGGTTGGCGAGCTGCCGCAGGCAGTCGTGCAGTCGGTCGATCACCATCACGGCGGTGGTCGGGTCGGTGAACGGTTGGGCCAGACCGCGCTCGGCAATGTCGACCAGCTTGCGGAAGCCGTACGCCGGGTCATCGCCGTGGGTCCGCTCCGCGGCGAGGACGACGAGGCCTGCGACACGGGCGTGGTCGAGACGGACGGGGTCGCCGTGCACGCGGAACAGCGGCGCGCCTGCTGGTACGAAGTCGCCCATGAGGGGGACCATCTCCATCACGCAGCCGGCCTCGGACGCTGCTGCGACCAGCGCGGGACGATCCAGGTCGATAACGAGCCCCGGTTCGGGCGAGACCACGACATCAGGCTGGGCGTGCGGCGGCCCCTTCGCTGGGTACTTGCGGTCCAGCTGCTCGTGCAGATGATCGCCGACCAGGTCGATCAGGCCAGAGGCGCGCAGCGCGTTTCCCGAATGGTGGATGTAGAGGAACAACGTGGCGATGCTGGCCAGCATCAGCAGGTAGGCCACCGACACGGTCAGGCCTGGCACCGTACCCTCGCCCACGGCGTTGACCTCGCGGATCGCGAGGATCGCGAAGATGAACGTCGAGGCGAACAGCCCGTAGGCCAGCTGGCTGCTGCGGTCCTGGAGCAACGCCCGCACGATGCGCGGCGAGAACTGGCCCATCGCGAGCTGGACGGCCACCGTCGTCACCGTGAGTACGAGCGTGGTCAGGGTGACCATCGCGGCGGCGATGGTGCTGAGGATGTTGGACACCGCGTCCGCCGAGCCCGTGATCGTCACCGGGATCAGCCGATCGCCGAACTGCCGATCGATCGCCACGGTCACGAACGACAGCCCGACCGAGGCCAGCACGCATAGCAACGGCGTGATCCACAGGCTGGACCGCAGCCGATGACGGAACCGCAGGCACACCATCGAACGCCTTTCTCATCCGGCCGTGGCCGAAACTCGCGGTGCGGCACCTGCTCTCGGGGCTATCCGCGACGGCGCCCTGTCGACGTAGTTCACTGCTCACATCGCCGTCGAGGCCGCCTCGGCGACAGCCTTGTCCTGCTCTCCGGTGCCGCCGCTGACGCCGACCGCCCCGACGACCTGGCCGTTGCGCCGCAGCGGCACACCGCCGGCGAAGATCATGATGCGCCCACCGTTGGAGGTATGTATCCCGTAGAACTGCTCGCCCGGACGCGCATCGGCGGCGAGGTCCTCGGTCGAGATGTCCAGCGCTCGGGCGGTGAAGGCCTTGTTGATCGAGATGTCGATGCTGGCGATCCATGCGCCGTCCATCCGCACATGGGCTACGAGGTTGCCGCCGGCATCGACCACCGCAATATTCGACGGCGATTCGATCTCGGCGGCTTTGGCCTGCCCGGCGGCAATCACCCGCTGCGCGTCGTCGAGGGACACCGAGGTCTGGTTCATTGTCATGACGCACCTGTCCCGGTCTTCGCGAACTGCTTGCCCTGCAGTGCATTCGCCATCGTTGCGCTCCTATCGGTCCGGGCCGCCTCACGGATGCATTACGACCTTGGTCCATCCGTCGTCGCGGGCATCGAAATGCTGGTAGCCGGACTCGGCCTCAGCCAGCGGGAGTTCGTGAGAGACGATCCACGACGGTTTGGCCCTGCCTTCATGGATCAGGTCACGAAGCTGGCGGTTGTAGTGCTTGACGTTGGCCTGCCCGGTTCCGGCCTTTTGACCCTTGAACCAGAACTTGCCCATGTCGAAGGCGATCTTGCCCTTCTTCTCCAGCTTGTCGGGCGCGTCGGGGTCTTGTGGCAAGAAGATGCCCACCACGCCGATGTGCCCGGTGAACCGCACCGAATCGACCAGCCGGTTCATGGTCATCGCCGAATCCTCATTTCCCTGCGGGTCATGGGCCTGATAGCCGACGCACTCACAACCCTTGTCGGCGCCGTGCCTGTTGGTCTGCTCCAGCACCTGCTCGACCGGGTCGCCCTTCGAGTCGTCGATCGGTATGACGCCGATCTGCTCGGCCAGGCGCAACCGGTCTGGATGCCGGTCCACTATCATCACCTTGCTCGCGCCCTGGATCATCGCCGAATATGCCGCCATCAATCCCACAGGGCCGGCCCCGTAGACCACCATCGAATCGCCAGGCTGCATATCGGCTAGACGGGTGCAGTGCCAACCGGTCGGGAAAATGTCCGCCAGCATCACATAGTCGTTTTCTTTGTCCTGAGCATCCTCAGGCAGCCGCAGACAGTTGAAGTCGCCGAACGGCACCCGCAAATACTCGGCCTGTCCGCCCCAGAACGGTCCCATCCCGGCGAAACCATACGCGGCGCCCGCCATCTTCGGATCCGGATGCACCGTCAGGCAGAACGCGGTCAACCCTTCCTCGCAGTTTCGGCAGAAACCGCAACCAATGTTGAACGGCAGGCACACCCGGTCCCCGGAGGTGACCTTTACCACCGCATTGCCCACCTCGGCGACGATCCCCAGGTTCTCGTGACCGAGGACCATCCCGGGCTCCAGATCGGTGCGGCCCTCATACATGTGTAGATCCGACCCGCATATGTTGGTGCTGGTGATCTTTACCAGCACATCGGTCGGCTGCTCGATCCTCGCATCGGGCACATCCTTCACATGAACCTCACGGGGCCCGTCGTACACAAGCGCTTTCATCTCGATACTCCTGACATGCGGCGTTTCCGGTCGACGCCCGGCGGCCACAGGCGGTTACTGTGAGCGACAGACCGAACGAACGGTTCTGCTCGGGCAGCCGAGGCGACAGCGCACGCAACGGAAGAACACACCAAAACTAAGGCACACCACCATGTTTCGCGTCATGAACAACAAGCAGTGGGTGCATTCCAGGCGTCGCGTTCTCTCCACCCTGGAGTCTCCTCTTTCGGCTCCGCGATCGCTAGGGGGGTCGAGATCGGTCTCATTGATTTGTGGGCTCGGCTCCTTCTCTTCACCGGTCGATGATGTGATGCTGGATCATGTCCACCACCTCGAACAGGAGACCCGCCATGGCCACCAAGGCGCTGCTGGTCCGACTCGAAGCCAAACCCGGCAAGGAAAACGCGGTCGTGGAATTCCTCCGATCGGCGCTGCCACTCGTCGAGCAGGAGCCCGGCACGAAGCCCTGGCTCGCGGTACGGTTCGGCCCCTCGACGTTCGGCATCATCGACGCATTCCCAGACCAGGCCGCCCGCGAAACACATCTCAATGGGCCGGTCGGCAAGGCCCTCGGCGAACGCGCCGACGAACTCTTCGCCGCGCCGCCCGAAATCAGCAACCTCGACGTGCTCGCCAACAAGCTCTGAACCACCGACTGGAGACAGCCCGCCCGCAAGCTCGACAGAACCGCGTCACCCACCTGACCGCGAACTTTGGTACGCGAGTCCGCCGAACCTGTCGGATTCTCGGTGCGCAACGACGAGGTGAGCGCAACAGATGACGATGCCTCGTCGGTGAAGTCCTCGCGCAGGCGACCGCTGTTCTTGGCGCGACCGGGCACGGAGCCGTGACTCCCGGTGCTCCCGTGGCTACACTGTGTGGCGTAGTTGGCTTCCACTTCCGACCTGCTGGGAGCTTGTCACACCGCTCAGCAGTCCCGATCTTTCGTATCGGAGTTCTACTCGTGGAAGCACCGAAGTAGTGGCTGATGCCCGGAGTGCGCGCACCGGCCGCCTCGAGCGGGTTCCGGCACTCCTATGCCCCAGCCGGGGTGTGGACGCCACCGCCTCCCGTTCTGTCGACGCCTACAGGCGGATGAAGAACTTTCAGCGGTTGAGCCGTCCGTGAGTTCGAGCGGTTGACCGACCGGCCAGACGCCGAACTGGTTCACGCAGGCTCGGCGAACACCGAATCATCGACGCCCAGGGGGCGTGATGTCAGAGTCCAATCGCGGAGCCTCGCCGATACGTCTGAACCAACCTGCCCGCCAGGTAATGGCAACGTTCGACGACTACGCCGACGCTGAAAGCGCCGTCGACTACCTCTCCGACCAGCATTCAGCAGTCGACGAACTGGCCGTCGTCGGACGCGATATCGAGCTGGCCGAGCAGGTCGTCGGCCGATTGAACTACGGCTGGGCCGCTTTGCGAGGCACCGCCGCGGGCGCGCTGACGGCGCACTGTTCGGCTGGATCTTCGGATTACTCGACTGGGTCCAGCCGTTGCTCACCGGCCTCGTGCTCGCCTGCTACGGGCTGGTGTTCGGCGCTGTTGTCGGCGTCCTGCTCGGCCTATTCATGTACGCGCTGCGGGGCGGTCGGCGCGACTTCACCTCAATCCAGTCATTACAACCACGTCACTACGAAGTCCTTGCCGACGTCGAGGTCACGGACGAAGCCGTTCGCCTGCTCACCGGCCGGACCGATCGAAAGGAATGAGTCATGGCGACCGCTGTAGGTATCGACCTGGGCACCACGAACTCGGTCATCGCAAGCTGGCAAGGCGGCGAGCCGGGGGTGATCTCCAATGCCGAGGGAGCGCGGACGACGCCGTCGGTGGTGGCCTTCACCGAGAGCGGGGAGCGGCTGGTGGGTCAGCTCGCCCGACGGCAGGCGATCTTGAATCCGAAGGGCACAATATACTCCGCGAAACGCTTCATCGGACGTCACTACGACGAGGTCTCCGAGGAGGCCAAAGCGGTCAGTTTCGACGTCGTGCCGGGCGACAACGGCGAGGCTCGATTCGACGTGCGGGGCAAGAAGTACGCGCCGGAGGAGATCAGTGCCCTCGTGCTGCGCAAGCTCGTCGACGACGCGAGCAAGTTCCTCGGTGAGAAGGTCAAAGAAGCGGTCATCACCGTTCCCGCGTACTTCAACGACGCACAGCGCAACGCCACCAAGGACGCCGGCCGGATCGCAGGCCTCGAGGTTTTGCGGATCATCAACGAGCCGACCGCCGCGGCACTGGCATACGGCATGGACAAGCAGACCCACGAGACCGTACTGGTCTTCGACCTCGGCGGCGGCACCTTCGATGTGAGCCTGCTCGACGTCGGCGAGGGAGTGGTCGAGGTTCGTGCCACGGCCGGCGACTCCCACCTCGGCGGCGACGACTTCGACCGACGTCTGGTGGACTACCTCGCCGACGAGTTCCAACGGGCGGAGAACATCGATCTGCGCAAGGATGCCCAGGCGTTGCAGCGCCTCTTCGAGGCAGCGGAGAAAGCCAAGGTCGAGCTGTCCTCGGTGACACAGGCCCAGGTCAACCTGCCCTTCGTCACCGCTGATGCGAACGGTCCCAAGCACCTCACCACCACGATCATGCGATCGAAGTTCGAGGATCTGACGGCGGATCTGGTGGAACGCTGCCTCGGCCCGGTGAAGCAGGCGATGAGTGACGCCAAGGTCACCGCCAACGACATCGACGAGGTGATTCTGGTCGGTGGTTCGACACGTATTCCGGCGGTGCAGGCGCTGGTTCGCCGGCTCACCGGCGGCAAGGACCCCAACATGAGTGTCAACCCGGACGAGGTCGTGGCGCTCGGTGCCGCAGTCCAGGCGGGTGTGCTCAAGGGCGAGGTCTCCGATGTGCTGTTGCTCGATGTCACCCCGCTGTCCCTCGGCGTCGAGACCCAGGGCGGGGTGATGACCAAGATCATCGAGCGCAACACGACGATCCCGGTCCGGCGCAGTGAGGTGTTCGCGACCGCGGAAGACAATCAGCCCGCAGTGGATGTCGTGGTCCTGCAGGGCGAACGCGAACGGGCCGCCGACAACCGGGTGCTCGGTCGCTTCCGGCTGGAAGGCATCCGGCCCGCACCCCGTGGCGAGGCCCAAGTCGAAGTCACGTTCGACATCGACGCCAACGGCATCCTCCACGTCACCGCCCGCGACAAGGACACCGGTAAGGAGCAGAGCATCACGATCAGCGAGCAGAGCAACCTGGACCAGAGTGAGGTCGAGCGCATGCTCGCGGAGGCCGAACGGAACCGGGCCGAGGATGAGGCGCTGCGAAAGGCGGTCGACGCGCGCAACGCGCTGGATTCGGTTGCCTATCAAGTGGAACGGCGACTCGCCGAACTCGGTGACAGTGCTCCGCCGCACGACAAGGCACGCGCCGAGATGCTGATCGCCGACGCCAGGAAAGCCGTGGAAGACAATGCTCCCCCCGCCGAGGTAGAGCCACTCGCCTCCGAGTTGCAGCAGCTGCTCTACGGGCTCGCGCCGGTCCAGTCCGGCGGCGGAGACGGACACAGGGCAGGCGGCGGAGACGCTGCGTCGTCGGATGACGACGACGTGATCGACGCCGAATTCGATCGAAGCTGAGGCACACGATGGAAAGGTCCGCAGATCATTCGACGACCGAGTCGGCTGCCGAGTCGGCTACCGACGGGGATCAGACCGAGACGGCGCCGGATCGCACCGACACGGGGGCCGAGCTGGCTCAACTCGAGGACCGCTGGCGCAGGGCCCTTGCAGATCTGGACAACCTGCGCAAGCGGTTTGCCAAGGATCTGGACCGTGCCCGCGCCGCGGAGGTGGCGAAGGTTTCCGCTGCGTGGCTCCCGGTGCTGGACAATTTGGAGCTCGCGCTGGCCCATGCGGGCAGCGATCCCCAGGCCGTCGTCGAGGGCGTGAAGGCGATCCGAGACCAAGCGGTGCAGGTGCTGGCGCAGTTCGGCTTCGAGCGCCACGACGAGGTCGGTGTGCCGTTCTCCCCGGAGCTACACGAAGTAGTCAGCGTGGTGGCCCAACCGGACGTTCCCTCCGGGACCGTGATCGAGGTCTTGCGCCCAGGCTATGGAGAGGACGGTCGGCAGTTGCGTCCCGCCTCGGTGGTCGTCAGCCGACCCGAGGGGTGAGCACCGATGGCGCGTGACTACTACGAAGTGCTCGGTATCCCGAGCGGCGCGGGCACCGACGAAATCCAGCAGGCGTACCGCAAGCTGGCGCGCAAGTATCACCCCGACGTGAATAAGGACCCCACTGCGGAGGACAAGTTCAAGGAGGCCAACGAGGCCTACCAGGTGTTGTCCGACCCGGACACTCGGAAACGTTACGACCGATTCGGTGAGGACTTCCGGCGTGTGCCCGAGGACTACGACGAACGGGTCCGGGCCGGCGCCGGTGGGTACGGCGGCGGGGGCAGAAGGGTGCACTTCGGTCGAGGTTTCGGTGGCGAGGGCGCCGTCGACTTCGAGGATCTCTTCGGGCAGATGTTCGGCGGCGCCGGCGGGTACGGGCCGATTCCCGGTGCCGACCAGGAAGCGGAACTGGAACTGACTCTGGAACAGGCGTATCGGGGCGGCAAACGCACACTCAGACTGGACGGACGCCAGTACGACGTCGACATTCCCGCCGGTGTCCTGGACGGCCAGAGAATCCGGCTGGCCGGGCAAGGCGGGCGGAGCAACGGTGACGCGCCGCCCGGGGATCTGTACCTCGTGGTGCGGATCAAGCCGCATCCCCGGTTCCGGGTACAGGGCCGGGACATCTATGTGGACCTGCCCGTATCGCCATGGGAGGCGGTGCTCGGGTCGACCGTCGTCGTTCCCACCCCGGGTGGCGAGGCGAAAGTCAAAGTGGTACCGGGCTCGTCGACGGGAAGGAAGCTGCGGCTGCGCGGAGAAGGAATGCCCAATCCGCGTGGCCCCGACGGCAACCTCTACGCCGAGATCAAGGTGATGGTGCCGTCGAAACCGACAGCACGCGAGCGCGAGCTGTTCGAGCAGTTGGCCACCGAATCGAACTTCGATCCGAGGAAAGAGACATGAGCACCCCGAGCCCGGTCACCCGGTACGTATTGGTTCGCCGTCCCGGATTGTCGCCAGATGCCTTCGCCGAACGTACCGGGCTGCACCCGGACCTGGCACGAAGGCTTGTGGCGCTCGGCCTGCTCGACGCCCACCGAGACGCCGGCGGCGAGATGTCGTTCCAGCCATCCGAAGTGGCCCACGCCGCCCGCATCCAACGGCTGCGGACCGGTCTGGGCCTGAACTACTCGGCAATCGGGCTCGTACTCGATCTGCTGGATCGAATCGAGAAACTCGAAGCAGCTTCCCGCGGAAGGAGGGCACCCCATGGACACCGGCAGCCTGACTGAAAGGTCACGAGAAGCCCTGCAGGAAGCCCAGAATGTAGCGACCAGAATGAGTCACACCGAGGTCGACGGAGAGCACCTGCTGCTCGCGTTGATCGATCAGCGGGAAGGGCTGGTACCCCGACTGCTCGAGCAGGCCGGCGCCAACGTCGATGCCCTGCGATCCGATCTGGAACGTGAACTGTCGCATAGGCCGAAGGTCAGCGGCCCCGGCGCGACGCCCGGACAGGTGATGATCACCCAGCGCCTGGCCAGGCTGCTCGACGCCGCGGAACGGGAGGCGAAGCGACTCAAGGATTCCTACGTGTCGGTGGAGCATCTCGTGATGGCGCTCTCCGAGGAGGGGTCGGCCACTGCGGCAGGCAGGGTCCTCGCCAATCATGGGGTCACGCGAGAGTCCTTCCTCGCCGTATTGACCAAAGTGCGCGGCCATCAGCGCGTCACATCGGCGACCCCGGAAGGGGCCTACGAGGCGCTGGAGAAGTACGGACGCGATCTCGTCTCCGAGGCCCGGGTAGGCAATCTCGATCCGGTCATCGGCCGAGATGCCGAGATCCGCAGGGTAACGCAGATCCTGAGCCGGAAGACGAAGAACAATCCGGTGCTGATCGGCGACCCCGGCGTCGGTAAGACCGCGATCGTCGAGGGACTCGCCCAGCGGATAGTCCGCGGCGACGTGCCCGAGGGCCTGCGCGACAAGACGATCTTCTCGCTCGACATGGGTTCCCTGGTGGCCGGCGCGAAGTATCGCGGCGAGTTCGAGGAGCGACTGCAGGCGGTGCTGTCGGAGGTGAAGGCGGCCGAGGGGCGCATCCTGTTGTTCGTCGACGAGCTACATACCGTTGTGGGCGCGGGATCAGTCGGCGGCGACGGGTCTCTCGACGCAGGCAACATGCTCAAGCCGATGCTCGCCCGCGGCGAACTACACATGATCGGCGCCACCACTCTCGACGAATATCGCAAGCACATCGAATCCGATGCGGCACTGGAGCGTCGCTTCCAGACCGTTCTCGTCGACGAGCCCAGCGTCGAGGATGCGATCTCGATTCTCCGCGGACTTCGGGAACGCCTCGAGGTGTTTCACGGCGTGAAGATCAAGGACGGCGCCCTGGTCGCCGCCGTGACCCTCTCGCACCGGTACATCACCGACCGCTTCCTTCCGGACAAGGCGATCGACCTGGTCGATGAGGCATGCGCTCGGCAACGCACCGAAATCGACTCGATGCCCGCCGAACTCGACGAGCTCACCCGGAAAGTGACCCGGCTGGAGATCGAAGAGGCCGCGCTGTCCAAGGAAACGGACGCGGCCAGCAAGGCGCGCCTCGAAGAGCTGCGCAAGGAGCTGGCCGACCTACGGGCCGAGGCCGACGCCAGGCACGCTCAGTGGGAGGCCGAGCGGCAGGCGATCCGGCGGGTGCAGGAGCTGCGGGGAGAGCTGGAACGGTTGCGCCACGAGGCCGAGGAGGCCGAGCGCAACTACGACCTCAACCGGGCCGCCGAGTTGCGATACGGCGAGATCACCGAGCTGGAACGCAGACTCAGGGCGGCGGAGGAGCAACTGGCCACCAGGCAGGGCCGGAATCCGTTGCTGCGTGAGGTCGTCACCGAAGACGAGATCGCAGAGATCGTGGCCGCATGGACGGGTATCCCGGTCGCCCGGCTGCAGGAAGGCGAGCGGGAGAAGCTGTTGAAGCTCGACGAGATCTTGCACGAGAGGGTCGTCGGTCAGGACGAGGCGGTGCAACTGGTCGCAGACGCGGTGATCCGGGCGAGGTCGGGTATCCGTGACCCACGCCGGCCGATCGGTTCGTTCATCTTCCTGGGCCCGACGGGCGTGGGAAAGACCGAGCTCGCAAAGACGCTGGCCAGTGCCCTCTTCGACAGCGAAGACAACATGGTGCGGCTGGACATGAGCGAGTACCAAGAGCGGCACACGGTGAGCAGGCTCATCGGTGCGCCCCCCGGGTACGTCGGCTACGACGAGGGCGGCCAGCTCACCGAGGCGGTACGCCGCAAGCCGTACTCCGTCGTACTCTTCGACGAGATCGAGAAGGCCCACGCCGACGTCTTCAATACCCTGCTGCAGGTGCTCGACGACGGCCGGATCACCGATTCTCAGGGCAGGCAGGTCGATTTCCGGAACACGGTGATCATCATGACCTCCAACATCGGATCCCTGTATCTCCTCGAGGGAGTCACAGCCGACGGCGAGATCAAACCGGATGCCCGGGAGCGGGTGCTGGCGGAGCTGCGCGGGCACTTCCGCCCCGAATTCCTCAACCGGGTCGACGACATCGTGTTGTTCACCCCGCTCACGCTGCCCCAGATCGAGCACATCGTCGAGCTACAACTCACCGATCTTCGCAACAGGTTGTCGCAGCGGCAGATACATCTGGATATCACGCCGGAAGCGCGCCGGCTCATCGCCGAACACGGTTTCGACCCGGTCTACGGCGCGCGGCCGCTGCGGCGGTACATCGCCCACGAGGTGGAGACGAGGATAGGTCGTGCGCTGTTGCGCGGCGAGATCGAACCGGGTGGCACCATCCGTGTCACGGTGGCCGGCGACGAACTCGCCGTCGCGTATGCGGAACCCGCCGTCGCGGCGGCCTGAGAAGAGGTGTCGTCGTGGGATCCGAAATGGTGAAGTGCCCGAACTGCGGCAAGGTCAACAGGGTGGCGGCGGCCGGGGAAGGAAAACCGCGCTGCGGGAACTGCCACGAGCCGCTGCCCTGGATCGCCTCGGCAGGGGACGACGACTTCGCGGAGGTCGCCGAGAAATCCTCGGTGCCTGTGCTCGTCGACCTCTGGGCGACGTGGTGCGGCCCGTGCCGCATGGTCAGTCCGGCGCTCGAGCAGCTCGCCAGGGAACGCGCGGGTCGAATCAAGCTGGTGAAGATCGACGTGGATGCTGCGCCCAGGACGGCCGAACGATTCACCGTCCGCGCCGTACCGACTCTGCTGGTGATGGACCGAGGCGAGATCCTGGCTCGTCACGCGGGCGCCGCTCCGGTACCACAACTGCGCACATGGCTCGACCAGGCGCTTTCGGAAAAAGCAGGCAAGGAGACGAAGCCATGACATCTGTCCATGTCGACCCACACGTGACCGCGATCCGTCCCGTCGTACCCCGGACTCCGCAGGGCTGCGAGGAATGTCTTCGCCTCGGCACCCCCTGGGTACATCTGAGGCTGTGCCTGACGTGCGGACACGTCGGTTGCTGCGACTCCTCGCCGGGAAAGCACGCGAGCGCGCACGCTCACGCCATCGGCCATCCGATCGTCCAGTCGATGGAGCCAGGTGAAGATTGGCGCTGGTGTTATGTCGACCAGAACCTCGTCTGAGGACGCCGCTCCCGTCCGCGACATTCCGCCGCTCGACGAGACTCCCGATGAGCTCGGAGGATACCCGCGGCTGACGGACGACCAGGTCGCGACACTCGAGGTCGGTGGCACGCGTCGAGCGGTTCGCCCCGGCGAGCTGCTCATCCGAGAGGGCGAACCCTGCAACGACTTCTTCGTTATCCTCTCGGGCAAGGTCGCGATCATCGACGAGGGCGACGGAGACGGCGAACGCCGGATACTGCGCGTGCACGGTCCCGGCCGATTCCTGGGCGAGCTCGGACTGCTGGAAGGCCAGGTGGCGTTCTTCACCGCCGAGGCGATCGAGGACGGCGAGATACTCGTCGTCCCGGCCGACCGGGTGCGCCAGCTGGTTTCCCACGATCCCGTGCTCAGCGATCTCATCCTGCGCGCCTACCTGGTGCGGCGGCACCTGCTGATCGGGCTCGGTTCGGGATTCCGGATCATCGGCTCCTGCTATTCACCGGATACGTTGCGGCTTCGGCAGTTCGCCATTCGAAACCGATTGCCCCACAGATGGATCGATGTGGAGCAGGACGAACGGGCGGAGCAGCTGCTGCGCAGCCTGGACGTCGCCCCCGAGGACACCCCCGTCGTGATCTGGCACGGCGAGAAGGTGCTGCGCAATCCCACGAACGCGGAACTCGCCCGCATCGTCGGGCTTCCGGTCCCGGACTCGGTCCACGACGCAGCCCAGGACGTGTTCGACCTCGTCGTGGTGGGTGCGGGACCGGCCGGTCTGGCCGCGTCCGTGTACGGCGCCTCGGACGGGTTGAACACGGTGACACTGGAGTCGTTCGCCGCAGGCGGCCAGGCCAGTACCTCCTCCCGGATCGAGAACTACCTCGGCTTCCCGGCAGGGATCTCCGGCGCCGAATTGGCGGAGCGAGCCGTGATCCAGGCCGGCAAGTTCGGCGCCCGAATCCTGGTGTCGGCGGAGGTGACCGGTTTGGGGTCCGAGGACGGCCACCACGTGCTCCGGCTGGCGGACGGCGGCACGGTTCGCGGCCGGGCCGTCGTGCTCGCCACCGGGGCGCGATACCGCAAGTTGGCGGTTCCGGGAATCGAGGTCCTGGAGGGGACAAGCGTGTACTACGCCGCAACCCATCAGGAAGCGCGGATGTGCGGCACCGACCCGGTGGCCATCGTCGGCGGCGGAAACTCCGCCGGACAGGCCACCGTTTTTCTCGCGGACCGTGTCTCCCACGTTCACCTGCTCATCCGCAGCGGTGACCTCGGAAAGAGCATGTCCCGGTACCTCGTCGACCAGATCGAGCGCCATCCGCGCGTGACCGTCCACCGGCATACCGAGATTCGCGAGGTCCACGGTGAGAAGTACCTCGACCAGATTGTGGTCGAGAACAATCAGACGGGCGAACAGGACACCCTCCGGGTACACGCCTTGTTCGTCTTCATCGGGGCGGTGCCGCACACCGGGTGGCTGGCCGACGCGCTCGCACTCGACGACCACGGCTTCGTCCTCACGGGCATGGACGCGGTCTACGCCCGTGAAGACGGCAACCGGCGGACTGGCGACCGGCCGTCGAGGACGCTCGAAACAAGCCTGCCCGGCCTGTTCGCTGCCGGTGACGTCCGCACCGGCTCGGTGAAACGTGTCGCCTCCGCTGTCGGTGAGGGAGCGATGGCGGTTCGCCAAATCCATGAATACTTCGACAGGAGCTGACGACATGCCAGTGATGGGTACCGTGAAATTCCAGCAATTCTTCCGGGCAGCGGCCGGCCTGCAAGTCGACCGGAACGACCTCAAGCGCTACACGGATTTCATCGACGACAAGATCTACGATCTGATCCTCATCGGCAAGGCCTCGGCAAAGGCAAACCTGAGGGACGTGATCGAACCGTGGGACCTGCCGATCACCAAGGGACTGCAGGAGAGCATCCACCGGTTCGAGAAACTGGATGAGGAGATCGAACTACATTCTGTGCTCGATCAACTGGCGGCCCGGCCGCCGTTGGACATGGCCCTTTCCGAGGCGACCGAGCAGCGGCTGCCGCTGATTGCCGGAGGCTTGAGCGTGGCGCTGGCGCACACATTCGTCACGATCGAACCGGACCGTAAGAACCCCGGGACCGCCGAATGGAACGTCGCCTTCGACATCTTCCATCTCCTGCTCTGACCACCGCCCCCGCCCGGCGAACCGATAGACCGCCGCTGGCCGTCGCGGCGGCGATCGTGCTGCTCTATGCCCAGTCCGTCAGCCGCATCATCCGGCTCACCATAGACGATGTCCTCGACGCCGACGGCCATGTGCTGCCGAACCTCGGCGAACCACCATCACCGGTCCCCCGACCGGTCGCCGAGCTGCTGCTGTCCTGGATCGACCAGCGCGCCAACATGAACACCGCCACCAATCGCGACTCCCGCTGACTGTTTCCCGGCCGTCGCGCCGGCCAGCCGATGCACCCCACGACCCTCAGCGACCTGATCAACGCCCTCGGCGTTCCCACCCGGCCGGGCCGGGTCAGCGCCCTGCATCAGGACGTCCTCGAACTCACGGGGCGGTCGTCGCCGAAGCGCTCGGCTACCACCACACAACCACCCGCGCCGCCGCCCAGGCCGCCGCGACCTGGGGCCGCTACGCCACCGGCCCTCGTCCCCGGAAACCGGCTGGCTGGACACCTACTCGCGACAGTTGATTACGAGAGCCTGCCAGTCATCAGGGCGATCTTCCGTCGTGAGGTCTCCGGACCTGCGTCGACTCGGGAATTTATCTGCGGCAGAGCTTTCGCAGGCTGCCTTCATCGGATATGGCCGCTGCAAAGTGGTCACGCGCCCGCGACTCTTGGGCGGAGCGACGTCCGACCAGATATTCCCAACCGTGGGATTCGACATTCTCCGAACTACAGTTCGAACGCCCGAATCCGAAGAGGTTTGTCGATGACCCGCACCACGCCACCCCGAGCCGTCGATGTCGCAGCCGCGTGTCCCGCACTGGCGCCGCTGACTCGTCCCGCGACCCGGCTCCACCCGCGCAGCGGCACACCGTCGGTATACGACAGTTCGATCGGCGGCCCTTTGCTGTGGCCGACCGATGAACCGTGGCCGCACTGTCACGGGCCTCACAACTGGGACTTCTTAACCAACGCGTGGAATCCCCACGAGCTCAACCCGTTACAGTCGCTGGTGGATGCGAAGCTGACGCGACACGATCCCGAGCCGTGGCCGTCGGTGGCCGATGTCCCGAGTGCCATGTTGTCAGCAGTGCCGCGTGACATCTGGGAATTCGAAGCCAGCGGGTTTGATCTCGACAACCTCAACCTCCCCCCGTCTCAGCCGTTGGCGGGTCGGTGGAAGCCGACGGCCCATGTCCCGAATGCCATGTTGCCGGTAGCGCAACTTTATACGCGTGACGTCCCCGGGTTACGTCCGCCGCCGGGCAAGGATCTGCTGCAGATACTCTGGTGCCCATTGGACAACGCCGATGCCATGCCCGAGACCGCGCTGGTGTGGCGCACCGCCGCCGACGTCACCGACATCCTGAATACCCCACCGGTACCGGCAGCGGTGGAATACGGCTACGACTACATACCCTTGCCATGCACGGTGGAGCCGGAGCGCATCATCGAATACCCGAGCGACTTCGAAGAACTCGGCGGCGAGCCGCTGGAGCAAATGCGACAGTGGGCGAGCAGGCAGCACACCGGGATCGATCCGGATGAAATCGAGAGCTGGTTCATCGACAACATATGCGTTGCACCCGGGTGGAAGGTTGGCGGCCATATCCGGTGGGGCACCACGGACCCCTTTCCACAGCCATGCCCCACCTGCGGTACCGAGACCGAACCGCTGCTCACCGTCGCCTCGTCCGAATGGGACGCCGGAACCCACAGCTGGATACCGTACGAAGATCAGGCCCTCGCAGGCGATTACGGCACGACCACAGGCCCCGACGTCACAATTGCTCGCGGTTACAACATGATCCTTCGCGTCTGTCCAATCTCACCCGATCACCCCCACATCCAACTGATGCAGTAGGCCCGTAGCAATGGCCAACCAGTCAGCCCGATGGCCACTGACACATCGCCCGCCGTGACATCGACATCCGCGAGAAGACCCTGTCGCGGATAGTCTGCGAAACCTGCGCCCGCCGAGCCGATCACACGGCCATCACCGCCCCCTCGGTTCCGGTCACCCGCCGGTTGGAAACCATCGACAACCCGCGGCAGTTGAATACGCGATCTCACCAGTAGGCGTCACCGCAATCGCCACCACCCGAGCCGCAGAATTCGACGTCGACGGTGGTCTCGACCGTGCTGGAAACGCTGTACGCGCCCATCGAACTGTCGATCGACATCGACCCGCGACAGGCCGGCCTCACCATCGACGGGCTCGTCGAGGCACGCGGGCCCATCATCCTTTCCTACACCGGGGAGCCGGCCAGGATCCGCATCAATATGCCAGAGGGGGCCGCTACACCTATGCCGAGATGGGCAACGGCAAAACCACGGCCCGGGCGGGAATCGAACTCGATTTCAAGGACAGCTACGGCCAGTTCAACATCCTGCACATGAGGGCGGAGTCTCGTCGACCTGCCGGCTCGGCGCGGTCGGTCATCAGTTCTGCCGTCGGGCAAGGTGGAGACCAACGCCTCGCGTCGCGCCGACGACGTTCCGTCCGTTACCCTCTCAACCCTACAGTCATATTGGCAACGGTGTTGCCGATAATTGAAGTTTGAGGAGAGGGTGATCGGCATGCGTACTGTCGAAGTGAACGCCAGGTACGGGGCCCGACCGGAGGAGGTTTGGGCGATCCTCTGCGATCTGCACCGCTGGAGTGAATGGTTGATGATTCACAAGGCGTGGAAGAGTGACGTCCCGAATCGGGTCACCAGAGGTGATGCGGTGACGGCGGCTGCGACGGTCATGAATATGCCGATCTCCATCGATTGGACGGTCGAGGATGTCATGGAGCCGCACTCCCTCGTGCTGGGCGGAACCACCAGGGCTGGCGTCAAGCTGGCCTTGGCCGTCAATCTTCGGGCCGAGTCGGAGGGTACGACTGTCGCCATGACGGCGAATATCGAGGGGGGAATGATCGACGGGCCGATGGGGGGCATGTTCAAGCGATCGCTGGTCGGCGCGCTCGACAAGTCCCTGAAGAAGGCCGAGGCGCTTCTGTAGGCGGTGCAAAGTGCCCTCGATGTGGTCGCCGGGCGAAGTTTGCCACCCGGTTCGAGCGAGGATTGCGCGAGCGGGCGACCTCGGCGATCGAGAGCGACGGTTGTAGTCGACTCCTCGTTCGCGCCGAACTGTTCTCGTCGCCGGTACTTGTATCGGTAACACCGTTGCCGATATAGTTGGCCTGCGCTCGCGAGGACGACCGGAGGCCAAGGTGTCGTGTCGGCGAGTCACCGCATCGGCTATCCGGTCCGGGCAACTCGCCGGCTCGCCGGTGCTGACCGGCATGGATGACCTCCGTTGTCCCCTCGGCTTGCCCTCACCCTCCTTCGGCCGACGCGCACGGCTCGGCTGAGGGAGCGTGGACATCACGCAACTGCCCCGCTGTATCCGAACTGGAGGAGAACTTTGGACGGCCGAACGCTCTCGCTACACCGCTTGCCGTACGGCACGACTCGTTGTCGGCGTCGGGCTTCGGGTGGTGCTACCAGTAGCGGCTGGGGTCTGGCGATGGTGGTGGACGAGCGATGACAACCGGGAATCGACTGCTGTTGCGTGGCGGGATCGTTCTCACCATGGATGCCGGTCTCGGCGATTACGAACGCGCCGACGTGCTCATCGAAGACGGCAGGATCGCAAGTGTCGGGGCGGATCTGGGCGCCGACGGCGTCACGGTCGTCGAGTGCGAAGGGAAGATTGTCCTTCCCGGGTTCGTGAACTCACACCATCACATGTTTCAGACCGCCTTACGGTCGTACTGGTCCGATGCGCTGGACTCCGACTATTTCCTGCAGTCACGCTTCGGCGCCGACGGGCTGTTCCATCAGTACACGCCCGAGGACGTGTACTGGGGTGAGTTCGGCGGAGCGCTGGAGAATCTGTCAGCGGGCACCACGACCGTCGTCGATACCTCGCAATGCTCCTACACTCCTGAACACACCGACGCGGCGCTGGATGGCATCCGCCGCTCCGGCATCCGTTGCGTTTTCAGTTTCTCGCCGTGTTTCGGCGACCATGAACCCTCGCCGTCGTACGCCCATCCGGAAGACATTCATCGTCTGCAACAGACCGCCGCTACAAGGGACGGAGACCTTGTTCGCATGGCGTTGGGCTATCACGTCGATGAAGACCTGTTCCAACTCGCCAAGGAACTACAGCTGCCCGTCTTCGCGCATGTCAACGATGTCAACTGGGGGCGTGCACTCGAAGAGTTCGAGAAGCAAGGCCTCCTCGGGCCATGGATCACCTACATCCATTGCCTCGGCCTGGAGGATTCGGCGTGGCGGGTGATCGAGCGTACCGGTGGCAAGGTATCGGTCTCGGCCGTCGCCGAACAGTCCCTCGCGATGGGACGGCCTGCGCTGCAAGCCGCACTCGACCACAGAATTTCGGTGAGTTTCGGCACGGACGCCGTCAGCATTGCGCCCGTGGACTTCTTCTCGCAGATGCGCGCGGCGTACGTGCTGCAGCGAAGCGGTATCCCGCCACTGGTGGATGAAGCGTCGGAAACGATGTCGCCGGTATCGACCCGCGACATCCTTCGGATGGCGACGCTCGGCGGAGCCCAGGCTGCTCATCTCGACCATCTCGTCGGCTCGCTCACCCCGGGTAAACGAGCCGATGTCATCGTCTTGAACGCACGCACGCTCAACGCAGGCCCGATCAACCACGCACCCGGCGCCATCGTCCAGTTGATGGACACAAGCAACGTCGACACGGTCATCGTCGACGGGTGGGTGGTCAAACGGGGCGGCCGACTGGTCGGGGTGGATGTGGAGGACGTACTCGAGCATCTCCATCGATCGGCGGCCGGTATCGTGCGACGCTCCGGCACAGCAGATGTCCTCCTAACCGGTTGCAGACAGCGATAGCTGCTCGGGTACTGCCGACTCGGGCGTGACGTTCGAACGCGGAAACGAGCACCCGCTTCAGGTTGAGCCAGTCGAGTCCCTTCCTGTGGCGTGCAGGTCCACGAGGCCTGCGATGAGCAATCGCAGACCGAAGCGGAACTCGTCCTCCAAAGTCTGCGTGGGTAGGCAGTCGGCGACGGCGACCGTGGCGGGAAACTGCGCCGGATCGAGCCGGCGATACAGAGCGGTGAGGCTGGCGGGCTCGATGTTGGCTTCGGTGTTGTGGCCCTGTAGCTGGGCGGCGAACCCGATGACGTAGCGGGCCACGGTGGCGTACACCAATGCCGCGCGTTCCGGGGAGAATTCGTTGGCGAGCAACATCGCCAAGATCCGCTCACGCAACATGAGCGCATTGGGGCCGGTCGGTACCTGCTCGATGAACAGGGGTGCGACACCGCGGTGCCGGTGCAGGGTCGAGAACATGGCTTCGGCGGCGGCCGCGCACGCGCGCTGCCAGTCGCCCTCGGGTGCGTTGTCATCGATCTCCACCTCGCCGAGCACCCGGTCGACCACGTGCCCGATGAGTTCGGCGCGATTGGCAACGGCCCGATACAGCACCGCCGTGCCGGTGTCGAGACGTTGGGCCAGGGTGCGCATCGACAAGGCGTCGGCTCCTTCCTCGTCGACGATGCGCGTCGCGGTGGCCACGATGCGGTCGAACGGCACCCGTGGGCGACCAGGGGAGCGGCGTGCCGGAGTCTCGGCAGTATCTGAATCGGAGGCGGTCACAACCTCATTCTCTCGTACCGGCGTACCGGGGCAACCGATCACCGCAATATCGGCCACGTCGTTGCCGTTACGGGTTGACCCAGGGGGAATTATCGGCAACACTGTTACCATTATGAGTAGACGAGTAGCCGTCGATGACTACATCGACCCTGATTCGCGCTTCGCGCTCGTCGAGGGCCGCAAGCTGCACTACAAGCGGGCTGGTGCGGGGCCCTCCGTGCTGCTGCTCCATGGCAGCGGCTCATCACTGCACTGCTTCGACCACGTGGCCTCGGCGTTGTCGTCGTCCTTCGACGTGATCCGGCTGGACCTGCCCGGGTTCGGCCTCACGGGGCCGCGCGCAGACCGCGACTACACGGTGCGAACGTTCGCCAGAACTGTCGCCGCGTTCTTGGACTCACTGGGGGTGCCGAAGGCTTCGGTGGTGGGCAATTCGCTGGGTGGCAACATCGCCTGGAACTTCGCTCTGGATTACCCGGGACGGGTGGATCGTCTGGTATTGATCAATGCCACGGGCTATCCGGGTAAATCGCTTCCGGCGGCGCTGCGTCTGGCGAGGAACCCTGTCGGGCGGGTGTTGCTGCGGCGCTTGTCATCTCGCGCGGCTACCGCACGCAATCTGCGCTCCGCGGTGGGGTCGCGGTCGTCGGTGGTGGACGACGCGATGGTCGACCGGGTGCACGCCATGCTGACCCGGCCTGGTAACCAGCAGGCCTTCATCGACTTCGCCAATACCGACCAGATCGACCGCACCGCCGAGATCCCGGCCATCACCGCGCCCACGTTGGTACTGCGCAGCGCGTCGATCGACGGTCAGCATTTCGCCCGCGACATCCCCGGCTCCCACGAACAGGTGCACCCCGGCGGCGGGCACCTGCTTCCCGACGAAGACCCGGGGTGGGTGGCAGGCGCTGTCCTCGACTTCTTGACCACCGGGCCGACCTCCCGGACGAAAGGCAGGCGATGAAGTACTTCGTGGCCCGCGGCGAAACCCGCCGCTTGAACCAGAACAGCCGCGCCGGACTGCGCGGTGACTTCCTCCAATGCCGCGACGGAGTCACCCACTACGAGCTGACCGGACCCATCGGAGCTGAGACTGTCGTCTTCGTGGGCGGGCTGACCATCCCCCTGTTCTACTGGGACGACCTCGCCGCCGAACTCCTGCGGCGCGGATTTCGCACCCTCACCTACAGCGCCTACGGACGCGGTTACTCCGAGCGTGTGCGAGCCGCCTACGACGAATCACTGTTCGTGCGGCAACTGACCGATCTGACCGAACGACTAGGGCTTTACGAGCCCTACCACCTCGTCGGAACCTCGATGGGGGCACTGGTCGCCATGGCCTTCGCCGCACAGCACACCGACCGACTGGCGACACTGACCTTGGCGGGCCCGGCTGGGTTACAGCCCGAACCTGCCGCCGCACGGCTGCTGCGCCACGAGCGGTGGGGGACCGTCCTGGCCAGAATTCTGGGCAGCAGAATGCTCGACCGGCACCTCTCGCACAATGTTCGCGACCGGCAACGATCTGCGGCACTGACGGCGATGGTGCGGGAGTGCTACCAGTTCGACGGCTCGATCTATGCCCTGGCTGCCACGCTCGCCGATTTCCCGCTGTCCGCCCGCCACGACCTCTACCGGAGTACCGGACACCTACCGGTGCCGCGCATGTTGCTGTGGGGCGACGAAGACCAGGTCACACCAATCACCAGTTACGACGAGGTGTGCGCGCTGCTGGCTCCCACCGAGTCGCACATTCTCTCGCCGTGCGGGCACATGGTCCCCTACGAGGAGCCGGTCGAAATGAGCAAAAGGTTCGCCGCTTTTGTCCACGGCGTCAAGGACGGAGTACAGCGATGACGACATCGCCTGATACAGGACTCGTCGACGTCCTCGTAGTCGGCGCCGGGCCCGCCGGCACCGGCTTGGCGATCGATCTGGCCCGTCGCGGGCTGGCGATACGGATCATCGACAAGGCTGCGCACGCCTTCGACGGTTCACGCGCCAAGGGCATCCAGCCGCGCAGCCTGGAAGTGCTCGAGGACCTGGGCGTCCTCGACGACATCCTCGCCGGAGGAGCCACCTACCCACCGTTGGGCATCCATGCCGGTCCCGTGACCATCCCTTGGCACATGCAGTCGCGTAACGAGGTGACATCCGATGTGCCACATCCGAACACGTGGCTGATCCCCCAGTTCCGCACCGACGCGGCGCTGCGCGCCGGGCTGCGGCGACTCGGCGGAACGGTCGAAACCGAGTGCGAATTGCTCGGATTCGAGCAGCGTCCGGATGCGGTGGTGGCGACCGTAGCCGGACCCGGCGGCGTGCACGAGATCGCCGCCCGCTATCTCGTCGGCGCCGATGGCGGAGCCAGCGCAGTCCGCAAGAACTCGGGTATCGCGTTCGAGGGCTCGACAGACGAGTCCGATCGGATGATCATCGTCGACGCCGTGGTGGAAGGTCTTTCCCGGGACCGCTGGCATGTGTGGCCCCGGCCTGGTGGTCGATTCGTCGGTGCGTGCCCGCTACCGCATTCCGAGCAGTTCCAGTGGATGATACGGCTGGCGCCCGACGAGCAGCCATCCCTCGACGACGACGACCTGAACACGCGCATCCGCGCGCACACCGGGAACACACGTATTCGCCTGTCGCAGATCAGTTGGAAGACGGTGTTCCGCCCCAATATCCGTCTGGCCCAGCAGTTCCGGTCGGGACGGATACTCCTCATCGGCGACGCCGCTCATGTACACACCCCGGCGGGTGCGCAGGGACTCAATACCGGCCTGCAGGACGCCTACAACCTCGGCTGGAAACTCGCTCAGGTGCTCGCGGGAGCGCCCGACAGCCTCCTGGACAGCTATGAGGCCGAACGGCAGCCGATCGCGGCCGGTGTACTGGGCTTGTCGACCAAAAAATACGAGGGGCTGTCCAAACTCGACCCGTCGTCGGTCAAACGCGGCAATGACGAACGCCAACTCGGCCTGCATTACCGTGGTGGACCGTTGACAACGGCCGAGGCCGAACGGACCGCGACCCTGCAGGTCGGTGACCGTGCTCCGGACGCGAGACTGCTGAACGCGACGGGGGGAGCGCAGCGGCTGTTCGACCTTTTCTCCGGTCCGCACTTCACCGCGCTCGCTTACGGTCCCTCTGCGGCCGAGGACCTGGCAGCACTACCCTGGCCCGCGGCTGGTGCGGAACTGAGACGAGTCGCCGTCGACAGCGGGAAGCAGGCAGCGGTCGATGTGGCCCTTGTCGACATCACCGATTCCTTCGCTCGGATCTACGGCGTGAGTGAGTCCACGCTGCTGTTGATCCGCCCCGACGGCTACATCGGCGCAATCGCCACCACCGACCGGACGTCACGGACGCTGAAGGCCCTCAGCGCGATGACGCCGGAGTTGGCGGCTAACTCTGCGCTGCGTACCCCGGAGACGCAGGCATGACTCGCAACGTCATTCGCTGGAATCGCTCTCTCGCCAGGTGGGAGTGCGAGGACAGCGATACGGCGATCATTTCGGCCAGGACTGATTCTTCGAACGTCTTCGACTTCGCCGAAGAGGACGCGTGCAGGTGGGGGGCCTCGATGCTGTGGCATCTAGCGGTGGACTTCGGACTGGGCGCACCCCTGCATTTCGTCGCCTCGCGCGAGGCTGCCGTCGCATTCGCCCGCGAGTCCACCGAAGGCGGTTGGGCGCGCGCGGCTGCGGTCGACCAGCAGGTGGACGAAAGCTATCCAGCGATGCCGTGTCAGAGACTGTACCCAGTACAGAGCGCAGCGGATCGCACCCGCAGCAGCCATCGACTCTGACACTGTGCGAGATGGCATATGGAATGCCGGGCTGTGCGGGCGGCTCGACAGGTGCGCCACCCGATCCCGCGTGAAATTCGGTAGCCGTGAGGCGGCCGCTGGAGTCGGTCTGAACTGACCACTGCTCGTTGGTAGACCTGGCGGCCGCGGCTGCATAGGGCTGGTTGTCGACGTGCATCGGCACCCAGGTGACTCGCCGAATTTCCGGCGCCGAGCGCAGCGCCAGCGGGCTCCGCCGTCGCGCGGAGCCGGGCTCGGTCGCCACCGGCCGTTGACTGTCCTATTTTGGAGGAGTTTCGATGCGTAATCGCAGTGCGGCCCCGGCTTATGAGCCCGATCTCTACTCCCGGCCGGCGATACACGATCCTTATCCGCACTATGCGCGGCTGCGCGAGCTCGGGCCGGTGGTGTGGCTCGCCAAGCAGCGTGCTTACGCGTTGCCTCGTTACGCGGAATGCAAAGCCGTGCTGCTGGATGACGAGACCTTCGTCTCCGGCGCGGGCGTCGCGTTGAATCCGGTGGCCAACCGGCTCTCCCGCGGCACCACCCTCAACAGTGACGGCGAGGACCACAGCCGTCGGCGTGCCCTACTGGCGCACCGACTCACACCCAGGGCGCTGCGCGCGATGCGCGCAACGGTTGACCAGCAGGCAGTGGCGGCGGTCGAGGCCGCGGTCTCGCGCGGTGCGATCGACGGTGTCGAACTCGCGACGGCCCTCCCGATGTCGGTCGTACCGGATCTGGTCGGCTGGCCACAACATGGTCGCGAGCACCTACTGCGATGGTCCGGTGCGACCTTCGACGCGTTGGGTCCGATCAACGGCCGATCGATCCGGACCGCCCCGGCGAGCGCGGAGATGATGCGCTTCACCCGGCGGCTCGCCCGCGATCGAGACCTTCTCCCCGGTAGTGCGGGGGAGGACGTCCTGCGGGCTGCCGATGAAGGCAGGGTCCAACGCTCGGAATGCCCGGCGTTGCTGATCGACTACCTCGCTCCATCGCTGGACACCACGATCGGCGCCATCGCCAGCGCCTTATATCTCTTCGCCACCCACCCCTACCAATGGCAGATGCTGCGGGCGGACCCGGCCAAGGTTCCGAACGCCGTGAACGAGGTGGTGCGGTACGAGTCACCACTGCGCGCCTTCTCGCGCCAGGCGATTCGCGATACGACGGTGTCCGGCACCACGATCCCCGGAGGCGCGCGGGTGGTCGTCATCTATGCCTCCGCCAACCGAGACCCACGCGAGTGGAAAGACGCGGACACGTTCGACATCCGCCGCGACGCTTCCCGTCAACTCGGTTTCGGACACGGCACCCACGGGTGCGCCGGACAGGGCCTGGCTCGGCTGGAAACCCAAGCCGTGCTCCGTGCGCTGATCGACCGCGTCGAACGCATCGAGCTCGCCGGTCCGGGCGAATGGGCGGTGAACAACATCATCCATCGCTTCGAACACCTTCCCCTCCGATTGATTCCCGCCTGAAAGGCACTCGCGATGAAGATCTCCGTCGACTACCTCCGCTGCGAAGGCCATGGCCTGTGTGTCGAACAGGCCCCGGCTGTATTCGGCCTCGACGACGATGCCGAACTGATCTACCGATTCGAAGGCACCGACGTCCCCGGCGAGTACGTCACGGTTGCCCGAGCAGCCATCGACTCCTGCCCGGTAGCCGCCCTGCGAGAACAGTCATGAAACCGTTCGGCTGGAATCTCGGCGATGCCGGATCGACTGTCGTGACTTATGGAAGGCGACGATCGCGACGCTACTTAGTCAGTCCGAGCAGCGCGGCGGTCAGACCGTAGTCGGGACCGAAGTCCTGCATGTTCCCGGTACGGCAGCCGTCGGCCTTCATCTGTATACGCTCGCAGAACAAGCTGATGATTTCACCGTTGAGCGCGGTGGGAATAATGAAATGAACTCGCGCACGACGGTTCTCGCGGTCGATGAGATTGTCGAAGTTCTGCAGCACCATGGGTGCGAGGTCGGCGACTTCGGTAAGACCGGAGGCGTTGTCGCGAAGCTGGCGGGTTACGTTCGTAAGTCCGGTCAAGGTGCCCGCGAGTTGGTCCTGGTACTGCCCGAGCGCGCCGGAGGTATTGGCCAGGAAGGCGGCCAGCTGGTCGAGTGTCGCCTGCAAACCGGGGGATTGCTCGGCGAGCAGACCGGACATCTGGGTCATCCGGTCGCTGAAATCGCGGATCATTTGATCATTCTCGGCGAGTATCGTGGTGAGCTCGTTGAGCCTGAGGACGATGTTCGAGACCGCGTCCTTGTTGTCGACGCCGACTTTCAGTGCGGCCGACAGCGCTTCGAGGGTGTCCCGGATCTTTGCGCCGTTGCCGTCGAGCATGGGGTAGAGCACCCGACCCGACATCGGGCCGAGGCCCTCGGCTCCTTCCTGCGGCTTCAGTGCCGCCGCGAACTGATCGATGGTCTTGATCATGGTGTCCAACTCGACGGGGGTCTTGGTCTGCGACTTCGGCAGGTGAGCACCGTCGGAGAGAGTCTCGCCGTGGGTGTAGACCGGAGTGAGCTCGATATGGCGATCGGTGACAATGGACGGCGAGATAATCGCCGCCACTGCGTCCTTCGGAATCTTCACCTGAGGTTCGATCGACAAGCGCACCTCGATGCGCGTGCCTTTCGGGGTGACCTTCTCGACCTTGCCGACCTCGAGTCCGAGGACGGTGACCGGGTTTCCTTCGTAGATGCCGGCGATGTTGTCGAAATCAGCGGTGATGTGCGTGGTGTCCCGCCACACGCCGTCGGCCGCGTTCGGCAGTAGCGAGCAGCTGCCCACCGTAAGTGCCGTCGCGCTGATCGCGAGAGCTTTGACCGGCCCGAACTTGATCGCCGAATGGAACTTCAGCACGAACACGCCTCACTGTCTTGCCTGATACGCACCCCCTTTGGGGATGAAGATTGCTCGGTTGTAGGGGAGCGATCTTGCGGAATCCCGCCGGGTGCCTTCTCCTGTGCTCGGACACTCGGGGCGGGAACGTTCCTCGCTCGACGGTCCAACTAATTCGGCTACACCGTATCCGAATTAGCGGGCGTTGCCAAGCCGCTGACGGGTCCGTCGACGTAAATCGCACCAACGGGTGGCCCCGCCCCGGCTGTGCCCGCGGCCGCGCCGGTGGAGCGGCGATCGAATCGTGCGCGCTCGCCGAGGCGGGCGGCGACGTTGCGGTGGTCGTCCATTGACGGCCGCAACTATAACGGAGACACTGTAACCATTATGGGTGGACGCGTTGCTGTCGGTGAGCAGATCGGCCCGGACCCAGTCCTTCGGGGCCGGGCCCTCGACGGAAGTACCAGCGCGCCACTGCCGCAGCAGATCGCCGGTCGGTCGGACGCGCGGGCGCGCAGCGCTCTTCGTACACGTGCGGCACTGATCCGCTCCGGGCGGTGGGCATTGGGTAGCGACCTGGCTGGGAGGATCGGCATCGCCGGCCTGGCGCAGGAGGCCGGTGTCGCGACCGGATCCTTCTACAACCACTTCAGTAGCAAAGACGAACTTTTCGATACAGTCATCGCCGAGGTGATCGAGGAGTTGGCGGGGATCCTCGACAGCGCTGCTGCGGGTATCGATGACCCCGTCGGTATTGTCCACGCGCATTTACATGCGCTCGGCGGGGTCGGCATCGGCCACCCTGATATCGCCGCGATCGTCTTTTCGATGAGATACCGGATCCTCGAAGACCCGGACATCAGATCACGTCTGGCCGCGGGCATTCGGTCCGGGGTGTCGGCGGAGCGCTTCCACGTCCACGATCTGAGCGCCGCTCTCGATCTGCTCGGCGGAGTCGTCCTGGCGATGCTGCGAACGTCGCAGCGCGATCCGGCCGCCTTGACAGCGGCATGGATGGATACCCTCGCGCAGCAGGCGCTCAATTCGCTAGGCCACCGTTGAGGGCGCAGCGAACTGACGTCGTGCTGAAGGAATCAGGTGGAGCCCATCGACCGGTCTCCGCCGCCGTTCCTGCCCGCGCTCCCCGCTGCTCTTCTCAATGCGCGGAGCGCCGGCGATGTTCGGCCAGACTGTCCAGCCCGAAATCCGAGCGCGGATCGCGCCAGACCGAGTGGGCGTGGTTGGCCTGGCGCTGAGTGTTGTCGTATTCGATGAGCAGGTCGGGGCCTTGGATCCGGTAGTAGTGCGGTTCCCCGGCCTCGAGGCTGCCTGCCCATCCGAAGTGCACCGCGTCGAGTACGTCGTCGGCTGCATAGTGCGCGGCGTGGACTTCGGCGAGCGCGCTGGGCGCGCGACCGGTGTACAGGCTGATCAGCTGCCGTAGTAGGTGCCGGTGTTCTGGGTCGAGCTCGCGTGCGGCCAGACCTTTGGGGGGAATGGAGATCGCCATGGCCGCATGGTCGGCTGCGGTGTATCCGCTGGCGCTTTCGGCGCGTATGTCGATGTCGTCGACCAGCTTTCGCAACGCTGGGTCGGTGAACGTGCCGCGCCAGAGATCCTGCATGTGCATCATCGCGTCGCCGTGGGCGATGGTCGGCCGGTTGCCGGAGACGATGTCGGATATGGCGCTGGGGTGTAGTAATGCCGTGTGGTATCGGTCGGAGTCCAGGGACAGGGCCAGGTGCCGCGCCGTTTCCTCCGGCCCGCCCAGCGGCCGTAGCGTGCCGCCGAGCAAGGCGGTGCCGGCTGGATCGGCTCCGATGAAGCACGGTGTCGTCGAGACGACGCGCCCGCCGATGACGAGGTTGTTCAGCGAGATGTGGTGGCCGCCGAAGCGCCATGCCCAGACCGAGTCGCCCGGTCGGCCGAACAACCTCAGCCAGTACAGGCCGGGGTCTCGGCCTCGTTGCCGTCCCCAGCGGACTTGCCATCCTTCGACCTGATCGAGGACGTTCTCCAGGCCCATCACGGTGGCGACGGTCGCGTACCCGGCCTCGGACAGTCCCGAGGCGACCAGTCGCATCGCCAGGCCCTGCTGACGTGCGGTCTGGTCGCGCAGGGCGAGTCCACCGTGGTCGGTCGGGGTGTAGAACCAACGAAGCCGCTCGGCCTCCGCGTCCGGAGCCAGAGGCGAGTCGAACTGCGCTCGGGTCAGTTGATCCGGGGCGAGCGATTCCAGCCATGCTGCCGCGCAGGCGGCCATGTCGGTGGCGACCAGCTCGCGGACCGGAGCAAACGTGGCCTCATCCGGTGACATCGAGCATGACCTTGATCGCGTTGTCTCGCCGTTCGGCGTAGGTGTCGAACGCTTCGGCGATGTCTTTCAGCGGGAAATGGTGGGTCACCAGGGCGCTGGTGTGCAGTCGTCCCCGCGATGCCAGCGACAGGGCCCTCGCCACCGAGCGTGCACCTTCGCCGCGGACGGTGTGGATCGAGATTCCGTTCATGACAGCGTGATTGAGGTCGGCGGTCACCGGTTGTTCGAAGAATCCCGTCAGAACGACTCTGCCGCCGCGCTTGACCATGTGGATCGCGTCGTCGACGGCGCCCGCAGCCCCGGAGCACTCCACGACGATGTCGGGGCCCAGTCCGCCGGTGATCTCCCGAACCGCGGCGACGGCGTCCTCCTCGCGGGAGTTGATCAGATAGTCGGCGTCGAATTGCTTCCCGATCTCCAGTCGGCTGTTGCGGGTGCCGACGAGCATCACCGGGTCGGCTCCGAGTTCGCGGGCGACCTGGACGGCCATCAATCCGATCGGGCCGGGACCGATCACCGCGACCCCGGCGCCCACCAGCAGCGAGTCGAGCACGTCGAAAGCGTGCATCACGGTGCCGACGGTGGTCAGCACGACGGCCGAGTCGAAGTCGATGTCATCGGGAAGCCGGTACAGCGTGGAGACGTGGTTGACGACATATTCGGCAAAGCCGCCGTTGACCGTCATCCCCTGTACCCGATGGCCTTTGGCCTGGTTGCCGTAGTTCAAACAGTTCGTGTAGGAGCCGGACAGGCAGTTCACGCATCGCATGCAGCCCCGATGCGCCTCGGTGACGACGCGATCGCCGACGGCGAACTCGTCGACGGCGCTGCCGACCGCGGCCACGACGCCCGCGTACTCGTGGCCGGGGATGAAGGTGTCCGGCGCTGGGCCGGCTCCGTGGAAGAAGCGACGGCTGCGGACCTTGAGGTCGGTGCCGCACAGTGACGCCCGGTGAACTCGTACAAGAACGTCGTCCGGGCCCGGATGGGGCACCGGCATGGTTTTGGTCCTGATAATTCCCGGCTCACCTATCACTGCCGCGAGCATTGTTTCCGGAAAGGACATCACATTGCCTTTCATTGTCCTTTTATGGTCCACCAGGAGGCTAGGTGAGCGATTTCTTTCCTGTCCAACGGCGCGTGGGTGGCATATGGCGGAGAACTCGCGACGATCGTGCGCTGTACTGCACGTATAAGTTCTCCCTATGGGGGATGGCAAATATTCGTATTGGGCGCGCTCGTCGGCGTGCTGTTAGTGTGCGGAATATCTGGAAATGCCGGAATTATCGGCGCTCGGTCGAGGAGTGGACTTTGGATCTCGAGATTGCCGGTCGAACCGCACTGGTTCTGGGCGCGGGCGGTGGCCTCGGTGGCGCCATCGCGGAAAAATTGGCGACCGAGGGCGCCGAGGTGGCCGTCGCCGATATCCATCGCGAAGCCGCCGAATCCCGCAGCGACGCGATCGTCGCGGCCGGCGGCCGGGCCATACCGGTGGCGTGGGATATCGCCGACCTCGATGCCATTGAAGGCAACGTCGCACTGATCGAGCGAACCCTAGGACCGGTCGACATTCTGGTCAATAACACCGGCGGGCCGCCGCCCTCGCCGATCCTGGGCCGGCCATCTGCGGTATGGCTCGATCATTTCCGTTCCATGGTGCTTTCTGTGATCGCTATCAGCGACGAACTCGTCCCGGGTATGCGGGCGCGCGGATGGGGCCGTGTCATCACCAGCACCAGCTCGGGGGTCGTCGCTCCGATTCCCGGCCTCGGCCTGTCGAACAGTCTTCGTGCCGCACTGCTCGGCTGGTCGAAGACGCTGGCGCGGGAAGTCGCCGCGGACGGTGTCACATGCAACATCGTGGTGCCAGGTCGGATCGGCACCCGTCGCGTCGAGCATCTCGACCGGATCAAAGCTGAAGCCGAGGGCCGAACCGTCGAACAGGTGGTGGCCGACAGCGTCGCCACCATTCCCGTCGGCCGCTACGGCGACCCGGACGAGTACGCGGCGACGGTGGCGTTCCTGGCGAGCGTTCCGGCGTCGTACATCACCGGCGCGGTGGTGCGCGTCGACGGTGGTCTCATTCCCAGCCTCTGATACTCACTGCGACAAAGGATTTCCACCATGGCCGTGCTCACTCGTGAGGCGAGCGGCGTTTTCGCCATCGCGCCCACCCCCTTCGACGAGGAAGGAGCGGTGGACTTCGACTCGCTGCACCGGTTGGTCGATTTCTATGAATCGGTCGGCGTCACCGGGATCACTTTGCTCGGCCAGATGGGCGAGGCGCCCAAACTGGCTCATGACGAGGCGATCCGAATTGTGCGGCACGTGCTGAGCAGGACCCGACTTCCGGTCGTCGTGGGAGTCTCCGCTCCCGGCTACGCCGCGATGCGCACCCTCACCGGTGCGGTCATGTCGGCGGGCGCGGCAGGCGTCATGGTCGCACCGCCCAACACCTTGCGCACCGACGACCAGATCGTCGGCTATTACGAGGGCGTCGCGGCCGTACTCGGCGACTCGGTTCCCCTCGTCGTACAGGACTATCCCTTGTCGTTCTCGGTGGTCATGAGCGCCCCGGTCATCGCGCGTATCTCTCGCACCGTACCGAACTGCGTCATGCTCAAGCACGAAGACTGGCCCGGACTGGAGAAGATCAGCGCACTACGGCACCTCGAAGCCGAGGGCGAAATGCCACGACTGTCGATTCTGTGCGGCAACGGGGGACTCTTCCTCGATTTCGAGACCGCGCGGGGCGCCGACGGCGCCATGACCGGATACTGCTTCCCCGAGATGCTGGTCGACGTGGTCGGTCATACCGCGGCGGGCCGTCGCGAGGAAAGCCATGACATCTTCGACGCGCATCTGCCGTTGCTGCGATACGAACAGCAGCCGGGTGTGGGCCTGGCCGTGCGCAAATACGTCATGCACCGGCGCGGCCTGCTCACCTCCGACAACCAGCGCACACCCCGCAGCGTGCTCTCGAGCCGAGCGCGGTCGGAAGTCGACCATCTGCTCGCCCGGCTCGCTCGCCGAGACAGCCGAGCGAATCGGGTCGCGTGACTCGCTCGCTGTGTGCTGCGGTCGGCGGGGCCGGCGGTAACTTCATCTGATGCGCCTGCGCCAGCTGGAGTACTTTCTCGCCGTCTGGAAAAGTGGATCGTTCAGTGCCGCCGCGGCACGGCTGTATGTCTCCCAGCCGTCGCTGTCGCAGCAGATGCGTTCGCTGGAGAAAGAACTCGGCGCGCAACTGCTCGAACGGGGCCGCCACGGCCTCGCCCTCACGCCCGCGGGACGGGTCTTCCTGCCCCACGCAGAGCGTGTGTTGCGGGCTGTCGGCGAAGCCGCGGATGCCGTGCATCAAGTGGTCGAGGGGCGAAGCGGCGACGTGCATGTGCTGACCGTCCGGTCGATCGCCTCCGGCATTCTGCCACCGAGCGCCGTCCGATGGCACTCCCTGTTCCCGACGGCTGTCCTGCGGGTGCACGACTTCTCGCACCGTCGTGCGCTCGAGGAGGCGGTTCGCGGCGGACAAGGCGACATCGCGGTCGGACCGCGGCCCCAACTGTGGGAGGGACCCGTCGTGTCACTCGGTTACGAGGAGATGGTTCTGGTCGGCCCGGCGGGGCAGGACACGGGTTCCTCGGCGGAACTCGACGAACTGGCCGCAGCCGACTGGATCCTCTATGAGCCCGAGCAAGGCATGAGCGAGATCGTGGACCGGACGGC
This sequence comes from Nocardia sp. NPDC051900, assembly GCF_044452545.1. Lineage (NCBI taxonomy): Bacteria > Bacillati > Actinomycetota > Actinomycetes > Mycobacteriales > Nocardiaceae > Nocardia > Nocardia sp. NPDC051900. The sequence continues at coordinate 85,144 of NZ_JBITBU010000023.1, read as the reverse complement.
CACCGCCCTCGGATTCACTCCACGCGCGGTCGCGCGTACCGGACAGGTGGCCGCCGCACTGCTGTTCGCCATGGAGGGCCTCGGCGTAGCACTGGTGCCCAACAACGCCGTACCGGGCGGCTGGATACGGCACGCCAGAAGGATCGGGCCGGGGGTTTACCGTGAGATCGTCGCCTACAGCCGCAGCACGCCGACGCAACTGGCGCAGCGGTACCGGGATCTGCTCACGTCCCTCGAGTTGCCACTCACCTCGGCCACGGATCTTCCCGCAGGCGCTTTGCGCTGCTAGTAAGCCGGGTCATCGTCCGGGCCGGCGGAGATCCTCGCGCTTCCCTTCACCATCCACGGCCTGACCTTGGCGTTGCCGATGACCGGCATGCACTACCCGGGCGGAATACCTGGGCCGGACGTCGCGTCGTTCGCCACGACGCGGCCTCGGACGTGGGTCTCATCGTCCCCGAGGGCACCTACGTGGGCCACCGATCCGCTGGCGGCAGCGAGCACAGATCCGGCCCGCTACCCGGCGGCCAGAAAAAACCGTGGCAGGTCAGCTCGCGAAGGCGCATTTGGTGTGGCATCTCAGACGTCGGCGAGGACGCCCGAGCGCCTTCGGTGACCGGCGCTCAGCGGGCGAGTGATGCGACGACGAGGTAGGTCACCGCCAACAGGGCGGTGACGATGGCCGGGATCATGTCGGCGAGCTTGTCCTTGGTCCGGACGTGGGTGATGAGCGCCCCGACCATCAGCAGCACGATCGCGACCCCAGCGAGCCGGCCGATCGGATGCCAGCCGATACCGATCAAAAGCCCTGCTGCACCGACGATTTCCAAGGCTCCGATGACTCGGAAGCCGGACACGGGGATCTCGGCGTGGGCTGCGCGTTCACGCATGGCCTGGACGGCGAGCACCTTCGGTGCTCCCACGGCGATCATCTCGAGCGCCAGCAAGGCGGCTAGGGCAATTGATGCGATCGTCATCGATCGCTCCTTTTCTCTCAGACGTGTTGGTCTCCAGCGCGCGGTAGGGGTGCCACTCGAATCCGGGCGAGGAGAACCAGTCCTCGCTCAGCACCAGGAACGGATCGGTCCACTCCCGCCGCGTGGGTCTCGGCACCGCCGCAGCGCGGTCGGCAATCGACGCTTTCCGCACGATCGTCGACGCGTCCTCGTTGACGTGCCCCAACACCAGCTTCAAATGTTGACGGCCATCAATATAATGTGCTTTATTGATTACCGTCAACATTTGGTGATGGGGCTACGCGTCAGGTGCCCATCGCGGGGCACGGCAGCGTGAGCGAGCAGTGCGCGACCACGCCGAGTCGGGTGGACGAAGTCATCGATGAGTGCGCCGGCCCAGGTTGGTCGGCCGTGAATCCTGTCCAGATGCTCAGTTGTCGGGCGCTGTGATCGGGTGATCGAGCGAGCCCTGCAGGCGGCCGCGCCGGATAGGACGCAGGATTCGGGGGATTCCTGGACGATCTCGACATCGAGGGCATCGAGCCGTTGCAGAGAACGGGGCAGGAAACTGAGCGTCACCTTCGTCGCAGTTGCCCTCGCTGGTCAGGCGCCGCGGGCTCGGAGCCCGGCCACGACCATGCCGGCGACGAATTCGGCGTGCCTGCGAGCCGCCGCGGGGTCGAGCGGATCGAGTGGGTTCAGCCTCGCCGCCAGCGGGACCAGACTGAACGGCGCGGTAGCGCCGTGCGCAACCAGGAAATGTACGGTGCGGATGTCTTCCTCGGCCAGCACGCCGCGGTCGACGAGCACCTTCAGCGGCGCGGTGATCCGGTGATACAACGGTCCGACGTGCGCGTCGAACAGATACGTCAGCCGAGGCCCCTCGGTGGCGCCTTCGACCGTGACCAGCCGCAGGATCTGCGGGTGGGTGGCGTGCAGTTGAAGGAATTGCACGATCGTCACGCGTACCGCTTCGAGCAGGTCGCGCTCGGCCAACTCCGCATCCACGCTCATGTGGTCGGCGATCTCGCCGAACGCCCAGTCGACCGTGGCGTACCACAGCCTCTCCTTGGAGCCGAACCGCTGATGGACGAGGTTGTGGCTCACTCCGAGCTCGCGATTGAGCGCCGCCACCGAGGTGCCGTCGAATCCGCATTCGGCGAACACTCTCAACGCCGCGGCCAGGATATCGGTCAACGAGGCTGGTGACAGCTCGGCCGGTGGTCGCCCTTTTCGTGTCTGCGTCGCCATCCGCCCAGTTTAGGACAATATGTTGACGATCATCAACTTGTATGGTTTATTGATTGCCATCAACTTTTATGACGCGGGACACATGGAGGTGGCCGATGCGCAGAGAAGAACAGATAGTCGGCAACACATTCGCCTATCGATTCGCTGATCCGGCCGCGGACCACGTGCTGCTGGTTCAGCACGGAATCGGCGGTCACGGCGGCATCTACGACAATTTCGCCGCACACTATGCCCGGTTGGGCGCCGAGGTCTGGTGCATGGATGCTCCCGGCCACGGCCGCTCGTGCGTGGACCGGCGCGCTGGCCAGTTCACCATCGAGGAGTGGATCGAAGCGGCACTGCGGCTGACCGATCACATTCGTGCCGCCACCGGGCTACCGGTGTTCATCAAGGGATCCTCGCTCGGCGCGTCCGCCGCCTACGGCGCCTACGCCGCGTCGCAGGATTTCGCGGGCGCGATTCTGATGGGATTCGCCATCCCGTCCTCACCGCTGATCCCGACCGAAAACGCCTTCCGCACACAGGCGTTCGATCAGATGGTCGCCCTGTTCGGTCCGGCGCTGCGTTTCGATATCGACCAGTACATCGATTTCGACACCGACTACGGGTTCCGCGGCGCGGGCAAGCAGAAGCATCAGGATCCGCTCAACACCTGGACCTACGACCTGGCCTCGTGGGCGTCGATCCTGCGCTACGACCCGGCCGTGCCGTTGTCGGCCAACACCAAACCGATCCTGTTCGCCGTCGGGGAGAAAGATCCGATCTTCACTCCCGCCACGGCCCGGGCCGTCGTCGACGCCACCACCGGCCCCGTCGAACTGCACATTCACCCCGAAGGGGTGCACCAGCTGATGTTGTTCCACACCGCCGACTACGCCGATGTCGTGCGGACCTGGTGCCACAAGCAGCTGCTCGACTCCGCCACCGAAAAGGACTGACCATCATGACCGTCACCCAACCCATCGGCGTAAACCACCTGGCGATCGCCACCCGCGACATCAAATCTCAGATCGCGTTCTTCACCGATGTCATCGGCCTGCCGCTCAAGGCGCTGTACCGCATGCACGGAGCCGAAGGCGCCTGGCACGGGTTCGTCGAACTCAACCCCACCTCCTACATCGCGTTCGTGTACCACCCCGACAACCCCGACACCCGCGAGCTCGGGGTCACCCACGCCGCCGAACCGACCGGACCGGTCGCGCCCGGTGCCATGCAGCATGTCGCACTGCACGTACGCGATCTCGACGAACTGCTGAGTTTGCGCGACCGCATCCGCAGTCGAGGGATCGTCGTGCTCGGCCCGATCGACCACGGGTTCTGCCGGTCGCTCTACCTCGCGGGCCCTGAGGGTCTGCTTGTCGAACTCACCACCGGCGACGCCATCGACGACCGCGCCTGGATCGACCCGGAAGTGGTCGAGATCAACGGCATCAGCGCCGACGAACTCGAAACCTACAAGCACCCCGCACCATTCACCCGACCGGCCGAGCCGGTGGCCCAACCGGCCTACGACGAGACCAAACCCCATATGGCCTATCCCGACGAGGTCTACCGGCAGATCATCGCCATGCCTGACGAGCTGGTGTGGCAGATGGCCAGCCAGACCGATCCGCCGGTCCGCCTCGACTGATCGCAGCGACCCGATGGCCGACCGTGCACCGCACCGTCCCCGCGGTGCACGGCCCACCCGACCGAAAAGGACATCCGCCCCTCTCATGAAGCTCGCCAATCTCGACGGCCGTGCCACGCTCGTCACCGATACCGGCATCATCGACCTCGCCAACGCCTCCGACGGCGTCCTGCCCAGCGATCCCGATCAGGCCGTCGCGCACATACGGCAGATCCGCGCTTGGTTCAGCGGCAATCGGCCCCGGGTCGATGCCCGTGTGACGGGCGCACAGTTGCTCGCCGATCTCACGCGGCTCGGTCCGCCGGTGCGTGCGCCGCGCCAGATCTTCGCCGTCGGGCTGAACTACGCCGACCACAGTGACGAAACCGGGCTCGCCCTGCCCGAAAACCCGCTCGTGTTCACCAAATTCGCCTCGGCGATCACCGGCCCCGGTGACGTGATCCCGTTGCCTACCCGCACCTGCGACTGGGAGGTGGAACTCGTCGCCGCGATCGGTGTCGGCGGACGTCGCATCGCTACCGAACAGGCCCTCGACCACGTCGCCGGATTCTGCATCGGTCAAGACATCTCCGAGCGTCGATCACAAATGGTCGGCACCCCACCGCAATTCAGCCTCGCCAAAAGTTACGAGCGGTTCGCGCCGATCGGCCCGTGGCTGACCACTCTCGACGAACTCGACGACCCCGACGATCTGGCCATCGAAGCCGTCCTCGACGGCGAGACCGTGCAATCGGGCCGCACCAAGCAGATGATTTTCGACGTCGCCGCGCTGGTCTCCCACCTGTCAGGCATCTGCGAGTTGTTCCCCGGCGATCTGATCTTCACCGGCACCCCGGCCGGCGTCGGCTATTCCCGCACCCCGGCACGGTACCTCGCCCCGGGCAACATGCTGCGCTCGTCGATCGAGGGCCTCGGCGAGCTGCGCAACCCCTGCACAGTCGCATAGCGACGCGAAGACCTCGACAGACCGGCAACACGGGACGCAAATGCGGCCAGTCACGCCTTCTCCGTCCACACCTGGGTCGCGCCGTGTGCCTCGAGTGCCGACCTCGAACACGTTGTCATGAACGGAATCTCGATCGACATCGCCCGCGGCCAGTGATCAGAATCGACGAACAGTTCGCCGGATCGGGGGATTCGGATATGTCAGGGGACTTCTTCCGATCGAATTCTCGGTGAGTGGTCAGTTCGTGGTAAAGGCGGTGAGGTCGCCGGTCAGCACGCCGTCCCGGATCGGCATGCAGGTGTGCGGGAATTCCTGGACGACCTCGACACCCAGGGTGTCGAGACGATCGAGCAGTTCGGGCAGGCGCTTCATGGCGCCGGTCGGCAGATCGTGGATGACGACCAAGCTCCACTGCTGGTTGCTGATCTGGTCGAGACAGCGCCGCACCCACCGGTCGGGCTCATCCCAGTCGTGCGGGATCGCCGACCACAGCACGCAGGTGTAGCGGTGTCGGCACAGGTAATCGATGGCCGGCGTGCTGAACACCCGGCGGCTCAGCACACCACCACCGGCGTAGGGACGGAACAGTTTGCCCGGATGCGCCAAAAGACCCAATAGCTGCTGGGCCGCGCCGATCTCGCGGTCGGGCAGATCCGGATCGTCGCTGTCGCCGAATTGCACCGAGTGGCTCATAGTGTGGTTGCCGATCCAATGTCCCTCGCGGGCAGCGCGTTCCGCCAGCGCACGTTCGTCCTCGCCGACGAGCCGATCACCGATGACGAAGAAACTCGACTTGATACCGCGCTCGGAGAGAACGTCGAGCACCTCGGCCGTCGCCTCGGTCGGCCCGTTGTCGAAACTGAGGGTGAGCTTCACGCGATAGTCCCATCGTTGTTCCAGGCACCCCGGGCGCGCAGTCCCGCCACGATCATGTCCGCCACGAACTCCGCGTGCTGCCGCACCGCATCCGGACCCATGGGGTCGAGGGGGTCGAGCATCCGTGCGAACGGCACCTGGCTGAACGGCGAGGTCCCCCCGTGCGCGACCAGGAAATGCAGACTGCGCACATCGGCGCTGGTCATCACCCCGGCATCGACGAGCACCTTCAGTGGCGCGGTCAGTCGCGTGTAGAGCGGTTGCACGTGCACCTCGAACAGGTAGTCCAATCGAGCGCTGGCCGCCGCGCCCTCCACGGAGACCAGGCGCAGGATGTCGGGGTGGCGTGCGTGCACCTCGAGGAATCGCACGATCGCCAGGCGCGCGGCGTCGAGAACGCCGACCGCGGCCAACTCCAGATCGAGTTCCTCGGCGACCGCGCTGAAGGCCCGGTCCACCGCCGCGCGCCACAGTCCCTCCTTGGAACCGAAGCGCTGATGGATCAGATTGTGGCTTACGCCCAGCTCCCGGTTGAGCGCGGCGACGGAGGTGCCCTCGAAGCCCTGCTCGGCGAACATCGCCAGCGCCCGAGCCAGGATGTCGTTCGTCGCGGCGGGTGATTCCTCCGCCGACGAGGGGCGCCCGCGGCGCTTGGCAGTGGTCATGCGGCCAGTCTAGAACAAAATATTGACGATCATCAATTTTTCCGTCTAATCTGGGTTATCCCAGTTAGTTGATGGTCATCAATTTTAGGAGGGATGGACCATGACACGGCAACGTAGCCGTCGACCGCGTGCACAGCGATCCGCGCTTCGGCCATTCGGTGTGCTGGCGACCCTGGGTGGGACCGGGCACAACTGGTTCGAACGCTGGGCCGGGGTCGGGGTCTTCTTGGAACCGTGGCTGGGCAGGCGGGCCACCAACGTCCTGTGGGCAGTGGCACCGGCCTTGCTGCTGCGCAGCGCTCGTCCGCGCGGGCGAGCCGACGAAGCGGTACTGGCGTTCAATGCCGGGGTATCGATCGCATCGGTAGTGGTCCACTTCGTGGACTGGCCGTGGTCGCGCCGACTGGGCATCTTCCCTTGGCTGGACGAGGCCGAGGGCATGGAGCAGAATCTGCTGCCTCCCTACAACACGGTGCTGTGGCTGTGGGGAATCGGCGGCGTGGGGGCGGTCTTGACCGAGACACGGCGCGCCGACCTGAAATTCGTCGCGGCCGGTCTGCTCACCGGGCCGCTGCTGCTGGCATCGGCGCGCCACCACTTCGCCTGGGCGCGCGAACAGGCAAACCACACCTCTGGTGAGGACGGCCAGTGGAGTTCGGCGTTCATCGACACCACGGACCGGACCGAGTCCGGCCGGCCCGGATCTGTGCTCGACGTACCGCGTTCCTGATCTGCCCGCCACCTCGCCGCGAACACGGTGAGCGGCTCGACAACGGCACGGCGACCTCCGGAAGGAGACGGCGATGAAACGTGAAGAACACATCATCGGCGACAGCTTCGTCCAGCGATACGCCGACGCCTCGGCCAATCTGCGCTCGAGCCCGCGACCGGCGGCTGCGAACGCAAGCGTAAGATCCTGCGCGTCCTTACGTTCATCGACACTTACGGAACCTCGATTTTGGTAGAAGCCGCCACCCGATCCTCGGAGGTTCGACGAATCGTGGTACATCGGCCCCCGGCGATGATGCTTCGGGTACTCGCGGTGTTCTGGCCCTCTCTACAGACGATCGAGGTAGTGCACACATGAGCTTGCCTGGCGTTACCGACCCATTCGTGCACCCCGCGCTGTTCTACCGCGACACGGCGGAATACCTCGCGGGCACCCTCGGCTTCATCCGCCAAGGACTCGCGAACGGCGAACCGGTCGCGGTGGCGGTCCCCGGTCCCAATCTGTCGCTTCTGCGCACTGCACTGGGCTCCGACGCCGCCTCGGTCCAGCTGATGGACATGACTGTCGAAGGCCGCAACCCGGGCCGCATCATTCCCGGCGTGCTTCGCGCCTTCGCCGACAAGCACCCCTCCGGACGCGTGCGAATCATCGGCGAACCGATCTGGGCCGGACGCTCGTCGCTGGAGTACCCAGCGTGCGTTCAGCACGAGGCTCTGATCAACGCGGCATTCACCGGGCGGGAAGTGAGCATCCTGTGTCCCTATGACACCGAGCGTCTTTCGACCCAGGTCTTGAACGACGCGCACGCTACCCACCCTGTGCTCATCGATCACGCGGGCCGGCGAACGAGCAGCGCCTACAACCCGGACCACATCGTCGACTTCTACAACAGAGAACTGCCTTCCCCGCCCGCGACCTCCGCAACCGTAGCCTTCGACGCGACGTCGCTGCCCCACATCCGGCGCCTGGCCATCGATTACGCCCGCGACGCCGGCATGCCCGAGCACCGCGAGATCGATCTCGAACTGGTGATCGCGGAGACCACCACCAACTCGGTCGTCCACGGCGGCGGCCACGGCAGGCTCACGATGTGGGCCGAGCAGAACCAGATCCGCTACCAGATCAGCGATCAAGGACACATCACGAATAGCCTCGCGGGCCGCCTGCCCGCACAGTCCTATCGCCCAGGCGGCCGCGGGCTGCTGATGGTCAACCAGCTCACCGACCTCGTCCGAATCCACACCACCCCGCACGGCACCACCATCCAGCTCCACTTCGGCTTGGATCGCGATTCGCCTTAGCACTGCGCTCTGCACCGGGCGGCACCGTCCGTGCGCACCAGCACCTTGCGGCGCGCCGACGCCCCAGCCGCTCTGCGAGCCGGAGCGCGCAAGGGCTGTCGGCGGACCGGCCCGTGACGAGTTCACTGCACTTTCGGCCTCCCGAAAGATTTCGGAGGCAGAACTTCCACCGTCGCCGGGTGCCGAATCCGTACCGGACTCGCACCGGAGTCTTCGGTCGGCCGCTCTCAGCTGCCCGGGGAGTCTTGACCCGGCCCCACTTGAATACCCACCACGCACGTGTCGTCGTCGGTATCGGCATCGCTGCCGTCGAGCAATTCGTCCAGACGGTCGTCCAGGGTTCCGCTGAGCTGTGCCGACCTCACGAGCAACCGTTCGATGCAGTCGTCCAGCAGCCGGTCTCGGCGCTCGATCAGCCCATCGGTGTAGAGCAGGAGAGTGTCGTCCGGCTCCAGTTGCAGTTCGGCTTCCTCGAACGTCGTCTCCGCCACAGCGCCGAGGAGCATCCCTTGGAGCAGGGGCAAGCTGGACGCCTGGCCAGCGCGCACCAGCACCGGCGGCAGGTGGCCCGCGCGGGCCCAGCGCAAGACGCGGGTCTGTGGATCGTAGAGCCCGCAGATGGCGGTGGCGAAGATGTTGTCGGTCAGGTGGTGGGCCACCAGGTTCAGCCACGTCAGCATCTGCCCTGGACCTGCGCCGGTGGCGGCGAGGCCACGCAGGGCGTTGCGGAGCACCACCATGCCTGTGGCTGCCTTGACGCCGTGGCCGGTGATGTCGCCGACGGACACCAGGATCTGCTTGGAAGGCAGCACGACCGCGTCGTACCAGTCTCCGCCGACGGTGTATTCCTGCTCGGCGGGCCGGTATCGCACCGCTATGCGCAGACCGAACGCCTCGATGGACGGCTGCGCGTCCGGCATGATCGCCTGCTGGAGCTGCCGTGCCAGCTGGCTTTGTTCGGCGGCGTGCTGCTCGGTGTGCGCCAGCCGGTCGCGTGTCGCGGACAGCGCGACCTCGGTCCAGTGTTGCGCGGAGATGTCTTGGTAGGCGCCGCGGATGGCGGCCAGGTGGCCTGCCTCCAGGACCGGTTCGGCGACGATCCGGATGTGCCGGGTCACGCCGTCCGGCCGGATCAAGCGGAAGGCCGTGGAAGCCGAGCGGCGGTAGCGCAGCAAGGTCCGCAGGAACCGGTCGACGGCATTCGCGTCGTCGTCGTGGACGTGCCCCGGCAGTTGCGCGAGCGGGATCGGCTCCGCGGTGGGCGCGAGCCCGTAGAGAGCGAAAAGTTGACTGCTCCAGGTGATCTCGCCGCTTGCGGCGTTCTCTTCGAACCCGCCGACGCGGCCGAGGCGCTGTGCGTGCTGCAGCAGCGCCGCCAGCCGCGCCGTCTCGTCCTCCACCCGCCATACCAGCAGCACGGTGTCGCCGTGGCGGCTGATGCTGAGGGCGGTCGAGACGGTCAGTGGTACTTGGCCGACCAGTTCGGTCAGCATCATTCGGTCGGTACGGTAGGTCTCGCCGGTGGCGAAGACGTGCTCGATCCGCTCGAACAGCTGCCCGTCACTCGCCGCCATGGGGTACGCCTCGAGCAGCAACGCGCCGTTGACCAGGCCGCGCGGACGCCCGGCCGGGTCGACGAAGCAGCTGTTGACGTGGTGGATGCGGAAGTCGGCGAGCGCGCCGTCGTCGCCGAGGTGGGGCAGCAGCACGAGCGCCGGGTCGAAAAGGCCGTCCGCGAGTCGCACGAGGTCCGCGACACCGGGACGGTCCGGCGCCCGCACAGCGGCGAGGTCCGACTCCAAGGTGTGTGCGCACAGCTCGGCCAGTGCCTCCAACTGCCGGTGCACCTGGGGCGGCTGTGGTTCGAGCGGTTGCGGCCAGCACACCTCGAGTACGCCGAGCAGCTTGCCTCCCGCGCCCGCCGGAATCGCCGCCCTGCCGCCCTCGCGGTCACCGATGGACGGCGGCCCGGCCCGGTTCAGGTCATCGATCCATACCGCGTTGCGCTCCATCAGCGCCTGCCGGGCCGGAGTCACCACACCGGGCGGCACGTATCGCCAGCGCTCGGCCTCGTGGGGGCCGATGCCGGCGAAACCGGACAGGGTCAGCGACGCGTCGGCGCCTGCGGACCAGATCGCCACGGCGGTGGCGCCCAGCGGCGTCAGAGCGTGCTCCAGCACCGACTCCGCGACACGTTGACTGTCACCGGCTGCAAGCAGCCCGCTTTCGGCCGTACGCAAGCGCACGGCCGCGGATGGCTCTCCCGGTGAGGCGGCGCGCAGCAAGAACTCGCCCACCACCGCGCTGACCTTGTCCTGGGCCGACTGGTCGACCAGTTCGGCAGCCAACTCGAGCGGTGTGATGCCCGCTCGCTCGGCGAGGGCCTCGAGTTGCCGTGCCGCCTGCGCGGGCCCGCAGTGCAGCCGTTCGACCAGAACGCCCTTGGCCATCTCGATCAGCGCGCGTCCGTCGGCGGTGGCTTGGGCCTGTTGGATTTGCGCACGCAACCGCTCTACGGTGGCCGCGAGGCGGTGGACCGCGGGGCCAACGGGCGAGTGAGCGTCAGCTGCCGCGCCGGCCTCGGTGTAGGGGTTTTCCAGGTCGGTCATCAGGCATCCAGCCAGTGCTGGATGCACGCGATCAAAGCGTCCGCGTCGACCGGTTTGGTGACGTAGTCGTTGGCTCCGGAGGCGAGGCTCTTCTCGCGGTCGCCCAGCATCGCCTTGGCTGTCACGGCGATGATCGGCAGGCTCTCGTACCGTGGCATCTCGCGGATCGTCGCCGTCGCGGTGTAGCCGTCCATCTCGGGCATCATCACGTCCATCAGGACCAGGTCCGTCTCCGGGTGGGCGATGAGCTTGTCGATGCCCTCCCGCCCGTCCTCCGCGTGTAGAACGCTCATGCCGTGCAGTTCGAGGATGCTGCTGAGCGCGAAGAGGTTGCGGGCGTCGTCGTCGATGATGAGCACCGTGCGGCCGGCGAGCTTGCCGTCCGGCCGCTGTGGCGCCGGGGCGGATGCGTCTTCGCGACGGACCAAGGGCAGCATGTCGCCGGGTGCCTCGGCGGTGACGTGCAGCGCGATCCGCTCCCGCAGATCGTCCAGGCTGGACAGCAGCTCCAGCGGCTGGCTTGTGGCGCGATGTTGCAGCATGCGTTCCTGCTCGGCGTCGAGCCGGCGGTTGTGAACCAGTACCGGGACGCTTCTCAATGCGACGTCCCCGTCCATCGTCTCCAGGAACCGCAGCGCGGCGCCGTCGGGCAAGTCCAGCTCGAGCACGACGCAATGGAACGCTTCGGCGGCCATCGCCGCCACCGCCTCTTCCACCCCCACCGTAGTGACGACCTGAACCGGACCACGCGGGTCGTTGCTGTCGGCCAGTTCGGCGACAGCGCTTTGCGCGACCAGCGACAGCAGGCCTTGCGGGCGCTCCTCGACGACCAGGAGCCTGCGGTGCTGTTGAGGTGTGGGAGCAGGGGTGCGCTCCGGCCGACTGTCGGCCTGCTGCGTGTCGTCCCGCTCGCGAGGCGGCGCCTCCTGGAAGTCCGGCCGCGCGACCGGGAGGTAGAGGGTGAACGTGCTGCCCTCGCCCAGCGTGCTTTCGGCGCTGATGGCGCCGCCGAGCAGGTAGGCGATCTCCCGGCTGATCGACAGACCCAGGCCGGTGCCGCCGTACTTGCGGCTGGTGGTGCCGTCGGCCTGCTGGAAGGCGCCGAAGATCGACTCGAGCTGGTGTTCGGCGATGCCGATCCCGGTGTCGATCACCCGGAACGCGACAGCCGGGCCGTGCTGGCGCACTGCTGCGGGCAACTCGCTCGCCTCCGCCGGTTCGATCCGCAGCTGTACCGACCCGGTCTCGGTGAACTTGACCGCGTTGGACAGCAGGTTCCGCAGCACCTGCCGCAGCCGCGAGTCGTCGGTGAGCAGGTCCGACGGCAGGCCGGGTGCGGTCGTGACGCGGAAGCGCAGACTCTTCTGGGTGGTCATCGGCCGGAAGGTGGCCTCGAAGTAGTCCAGCAACTGACGCAACGACACGCGTTCAGGCGTGAGGTCCATCTTGCCCGCCTCCACCTTCGACAGGTCGAGGATGTCGTTGATCAGCTGGAGCAGATCCGAGCCCGCCGAGTGGATGATGCCCGCGTACTCCACCTGCTTGGGCGTGAGATTGCGGCTCGGGTTCTGGGCCAGCAGCTGGGCGAGGATCAGCAGACTGTTGAGCGGGGTGCGCAGCTCATGGCTCATGTTGGCCAAGAATTCCGATTTGTACTTCGACGCGAGCGCGAGTTCTTGGGCACGGGTCTCGAGTTCCTGCCGCGCCTGCTCGATCTGAAGGTTCTTGGCTTCGATGTCGCGGTTCTGCATGGCCAGCAGTGCCGCCTTGTCCTCCAGCTCGGCGTTGGATCGCTGCAGTTCCTCCTGCTGCACTTGCAATTCCTCGGAGCGGGCTTGCAGTTCGGTGGTCAGGCGCTGGGATTCCACCAGTAGCTCGTCGGTGCGGGCGTTGGCGATGATGGTGTTGACGTTGACGCCGACCGTTTCCATCAGCTGGTCGAGGAAATCCCCGTGGATGCGGGTGAAGCGGTGCACGGAAGCCAGTTCGATCACGCCGAGGACCTGTTCCTCCACCACGATCGGCAACATGAGCAGGTTGACCGGTGCGGTCTGCCCGAGCCCGGAGGAGATGGTGACGTAATCGCCGGGCACATTCTCCACCGCGATCGTGCGGCGACTGCGTGCGGCCTGGCCTACCAGGGACTGGCCGAAGGCGAACCGCGAAGGGCTGCCCGGTTCCTCCGGGCTGCCATAGGAGCTGATCAGCCGCAGCTCCGGCCGCTCGTCGCTGTCGTCGGCGAGGTAGAACGCGCCGAACTGCGCGGAAACCAACGGCACCAGCTCGTCCATGATCAGCCCGGCCACCACGTGCAGGTCGCGTTGACCCTGCATGAGACCGGAGATACGAGCGAGGTTGGTCTTCAGCCAGTCCTGATCCTGGTTGGCCTTGGTGGTCTCGCGCAGCGACTCCACCATCGCGTTGATGTTGTCCTTCAACTCCGCGACCTCACCGGAGGCCTCCACGGTGATGGAGCGGGTCAGGTCGCCCTCGGCGACGGCGCTGGTGACCGCGGCGATCGCGCGGACCTGGCGGGTCAGGTTGCCCGCCAGCTCGTTGACGTTCTCGGTCAGCCTTTTCCATGTGCCCGAGACGCCCTCGACCTCGGCCTGGCCGCCCAGCCGCCCCTCCGATCCCACCTCGCGGGCGACGCGGGTGACCTCGGCCGCGAACGCGGACAGCTGGTCGACCATCGTGTTGATCGTGGTCTTCAACTCGAGGATCTCGCCGCGCGCGTCCACGTCGATCTTGCGGGTCAGATCGCCTTGCGCGACCGCGGTGGTGACCTGGGCGATGTTGCGGACCTGGTTGGTCAGATTGTTCGCCATGGAGTTGACGTTGTCGGTCAAGTCCTTCCACGTGCCCGCCACATTCGGCACGCGTGCCTGGCCGCCGAGCATGCCCTCGGTGCCGACCTCGCGGGCGACGCGAGTGACCTCGTCGGCGAACGCGGACAACGTGTCGACCATCGTGTTGATCACCCCGGCAAGCGCCGCGACCTCGCCCTTCGCCTCCACGGTGATCTTCTGACTCAGATCACCGCGCGCCACCGCCGTGGCGACCTGAGCGATCGAACGCACCTGGCCGGTCAGGTTCGACGCCATCACGTTGACGTTATCGGTCAGGTCCTTCCACGTGCCCGACACGCCCCGCACAGTCGCCTGGCCACCGAGATTGCCCTCGGTGCCGACCTCGCGGGCCACGCGGGTGACCTCGTCGGCGAACGCCGAGAGCTGATCGACCATCGTGTTGATGGTCTCTTTCAGCTCCAGGATCTCGCCGCGGGCATCCACCCTGATCTTCTGACTCAGATCGCCACGGGCCACCGCGGTGGTGACCTGGGCGATCGAACGCACCTGCGCGGTGAGGTTGTCGCCCATGACGTTGACCGACTCGGTGAGGTCCTTCCAGGTACCTGAGACGCCCTTCACGTCCGCCTGCCCGCCCAGCCTGCCCTCGGTGCCGACTTCGCGGGCCACGCGGGTGACCTCGTCGGCGAACGCCGAGAGCTGGTCGACCATCGTGTTGATGGTGCTCTTCAGCTCCAGGATCTCGCCACGGGCGTCCACTCTGATCTTTTGAGACAGATCGCCCTGCGCCACCGCGGTTGCCACCTGAGCGATCGAACGCACCTGCGCGGTCAGGTTGCCCGCCATGAAGTTCACCGAGTCGGTGAGGTCGCGCCAGGTGCCGGAGACGCCCTTCACATCCGCCTGGCCACCGAGGATGCCCTCGGTGCCCACCTCGCGCGATACCCGCGTGACCTCGTCGGCGAAGGACGACAGCTGATCGACCATCGTGTTGATGGTGTTCTTCAGCTCCAGGATCTCGCCACGGGCGCTCACTGTGATCTTCTGGCTCAAGTCGCCTCGCGCCACCGCGGTCGTCACCTGCGCGATGTTGCGGACCTGGTCGGTCAGGTTGCCCGCCATGAAGTTCACCGAAGCGGTGAGGTCGCGCCACACGCCGCCGACGCCGGGCACCTCCGCCTGACCGCCGAGCCGGCCCTCCGAACCTACTTCGCGCGCGACGCGGGTGACCTCGTCCGCGAACGCGGACAGCTGGTCCACCATCGTGTTGACCGTGTTCTTCAGCTCGAGGATCTCACCGCGTGCGTCCACGTCGATCTTCTGGGACAGGTCGCCCCGCGCCACCGCGGTCGCGACCTGGGCGATGTCGCGCACCTGGCTGGTGAGGTTGCCCGCCATCGCGTTCACCGAGTCGGTGAGGTCCTTCCAGGTGCCGGACACGCCGGGCACCTCGGCTTGACCACCCAGCCGCCCGTCCGTGCCGACCTCGCGCGCGACCCGGGTGACTTCCGAGGTGAACAGCGACAGCTGGTCCACCATGCCGTTGAACACCGTCGCGATCTCGCCGAGCAACCCGTCGGCGTCCGTCGGCAACCGGGTGCCGAAATCGCCGTCGCGCACGGCTGTCAATCCGGCCAGTAGCTGGCGTAACTCGACCTGATCCGCGGCCGTGACAGCCTGCTTCGATGCGGTGCGGGCAGGTGCCGCCGTGTCTGTCATGCTCATCCTCGCTCTGCCCCACCCCATTCGGACGCGATGCCGCGCACGACGGGATCGCCGACCAGCGGTGCTGTGCTGGCTGCTGAACACAGAGACACCCGCGCATATCGCTTTGAAACTATCATTCACGAGACGCGATGCCCGGCGTCCGGTTTCCCGGAACCGATTTGGAAGGGCCCAACGGCCCAGCCCGCAGCAGCATGGCCACCCCGTGCGGGTTGTCGAGGGTGACGGTGGTGGCGGGGCCGCGGTCCAGCAGCGCCTGCACCTGTTTGCGCGCCTCGACCTGCCGCAACTTGCCCAGTAGCTCGGCCACCCATAAAGGGTCGGTGAGGGGGATGAGAAAATTCCTGCAGGGATTATGGCGGCGGGGTCTACGGCTGCTACTACCAATGACCATCAGGTTCGGCACGCGAAGGGAGCGCTGCATCCAGCCATGCGGCTGTGACGCGTGCGCGGCATGCAAGGGGACGGAGGTCGCCAATGGTAAGCATGCGAGATTGGTCGAGAGAGGGACCTTCGCCAAGGCTCGTTCAATCCAGCTGAGTTGGGCGTCGGGCACCGCCCCGTGACCGCTTCGCTCAGCGCGCACGGCGGCTACTTAAGACTGGTGTATGGGCTTTTGCCGCTCACCTGACTTCAGGAACGTCCGCCGGGCATGGGTGGCGATGGGTGGAGCTGTGCGGGTGGCGATTTCGGGCAGGTCTGTGGCGCTGGTGATTTGGGTGATACTGGCGGGGTGAACGGGACGTGGGAGGCGTGGGGTGGGGTCGTGGTGGCCGCGGTCGCCGCGATACCGGTAGCCGGTCTCGTGGCCTGGTGGCTGGTTGGGCGGCGCGGGTGGCGGGCGGCGCTGTGCGATGTCGGGATGGTGACGGGTACCGCGCCGTGGTTGTGGATGATCCTCACGCCGACCGGAACGGGTCGTTCGCTGAATCTCGTGCCGCTGCGTGATCTGGCCGAGCAACTGGCCGACGACCGGGTGATCGAGCAGTTCGGCGGGAATCTTTTGGTCTTCGCCGCACTCGGCTTTTTGTTGCCGGTGCGCCGACCCTGGTTCGCCCGCTCGTACCGCATCCTGTTGGCGGGAGCAGCGGCTTCGATCGCGGTGGAGGCTGCACAGTTCGCCCTCGCTATCGGCCGTCACTCATCGGTCGACGACGTGCTGTTGAACGCGGCCGGTGCATGCCTGGCGGGCCAGCTCTCACGACATCTGTGGGCGTCGCGCGCAATTACCGACCGTTCCGAGCCGGCTTTACCCGAAGAGCCGACACGGGGCATCGTCTCCGAGCGATACGGCGTCCTCCAGCCGACCTTCCCCGAGTAGGGAGATCGTCGAGAAAGTGCGTGGCCGCTGGGGCGATGCCAGCCATCCACGACGAGCTGCCCTGATCAACAGATCCCACACTGGAGACCGATCCCGCTGGATGCACGGAAATCGGCATGAGCGCGCACTCGAGTTCACTAGAGCCAGCTTGGTGATCGGCCGGGGGAGTGGTTCCGGTGTTGCCGAGCGGCGGTTGGACCCGTGAGTCGCCTGTAGAGACTATTCGGCTTCTGAACGAAGAGTTGAGCTCTCAACAGGGGTTTGACGTGCAGCGCGAGCGAAACCCTGTTCCCCGTCGGGTGAAAGCCGTTCGCTGCCGGGTGGGTGGATGGGCTCCGGGCTAGTGATGACCAAGCGGCGGATGGCTCGCATGTACTCGTCCTCGGGTGAAAGCGGTTCGCTGCCGGGAGGATAGAGCGGCTCCGGGCGAGTCCCGAATAGGTAGTCGCGGAAGGCCCGCAGGTACTCGTCCAGGTCCCGTCGATCGGCGAACCTGGTTTCGGTCGCGTCGAACCATTCATCCGGTGTCGGGTGCCAGGCGATCATGTAGTCGAGAGCTTCGCGCACCATGTCCCCGTAGGTCGGATCCGTGGCGCAGACGGCGCGTAGCGCTGGGGCGCTGAGCCGCATTCCGCGGCCGTACTCGGCGTGGTGCATGGTCACCAGCGGCCACAGCAGCCCATTGATATGCGGGATTTCGTCCCACCATGTGGTTTTCGTGTGCAGTGTCTCGCTGACCCGCATTCGGCGACCCGATGCTGTGACGGGTGTCGGGTATTCGGAAGGCGCGCCTCTTCGGTCGATGGCGCGGGTCGGCCCGGTTTCAAGGTTCACGGGTGGATACCACACGCCGCGCCACACCGGGACTCCGAGATAGCGAGGATTCACCGGCAGTGGCTCGGCCAGTGAGATGTCGGCCGTAATTCGGTGCACAGGTGGCATCGGTTCGTCGGGGAACAGCTTCACCACCATCGACAGGCAATCCGGTACGTCGAATCCAGTCACGCCGACGCCCTGCCGGAAACGTGGGTCGGAGCACTGCTGTGGGTCGAATCTGATCCAGTACCGCCGCGGCGTGGTCATCCGCGATGTCCTTCCATCGGCATCAATGTCGAACGCTGACCCGATGGTCCCAGAGCCGATCAGCGTCTACCACTCGATAATCGGCAGAAGCGGATGTTCGTCGAGTTCGGACGTAGGGTGAGCTCCCGTGGAGTCGGACAGCAAGCTAGAGGACTTACGGTCAGTGCTCTCCTGCGTTTTCGAGAAGCTCGGTGCCGAGAGCCTCACCGAGCCCGACCGGATCGAGTTGGTGGCGCGCGCCGAGGTGGTTCAGGACCAGATCGACGCGATCGAGGATGTCATCGATGACGAGGAGCGCGTACGCGTGGGAACGACGCCCGTGCCGGAGCCTTCGGGTGATCGGCTGTTTTGAGGCGGCGCTGAACCGTCCGGGTCGCGACAACACAGTGCACTCGAAGCCGAGACTCGGAGTGCTTGCGCAGCGCAGTCCTCGTTCGGTAGCGGTGGCCGCCGATGCGCGCGGCGCCAGTGTCGAATTCGGTGAACCGCTTCAGATTGTTCATGCCGCACGTGGCGCTCCCCGAGGCCGTGGAACAGGGTCGAAGCTGCAACGGGATCTGGCTGCCGACCGATGGCACCGCGCGCGGGCACGGCATCCAGTGATCGTCGCCGACACCTGGAACGGCTGGTACTACAGCTCCGCCGAGGTCTGGGTGACCACGGCGGCCTTTCTGTCCTGGGCGGGTCCGGGGCAGCGGCCGCCGTGCCGCCGACCACCCCGTTCGTAGACTCGAAGCATGACGGTGCGTGCGGAGGAGACCGTGCTGCCGCCGAGCCTGGTGGATTTGGCGGTGCGGCATGTGCGGTCGGAGGTACTGAGCGGGGCGTACGCGCCGGGGGATCGGATCGGCGAGGAGGCGCTGTGCGCCCGGCTGGGCACCAGCCGGGCGCCGGTGCGGGAGGCGCTGCGGCTGCTGGTGCAGGAGGGGCTCATCGAGCATCTGCCGCGCCGCGGCTTCCGGGTGGTGGTGTGGTCGGCCACGGACGTGCTGCAACTGTTCGAGCTGCGGCGGGTCCTGGAGCGGCACGCGGTGGAGAGCGCGTTTCCGCTGCCCGCCACGGGAGATCCGCTGCGCGCGGTGCGCGCCGCGCTGGCCGACATGCGGGCGGCCGACGGCTGCGGCGACGACTTCGAGCGGGACAACGCGCACCGCCGCTTCCACGCCGCGATCGTCGCGCTGGCCGGCCATCGGCAGCTGGATCTGGCCTATGCGCCGATCCTGCTGAAGCTGCAGCTGCCGATGGCCCGCAACCTGCGGGAGGAGGCGCGGGCCACGCACCGCCGCGACGGGGTGCGCCGGCACGCCGCGCTGCTGGCCGCCTTGGAGACCAACGACCGGGACATCGTGCTGGAGGAGATGCGCAGGCACGGCGAGCTGGCCTACCTCGATCTCGAATTCCGCTGACCGGCAACACAGCCGAAACACGCGAATACACTGGCCTTCACGCATTCTGTCGACAATCGACAAATGCACAGCCCGGGGCCCAGCATCGCCGAGATTCTGCATTCACACGAAAGCGGTAGCGGCTCACCGACGGACACCGCGGCGCGGGTCGCCGACGCGATCGCCGCCAACGGCGACGACGGCACCTGGATCACGCCGGTGCCCCGCGCGCAACTGCTGGCCGCGGCGGCCGAGATCGAGCGGCGGCCGGGCGCGCGCACGCTGCCGCTGTACGGCGTGCCGTTCGGAGTGAAGGACAGCATCGATGTCGCGGGCTGGCCCACCACCCTGGCCTGCCCCGACTTCGCCTATACGGCAACCGGAACCGCCCCGGCGGTGCAGCGCCTGCTGGACGCGGGCGCGCTGTTCGTCGGCAAGACCAACCTGGATCAGTTCGCCACCGGGCTGAACGGCACCCGCACCCCATACACCATCCCGCGCAGCGTCTTCGGCGGCGACCTCGTCTGCGGCGGGTCCAGCTCCGGCTCCGCGCGGGCGGTGGCCCTGGGCGAGGTGCCGTTCTGCGTGGCCACCGATACCGCCGGGTCCGGCCGGGTCCCGGCCGCGCTCAACGGCATCGTCGGCTGGAAGCCGTCGCGCGGGTTGATCAGCGCGGTCGGGCTGGTCCCGGCGTGCAAGTCGCTGGACTGCGTCACCCTCACCGCGACCTCGATCGAGGACCTCGACCGGGTCTTCGACGTGATCGCGGCGGTGGACCCGGACGATCCCTGGAGCCGCCCCCGCGGGCCGCGCCACCGCGGCGGGCGGCTGCGCGCCGGGCTGCCCGCCGCGGCGGAGCTGGAGTTCTTCGGCGACACGGTGTTCCGTGATGCGCACCTGACGCTGCGGGAGCGCCTGTCCGGGCTCGGATTCGACTGCGTGGCGACCACTCTGGAGCCCTTCTTGCTACCGGTTCGACGCGGTGGACGTGTTCCGGGCGCAGCAGCGGCTACAACGGCTGCGCGCGCGGGTGGCCCGGATGTGGGCCGACTTCGACGTGCTGGTGCTGCCGGCCATCGGCACCACCTTCACCGTGGCGCAGGTGCTGGCCGATCCTGTCGCCACCAACACCGTGCTCGGGCACTACACCCATTTCGGGAATCTGCTCGACCTCACCGCCGTGGCGGTGCCGGTGGGCGTGACCGGCGACGGACGGCCGCTGTCGGTCATGGTGGCCGGTCCCGCGCTCGCTGACGACACCGTGCTGGCGGCCGCGGCGCGCATCCTCGACGAACCCCGCATGGTGGTGACCGCCGCGGCCGCCGCCCGAGCAGCGAAGGAGCGATAATGACCGCCACACAGTCCATTCCGGCGCGGCCGGGACCCTTCCGATACGAGCCGGGCACCCTGGCCCTGCTGATCATCGATATGCAGCGCGACTTCCTGCTGCCCGGCGGCTTCGGCGAGAGCCTCGGCAACGACGTCGGCCTGCTGCGCACGGTGATCGAGCCGCTGCGCGCGCTGCTGGCCGCCGCCCGCGAGGCGGGGTGCCGGTGCTGCACACCCGGGAGGGTCACCGGCCCGACCTGTCCGACTGCTCCCCGTCGAAGCTGTTGCGCGGCAACCCCTCTCAGCGCATCGGCGACCCGGGGCGGTTCGGCCGCATCCTGATCCGCGGCGAGTACGGCCACGACATCGTCGACGAGCTGGCGCCGCTGCCGGACGAGGTCGTGATCGACAAGCCGGGCAAGGGCGCCTTCTACGCCACCGGCCTCGCCGACGAACTGCAGCGCGGGTGCATCCGCTCCCTGCTGGTCACCGGGGTCACCACCGAGGTGTGCGTGCACACCACCGTGCGCGAAGCCAACGACCGGGGCTACGAGTGCCTGGTCGTGTCCGACTGCGTCGGTTCCTATTTCCCCGAATTCCAGCGAGTGGGGCTGGAGATGATCGCGGCACAGGGCGGCATTTTCGGCTGGGTCGCCGATTCGGCCGCGGTCGTCGCCGCGCTGACCACCCCCGCCCAGCTCGATCCTTCCGCCGATACGCCCGGTCTAGTGAACAGGAAAGCCGATGTCCCTCGAAACGCAACCCAGTGACACTGCACCCGCCGAGGAACCCGCCGCCCTCCGCTTGCCCTGGTGGACGCGCGGCGACACCAACGCCTACTTCGGGCTCTGCTTCAACATCCTGGTCAACGTGCTCACCCTCACCACGCTGTCCATCACGGTGGTGAACATCTCGAGCAGGGACGTGCTGGGCAGCGTGCTGCCCGCGCTGGGGGTGGCCCTGGTGCTCGGCAACCTCTACTACGTGCTGCTGGCCCGCCGCCTCGCCCGCCGCGAACAGCGGGCGACGGTGACGGCGCTGCCGTACGGACCCAGCGTGCCGCACATGTTCATCGTGGTGTTCGTGGTCATGCTGCCGATCTATCTGGGCAGCCACGATCCGCTGAAGGCGTGGTCGGCGGGCCTGGCCTGGGCGTTCCTGATCGGCGTGATCGTCATGATCGGCGGCTTCGTGGGCCCCTACATCCGCCGCATCACCCCGCGCGCGGCAATGCTCGGCACCCTGGCGGGCATCTCGATCACGTTCATCTCCATGCGCCCGGCCGCGCAGATGTGGGAGGCCGCGTGGATCGCGCTGCCCGTGCTGGCGATCATCCTGATCGGCTTCTTCACCGACGTGCGGCTGCCCGGCAACGTCCCGGTCGGCCTGGTGGCGCTGCTGGTCGGCACGGCGATCGGCTGGATCGGCGGGTTCATGTCGGTGCCGGACGTCAGCAAGGCCGCGCACGACATCGCGATCGGGCTGCCGACCCTGCACCTGCACTTGCTGTTCACCGGCCTCGGCAATCTCAGCCCGCTGCTGGCCACGGCGATTCCGCTGGGCGTCTACAACTTCACCGAGGCGATGAGCAACGTGGAGAGCGCCGCGGCGGCGGGCGACAACTACAACCTGCGCAGCGTGCTGCTCGCCGACGGGCTCGGCGCCGTCGTCGGCTCAGGCTTCGGCTCGCCGTTCCCGCCCGCGGTCTACATCGGCCATCCGGGCTGGAAGGACGCCGGCGGGCGCACCGGGTACTCGCTGGCCAGCGGCGTCACCATCGGCGTGATGTGCCTGCTGGGGCTGTTCGGGATGCTCGCCACCCTGCTGCCGATCCCGGCGATCGTGCCGATTCTGCTGTACATCGGCCTGCTGATCGGCGCACAGGCGTTCCAGGCGGTGCCCAAGTTGCACGCCGTGGCGGTGGTCGCGGCGCTGATCCCCAACCTCGCCGAGTGGGCGGTCGGCCAGATCGACAACGCGCTGACGGCGGCCGGTACCACCGCCGACAACGTCGGCGACGCCGCGCTCGGCCAAGCGGGCGTGGTGTACGACGGGCTGAAGACGCTGGGCTCGGGCGGCGTGCTGGCCGGTCTGGTGCTCGGCGCGGTCGTGACCTTCATCCTGGACAAACGCTTCGTCGCCGCGGCCACCGCGTGCGCCGCCGCCGCGGCACTGAGCTGGATCGGCCTGATCCACGCCGCACAGGTCGCCTGGGCTGCGGCACCGAAGGTGGCGCTGGGCTATCTGTTATGCGGGCTGGTCTGCCTCGCCTACTCGCGGCCGGCCGGGCCTCGGAAGCCGCTCGCGGCGGACCCGGCAGCGCCCGAACGGCCGACGCGACCGGCAGGGGCCACACCGGCGCAGCCCGAGCCGGCGGCCGTGGAGCCCGCCGCGACGCCGCTCGACTGAGCCGAGGCGAATTCGCCGATCGGCAGTGGTCTACGACGGTGAGAGCGAACTCAGCTGCCGACGAGCGGTCGGCTCGGAGGAACACCGACGGGTTGCGGTGCTATCCGGCGAACTCGTCGGCGAGGGTGTTCCAGAACATGAGTTCGTAGTTCTGGAAGAGTCTGGCGTAGAGGTGGGCGTCGTTCGGATTCAGTCGGTCGGTGTCGATTCCGGCCTGGATTGCGGCGAGGGCCCGCTGTTCGTATCCGGGGCTATCGGCCGCGAAGAAGTCGAAGAATGCGCAGGCCGGGTCATCGAACTTGTAGTTGGTGCGCATGCTGTCGGCGACCACACGGCAGTAGCGGCCGAATGCGGCGACATTCGCGTAGATACCGGCAGTCGCTGCGGAGGGTTCGGCGTTGAGCGCCAGCCACGCGACATACGCGGGATAGGCCTGACAACCCGCCCTGGGCGGCTCCATGCCCTGATCTGGTCCGGCCGCCGCCACGAGTGCGTCCAATAGAGCCAGTGCCTGCTGCTCGCCGGGCGGGAGGGCGTCGAGGAACGCTCTGACGTTCGGGTCGTCCGCCCGCGCCGCCATGGCGTGGAAGCTGCGCCAGTCGCTGCTTATGATGCGCTGTTCCTCGGCGGCGATCGCCGCGAATACCGCGCGTGGCGCCTTGCCCACCGAGATCAGCGGAACCATGCGATTGTCGTCGTCGTGCGGGGCCAGCTCGGCCTGGATCCCGTAGAGCAGGTCACGAGCGGTAAGGGTCATCGGGAGCCTCCCTGTGGGAATGCTTCCATTCAAGCGCTGTTCGCCCGCCCGCGACAGGTGTTCAGTCGCCGTGCTCGGCATCCCAGCGTCGGCGCGCGTCGGCGATGCGGTCCTTGTGCTCGCGCGACCAATCGGCGAGTGCGCCGATGGCCGCGGCCAGGCTCTGGCCGGTCTCGGTGAGCCGGTATTCGACCTGCGGTGGGATCGTCGGGTACGCGATCCGCTCCACCATGCCGTCGCGGCACAGGCGCTTGGTGGTCAGTGTCAGCATCCGCTGTGAGATGCCCGGAATCGCCCGCTCCAACTCACGGAAACGCCGCACTCCTTTACTCAGTTCGACGATCACCAATACCGTCCACCGATCCCCCAACCGGTCGAGCACATCGCGGATGCCGCAGTCGTCATCGCCACAGGGCCCGTCAGGAATAGTGCCCGCGACCTGCGCGGTGACCGCAGTGTTCGTGACCGACATGAAAGTGCCTCCTTATGCCGCGCGCCGCGGCCGCCGATGCTGGGTCGAATCCAGCAACTACAACAATCGGGAGTGTTGCGATGATCCTGGTAACCGGCATCTCCGGAGCCCTCGGCGGCCTCGTCCACCGCGGCCTGTCCACCCTCGACGACCTGACAGTAGCGGCGGGCAGCCGCTCCGGTGACGACATCACCACGCGCCGTATCGATTTCGACGACCCGGCGACGCTGTCCGCGGGACTGCGGGATGTCGATGTCCTGGTCCTGATTTCGGCCGGATATGCCGAAGACGATGTGGTGTTGGCCCGTCACGGTGCGGTGATCGACGCCGCCAGCGCGGCCGGTGTCCGGCACGTGATCTACACCGGTCTCGCGGGATCCGGCGATCTGACGACCATCGCCCTGCCGCACCGCTGGACCGAAAAGCGTCTCGCCGCAGCACCTTTCGACGCGACCGTCCTGCGCAATGGCCTCTACGCGGAGGTGCCGGTCGGCCTCGCCGTCGCCGGTGCCGCCTCCACGGCCGAATCGGGTGTATTCGCGGCGGCATTCGGCACCGGCCGGATCTCGGTGGTGGCGCGCGAGGACCTGGCCGAGGTAGCCGTTCGGGTAGCCGCGGAATCCGAGCGTGATCTGGCCGCGGGGCGGCCCAGCAGACATGCGGGCAAGGTATACGAGCTCGAGGGTGTGACCGCGATCGGCGGCCCGGATATCGCCGAGATCCTGAGCGAATCCCTCCGTCGCCCAGTGCGATACGTGCCGATTTCGCTCGGCGAAACGCGGGATATGTTGCAGGGCAGTGGATTGGAGCCGTACCAGATCACGCATACCCTCTCGTTGTTCGCAAACCTTGGTGCCGGACTACTCGAGGCATCGAGCACCGACCTCCTCGAACTGCTGCCGAGCGCACCGCGCGACGTTCGGGCACTCATCACCGACGCGGTGCGCGCGGGCGGGTTTCAGTCGGCATCGGTGAACGCGTCGCGCTGAACAGCAGGCCGGGCGAGGTCGAGAATGTCCAGTTCCCGTGCGATATCGCTGTAGCGCAGACGCACGTTGCCACCACGTGCCGACAACTCCTGCCGCCGCTCGTGAGAGCCCCACCCGGCATCGCACGCCGGGTTCGCGCTCGCATTCGTCCAGCAAGGCCGCAGAGTCGAATATCAGGCACCGGATGCCGAACTGGCGTCGCACCGGCCCGCGCGGATCGCCTAGCACCTCTGTCGACACCCCCGCGAACGCCTCGGCGCTCGCCTCAGCATCCGAAGACCTTGCTGGGCGAGCGACGTAGCCAGGTGCGCAGAATACTTGCGGCAGAGAGGATTCGGCGGCGTCGTCCGCGGTCGTGGACGACGAGCAAGGACCCGCACTTCGTCCCGAAAGAACCCACATCGTCAGTCTCTACACGCGGCATTAGCAGGAATTGGTCAGAGGCGGAACCCGTCTGCGTCGATCGGCAGTGGAATCGTCGGCATCGAGTCCTCTCCATGCGCAACGGCGAGCAAGGCGGGGAACGAGGCGAGTTTGCGCCTCGGCCGTCCCTGAACCGCGCCGAGGTCGCGCTCGGTCCGATCGATCGCCCTCCACTCGTGCACACCGACGGCGGTGGGCCGGCGGTGCCGGACCAGTGCGTCGAGGTCCTGCGGGGTGGTTGCCGGGGTGGGAAGCAATCCTGCGGAATGGTCGGAGAGGAGTGCGGCGACAGTGTCCAGTGCGCATTTCTTGTTGGCGCCGATGCCTCCGGACGGGCCCCGCTTGATCCATCCCGCCGTGTAAACGCCGGGGATGGGTTCGCCGGTCCCGGCGAGGACTCGGCCGAAGTCGTTGGGCAGCACACCGCGGTCATGGTCGAAGGGGAGGCCGGACAGCGCAGCGCCGCGGTAGCCCACCGCCCGGAGTACCAGGCCCGCCTCGATGGTCTCTTCGATTCCGGTCGGGACAGCGCGGACGTCGCCGCCGGGGCCGTGTTCGAGCCGATTGCGAGCCACACGCACTCCGGTGACTCGTTGATCGCCTGAGATCTCCAGCGGAGAACACAAGTAGCGCAGTACAATACGGCGCGACGCGCCGCAGTGGCGTGTGGTGAGTTCCGCGGCAGCCTGCGCTTTGGCCAGCCCGATCGGGTCCGAAGAAAGTGCGGCGAGCTGGTCGGGATGCAACCTGGCCTCGTCGGGCAAGGCGAGGGCATCGGCGCCGTCGAGGTCGGTCAGGGCGAGCAGCTCGGGAGTGGTGTACGCGGCCTGCGCGGGGCCGCGCCGGCCGAGCACCACGACTTCCTCGATCGTGCCTGCGGCCAGGGCGGCCAGCGCGTGGTCGGCCATATCGGTGGCGGCGAGCTCCGCGGGATCGGCGACCAGGAGGCGGGCGATGTCGAGGGCGACGTTGCCGTTGCCGACGACGACCGCACGGCGACAGGAGAGATCGAACGTGCGGTCGATGAAGTCCGGGTGGCCGTTGTACCAGTTCACGAACTCGGTTGCCGACGCGCTGCCCGGCAGGTCCTCGCCGGGAATCCCCAGGCGGCGGTCACCGGAGGCCCCATAGGCATAGACGACGGCGTGGTGCGCTGCGGCCAGCTCGTCGTGGGTGATGTGGGTACCGACCTCGACGTTGAGGTGGAAGCGGAAGCGGCCATTGGCGGCGGCGCGCTCGAATACCTCGGTGACGGATTTGGTGGACGGGTGGTCGGGGGCCACGCCGCCTCGCACCAGACCCCACGGTGTGGGCAGCCGGTCGAACATCGTGACTGTCGCGCCCGGATGCTCGAGCAGCTCGAGTGCGGCATACGCGCCCGCGGGCCCGGAGCCCACCACCGCGACTCGAAGCTCCTCGATCTCGGCCCGCGCAGCGGGCGGCGAGGCGTCGGGGATGCCGGGCGGCAGCGGGTTTCGCTGGTAATAGGCCTCCGCCAGGTCCAAGAACCGGCCTGCGGCGGGCGCGGTGTCGCGGGTGATCGCCCCGACCGGGCACTCGGCGACGCAGGCGCCGCAATCGATGCAGCTGGCGGGGTCGATGTAGAGGGCTTCGGCGGAGGCGAAGCCCGGTTCGTCTGGGGTGGGATGGATGCAGCCGACCGGGCACACCGGCACACAGGAGGCGTCGTTGCAGCACGGCTGGGTGATGACGTGGGGCATGGCGTTCCTTGCTAGCGGGAGTCGGGGAGCGGTTCCACGGTGACCGGGATTCCGTTGAGGGCGGCGTTTCCGCTGACGGTGTCCAGGAACAGCGGGTCGGTGACATCGTTGGCGCTCGCGCCCGCGACGCGGGAGGCCACGGACAGCCGACTTTCCGCCGCCGCGTGCCCGTACCCGTGCGGCAGGCTGACCGTGCCCGCCATGATGTCGGTGGTCTGCCTGACGTCCACCCGCACGGCGCCGGTGCGCGAGCGCAGCACGGCGGGCCCGTCGGCCAGTCCGAGGCGGGCCGCGTCGGCAGGATGCATGAGCAGATGGTGCCGTTGCGGACCGGCGACGAGGCGGGCGTAGTTGTGCATCCAGGAATTGTTGGAGCGCAGGTGCCGTCGGCCGATCAACAGCAGCGACCCTGGATCCGCCGGAGCCGTACCCAGGTCGGAGCGCAGGGTGTCGAGGGCGTCCGCGATTTCCGGTGGCACGAGGTGTAGTCGGCGGTCAGGAGTGCGCAGGCGATGCTCGACGCCCGGCCGCAGCGGGCCCAGGTCCAGCCCGGCCGGGTGCGCGAGCAGTCGCCGCACGCTCAGTTTGTAGCGACCTGTGCGCAGGAGCAGGTCCACCAGCCGGCGCGGTGGTGTCCGCAGCCGAATCTCGGTGGCCACGGCGGGCCTACTGAGGCGACGGCGCAATACCCGCATCCGGCCGCCTCCGAGGTGGCGTTGGTAGGCCGAGCCGAGGTCGCGGAAGATCTCCCAGTCGTGCCGCGCGCCGCGCGGCTTGGGCAGCACCGCGGGCGAGTATTTCGCGGTATTGCGGACGGCGAAGGACCGGAAAACCAAATCGTAGTGGTCTCGTTCCAGCGCGCTGGTCGGCGGCAGGATGACGTCGGCGTGGCGAGTGGTCTCGTTGAGGTAGAAGTCCACGGCCACCATGAAGTCGAGGCCGCCGAGCGCGGTGCCGAGTGCGGCTCCGGCAGGAGTGGACAGCACCGGGTTTCCCGCGATCGTCAACAGCGCCCGGACCTGCCCCTGGCCCGGCGTCGTGATCTCCTCGGCAAGGGCGGCGACCGGAAACTCCCCGGCGAAGGAAGGAAGCCCGCGCACACGGCTGCGGCGTCGGCCGAAATGGCCCGGGCTCAGCAGCCGTGTCATGTCGATGGCCGGGTCGGTGAACAGCGTCCCGCCCTCGCGCCCCAGGTTGCCGGTGATGATATTGAGCACCTGGATGGCCCACTGGCACACAGTGCCGTGCCGCTGGGTCGACACGCCGAACCTGCCGTAGCAGGCGGCGGGACCCGCGTCGGCGAAGGAGTGGGCGAGGCGGGTGATCGTGGCGGCGGGCACGCCGCTGAAACGGCCAGCGGCTTCCGGCGTGAACTCGGAGACCGCGTCTCGGAGCGCGTCCGCACCCGTGATGTAGTCGGGCAGGCGCGGTGCCCGGTCTCGCAAGACGACGTGCACCATGGCCAACAGCACCGCGGCGTCCGTGCCGGGCCGGATGAATACGTGCTCATCGGCGTCCGCGGCCGTCTCCGTGCGGCGCGGGTCGATGACGGTGACCCGCCCGCCGCGCTCGCGGATCTCCCGCAGCCGCCGCGCCATATCCGGCGCGGTCATCAGGCTTCCGTTCGACGCACGCGGGTTGGCACCGAACATGAGCAGGTGCTGTGTCCGGTCCAGATCCGGCTCCGGCAGCAGGAACTGGTGCCCGTACAGCAGTGCCGAAACGACCTGGTGCGGCAACTGGTCGACCGAGGATGCCGAGAAGTGGTTGTGGGTTCGCAACAATGAGGCGAACGCGGACCCGTGGGTCATCGTGCCGAGGCTGTGGACCGAGGGGTTGCCCAGGTAGACCGCCACCGCATTCGCGCCGTGCCGCCGACGGGCCTGAGCGAGTCCGCGGGCCGCCGCACTGATCGCCTCGGACCAGTCCACCTCCACCCATTCTCCGTCGATCTTGCGCAGCGGCCGCCGTAGCCGGTCCGGGTCGCTGTGCACGTCGGTCATCGCTACGGACTTGGGGCACACGTGGCCGCGGGATAGGGGGTCGTCGCGGTCGCCGCGCACACCGACGGCCCTCCCGCCCTCGATGGTGATCTCGATCCCGCAAATCGCCTCGCACAAGTTGCAAGCGGCCTTCGCGGTGCCGCCGCCCCCGGAGCCGCGTATCGCCCGCCCCGCCTTGGTCAACGCATCGACGGCTGCCCCGGTCGCACTCATGGTGTAGTCGCCTCCGCAAGAGATCCGCTGAAACATGAACATGACGTCATGTTATTTTTTTCGTGTCTACCATGGATGCCGTGCCCGACGCCAGCCCTCTCCGCCGCGAACCGGTCCAGCAGCGCAGCCGCGAGCGGGTCCAGCGGATCTTGGACGCCGCCATGGAGATCATCACGGCCGAGGGAACCGACGCGGCGACGGTCCGTTCCGTGGCGGAACGTGCTGGTGTCCCGTCGGCGACGGTGTACCAGTTCTTCACCAACCGCGACGCCATCTTCGAGCAGCTGCTCGCCCGCGAACTCACGCGCCTCGATAGCGAACTGGAGGAGTCTCTCGCCACCGCCCGGCCACACCCGGACATCGCGGCCGCCGTCGAGGCGTTCATCGCCTTTCACGGCCGCCACTACATGTCGCACCCGGACTTCGTCGCGCTCTACTACGCCTCCCGGCACAACGAGGCTCTCCGCGACGACATCAGAAAACACCTCGGCAGGCTCACCGACCTGCTCCACCGCCACCTGCTTGCCACCGGCCTGCTCGCGCCCGGCACCAGCCGACGCGTCGTCGAAGTGGCCGTGGAGCTGGGCGACCACGTCTTCGAGCTGGCCCACCAGCGCGGCGACGAGAGTGACGCGCTGACCGACGAGGGTCGGATCGCCATCACTCGCTACTTGCAGGTCTATGCGGCCGCCCGCCGGCACGACGAGCCGATCGGGCTCGGTGAGCAGATGGTCCGTGCCGAGCCGATGGCTTCGGCTGTTTCACCGAGCGCGCAGGCGTCGTCGTAGCGGCGCGCATGCACCGTATGCGCGCCAGCACTATTCCCCCTGACCAGCGGCTGGAGTCGCGCGGCGCGTGGCCCACCGACCGGCGTTCGGTGGTGTGCCGGCCCCGGTAGAGCATGCGGTGCTCCGGCCGCGATGGCCCAGTTAGCGTTCCCCCCTCGAGATGGTTGCCGCAGGCTCCCGTCGCTGACGACCGCTGAGTCTATGGAGTCGAGCCGACGCGCGGCAGGTCCAATGGCGGTAGCGGGCGTCGGCAGATCTCGTGGGCTTCCTCGGAGGAGAGCCCGAACATGCGCAGCAGGTCCTCGGCCACCTGGTCGGCGGCCTCGGCGTCGTCGCGTTCGGGATGGTCGTGCAGCAGGCGGCCGAGGCCCAGGGCCGCGCCGGCGACGATGGTCATCGACAGTTCCGGGTCGCGGATGTCGAAGCGCCCGGCTTCGGCCGCGGCCTCGATGTCGCGGCGTGCGCGAGGCGCGAGCCCGCGGTCCGAGTTCGTCAGGCTGAGGCCGTCATTGAGCAAGACCTTGCTGAGGGTGGGATGCAGGCGGTGCAGGCGGCCGGTGAGGCGGAAGCTCTGCGCGAAGACCTGAGCCGGATCCTCGACGTCTCCGCACAGCAGATCGAGCAGTGCGCCGTGCCGATCGAGCGCCTCCTCGACGGCAGCATGGAACAGCTCCTCGCGGCTCTGGAAATGGTTGTAGAACGATCCCATGCCGACGTCGGCGGCCTGGGTGATCTCGAGGATCGGCACGTTGATCTTGCCCTCGGCCAGCAGTGACTGCGCCGCGCCGACCAGCGCGGCGCGCGTGCGGGCCTTGCGGCGTTCCAGGCGATTGGGTTCCGACCCATTGTGCGTGGTCATCGATGCATCTCTCCTACTGGACAGGCTCACCATCATAGCCGCTCGATTCAATTTTGACGGAATCGTCAAATAGTATTGACTGACGCTACTCTCTTAAGTGACGATATCGTCAGTACTTGGAAGGGAGTGGTCGATGAGCGGCCATCACGATGTACACAGCGGTCTGCACAGCGAGCAGGGGGCGCACGCGGGTGAGCATTCGGGCCGGGCGCGCAATCCCGTGATCAAGGTGCTGGACTTGGCGTGGCTGGAGTTCGAGAAGCCCGACCTGGACGGAGCGGAGGCTTTCGCCCACGCCTTCGGGTTCGCGACCGCCATGCGGACGGCCGACGAGTTGCAGCTGCGCGGGACCGATCCGGGCGCGCCCTGCGTGCTCATCCGGCGTGGTGTCCGCTCGCGCTTCGTCGGTCCGGCCTTTCGTGCCGCCGATTCCGCCGATCTGCTGCGACTGGCCGCCGCGACCGGTGCGCGAGCCATGCCATTGCCGGAGTCACTGGGCGGACTGACCGTCGACCTGGCCGATCCCAGCCGCCTGCGGGTGCGAGTGGTCGCCGAGACGCGCGAACTGGAGGCTTTGCCGACGCAACGGCCCCACATCTTCAACTTCGGGCACGAGGTGGCCCGGGTGAATGCCACGCAGCGACCGCTGCGTGCACCGGCACGCGTGCGTCGGCTCGGACACGTGGTGATCCAGTCGACGAGATACCGCGAGAGCCTTGACTGGTATCTGCGGAATCTGGGCCTGATCGTCAGCGACTTCCTCTTTTACCTGGGCCAGCGGGAGCGTGGTCCGGTCATGAGTTTCATTCGCTGCGACCAGGGTTCGGTGCCGACCGACCATCACACGCTCGCGTTGACGCTCGGGCCGTCGAACCGCTATGTGCACTCCGCGTATCAGGTCGCCGACCTGGACGCGCTCGCGGCGGGTGGAGAGTACCTGCGCGAACAGGGTTATCGCCGATCGTGGGGGATCGGCCGCCATATCCAGGGCAGCCAGATCTTCGACTACTGGCGCGATCCCGACGGGTTCATGGTGGAGCACTTCACTGACGGGGACATGTTCGATTGCACCCTCGAGCCGGGCTGGGCGCCGATGAGCGCTTCCGGTCTGGCGCAGTGGGGCCCGCCCGTGACCAAGGACTTCCTCGGCATCAAGCCCGGAGCCGAATCGCTGCGCGCACTGCGCTCGATCGTCGACGCGCTGCGTGAGGACAACGAATTCGATATCCGCCGCCTGCGCGGCCTGTTGAAAGTGGCCAACTCATGAGCACATCCATCCTCCGCACCGCCGACGCCTGGTGGGTGCAGACCCCCGCCGGTGCCGCCCGTATCGATACCACCGCGACGACCACGCGGGAACTGCTCGCCGACCGTGAGGCGATCGCCGCGGCTGCATCCGGCGCGGAAACAATAGCGGTACAGAGCCTTTCGTTGATTTCCCCAGTGACCGCGTCGTGTCGGGTGGTGGCGCAGATGACGAACTTCGCCTCGCACGTGAAGGACTCGGGGATGGACCCCGAGACGGTGCCGCTCACGTTCTTCCGCAAGTCGTCCGGATCGATCAGTGGCCCCCACGACGACGTCATCCGGCCCGCGCATGTGCAGCTGCTCGACTACGAGGTGGAGATCGGCCTCGTGTTCGGTCGCGAGATGCCGGTCGGCTCTGATGTCTCGGCGGAGAACCTCGCGGATTACGTCGCGGGCCTGGTGGTTACCAACGACATCTCGGCGCGCGACGTGCAGCTGCCGAAAACGCAGTTCTACGAAGCGAAGTCGTATCCGACCTTCACCCCGGTCGGCCCGGCGCTGGTGCTGCTCGACGCCGATGAGCTGAAGCGGTTCGGAGATCTGCGGCTGCGGCTGTGGGTCAATGGACAGCTGCGGCAGGACATGACGGTCGCGGACATGATCTACCGGCCGGTCGAGACGCTGCGCGCGCTGACCCGATTCCAGCGCATGGACGCCGGAGATCTGCTGCTCACCGGAACCCCGATCGGCACCGCGCTCAGTGCCCCGCCCAAGCCGGTGGAGATCATCGGCTCGCTGCTGCCGCCGAAGGTCAAGTGGAAGATGTTCTTCCAGGGCCAGGCCAAGAACCCGAAGTACCTGAAGGACGGGGACGTGGTCGAGGCCGCGATCGGCACCGACGACGGCGCCCTCGACCTGGGCCGCCAGCGCACGGTCGTGAGGTACGCCCGATGACCGACAACACGACCCTCGAGACCTCGACCGAGGACTTGCTCTGGCCCCGGTACACCGGCCCGGAGGACCTGGCCGCCATCGAAGCGGTACCGCTCGAGGCGCGCGGCCTGCCCGAATCGACCTACGCCCTGCTCGTCCGCGCGGCGACGCGATGGCCGGAGCGCACCGCGATCACCGTGCTGCCGGATGCGGCGCGATGGCGAGAGCCGTTGCAGCGCACCTACTCCGAGCTGCTCGCCGACGTGCACAAGTACGCGAACCTGCTGCGCGAGCTGGGTGTGCGCCGCGCCGATGCGGTCGCGCTGATCGCACCCAACTGCGCGGAGCTGATCCCGGCCACCCTCGCCGCGCAGCTGGCGGGCATCGCCGCACCGATCAATGGCGGCCTGTCGCACGAGCACGTCGCGGAGCTGCTGCGCCGCTCGGGCGCTCGGGTCTTGATCGCCGCCGGTCCGGAACTCGAGCCTGACACCTGGACCGCCGCACGCGAACTCGCGGCGCGCGGCCTGTTAAATGCCCTGCTCGTGTTGCGTCCGACGGCATCTCCGGAGCCGCCGCCGACCCTGCCCGGCATCGGCGGCCTCCGGATCGGCTACCTCGACACCCTTGCCGTCGAGGCGGATTCGAGCCGCTTTCACGGAGAGGCACCGGCGGAATCGGATCTGGCGGCGATGTTCCACACCGGCGGCACGACGGGTGTGCCGAAACTGGCGGCGCACCGACATTCCGGTGAGGTCTCCAATGCGTGGATGATCGCCGCCAACTCGCTGCTCGATGAGGAATCGGTGGTCTTCGCCGCGCTGCCGCTGTTCCACGTCAACGCGCTGGTCGTCACCCTGCTCGCGCCGCTGTTCCGCGGTCAGCCGGTGGTATGGGCCGGTCCGCTGGGATACCGGGACTTCACGCTCTACGCGGAGTTCTGGAATATCGTGGCGCACTACCGGATTGCCGCGATGAGCGCCGTGCCGACGGTGTACGCGGTACTGGCCCAATGCCCGATCGACACCGACATCACCAGCTTGCGCTACGCGATGGTCGGCGCGTCCCCGCTGCCGCTCGCGGTCCGCGAAAACTTCCAGCTGCACACCGGGGTCACGCTGGTGGAGGGTTACGGCCTCACCGAGGCGACGTGCGCCACCGCACGCAGCTTCCCGGATGTTCCCCGGCCCGGCGCGGTCGGGCAGCGCATGCCCTATCAGCAGGTCGCGGTCGTCCGCACGGCTGAAGACGGGGTGTGGGAGACACTCGCGGACGGGGAGACCGGTGTCCTGGTCATCAGCGGCCCCACGGTCTTCGCCGGATACGTGACCGGCCGCGACGAACACGGTCACCGCCTCGATGGACTGGGCACCGTGGTCGACGGCTGGCTGAGCACCGGCGACCTGGCCCATATCGATGAGGAGGGATTCATCCATCTGCACGGTCGCGCAAAGGATCTCATCATCCGCGGCGGCCACAACATCGATCCAGCGAGCATCGAGGACGCGCTGCTGAGCCACCCGCAGGTGAGCGCGGCCGGAGCGGTGGGCCGCCCGGACGTACACGCCGGCGAGGTTCCGGTCGCCTACGTCGCGCTCACCGCGGGCGCCGAGGTCACCGAGGACGAACTGGTGGCGTGGGCGGCCGAGCGGGTGCACGAGCGCGCCGCAGCCCCCAAGACGGTCACCATCCTCGACGCGCTGCCCGTCACCGATGTCGGAAAGCCCTACAAGCTGGGCCTGCGCGCCGATGCGACGCGGCGCGAACTGCTCGACGCGCTCGCCGAGACCACCGGTGTGGCGGGTATCTCCGCCGCGGTCGAGGACGGCGCGATCGTCGCCACCGTCGTACTGGACCCCGATGCCGACCCAGCCGCGGCCGAGGCGATCCTGGGCCGCTATGCGATCGACGCGAGAATCGAGGTGCGGCAATGAAAACCGTGACGAAGGTGCTCGGGGGCCTGCTGGCAGCCGAATTCCTATACCTCGGGACGGCCAAGGTCGCGGCGGTCGCGTCGATGCGCGAGCGTGCGGCGCATCTCGGGTACTCCACCACCGCTTATCGCGGCATCGGCGCGGTCGAACTCCTCGCGGCCGGTGGGGTGCTGCTGGGACCGGTCCGCCCCGCGATCGGCCGGGCTGCCGGGGCCGGGCTGGTGCTGTTGATGACCGGTGCGGTCGCCAGCCATCTCAGAAACGGCGACGGCGCAACCGAAATCGCGCCCGCGACGGGTACGGCTGTGGTCGCCACGGCCTACGTGGCCACGTTGATCGGTGGATCCCGATGACTTCGCCGACAGTTCCGGTGGTGATCGTCGGAGCGGGCCCGTCCGGGCTCACCGCGGCCACGCTGCTCGCCCAATACGGCATCGAATCGCTGGTCCTCGAGCGGTGGGAGGGCGTCTACCCGCAGCCGCGCGCGGTCCATCTCGACGGTGAGATCCGGCGGATCGTGGAACTTCTCGGCATCGGGCCGGGGTTCGACGCGATCACCCGGCCCGCCCCGGGGTTGCGCCTGGTGGATTCGCGGCATCGGGTGCTGGCGCAATTCGACCGCGATCCGGCCGGGGGCCGCAACGGATTCCCCGAAGCCAACCTCTTCGACCAGCCGGAGCTGGAGGCGCTGTTGCGGGCCAATCTGGCGCTGCATCCGACCGTTTCGCTGCGCGGCGGGGTGGAAGTCACCGGGCTGACGGTCGAGAAGGACTGTATCCGGGTCGATTTCGAAGACCGTGCGACCGGCGCGTCCGAGTCGGTGCGCGCCCGCTACGTGCTGGGTTGCGACGGCGCGAACAGCCTGGTGCGCACCGCGATCGGCGCGCGCATGCGGGATTTGCGATTCGAGCAGCGCTGGCTGGTCGTCGACCTCGCGACCACGGTCGATCCTGGGCACTGGGGAGGCGTGCATCAGGTATGCGACCCGCATCGAGCCGCGACATACATGCGCATCGGCACGACCCGCCACCGGTGGGAATTCCGTTTGCGGCCCGGCGAATCCGCCGACGACTACCGTGATCTGGCTCGACTGTGGCCCCTGCTGGCCCCATGGCTGGCCGACGCCGACCGCGAGGGCTTGGAGCTGGTCCGGGTGGCGGAGTACACCTTCCGCGCGCAACTGGCCGACCGATGGCGTGCCGGACGCGTATTCCTGCTCGGCGATGCCGCCCACCTCACCCCGCCGTTCATCGGGCAGGGCATGGGCGCGGGCGTGCGCGATGCCGCCAATCTCAGCTGGAAGCTGGCCGGGGTGCTGCGCGGCGAGCTTCCTGAGCCGGTGCTCGCCACCTATGAGACCGAGCGGAAACCGCACGCGCACATGATGATCCGGCTGGCCAAACTCATGGGTTCGACCATGACCGAGGGCGGCGAACTGGGCAATCGACTGCGCGGCCTGCTCGCTCCGCGACTGCACCGGCTGCCCGGGCTGACCCGGACGATCATCAGCGGAGAGTCACCGCCGCTGCACCGCTCCGCGCTGGTGACCGCACCGCCGCTGCGTCGAGGTCTGGCCGGACGGCTGGTCCCGAACGAACGGATGGCCGATGGGCGCCGGGTCGACGACCTCATCGCCGGGCGTTACGCCATCATCACGACATCGGCCCCATCACCGGTGCAGGCGGCGACCGTCGAACAGCGCGGCGGTGTGGTGTTGCGGGCCGTGCCGGGCACCGCGCTGCACCGCTGGCTGCGCGGCGGGCGCGCCGACGCCGTGCTCGTCCGCCCCGACGGCACCGTGCAGACCTGCGGGAGAACGGTGTCGGATCTGTACTCGTCACTGCCGAGTTTCGCGCCGAGTGCACGTCCGGCGCAGACCGGCTCGCCAACCCCGAAAGCCGCTGAACGCGTCGAACCCATCAGTCGCCCGCCCAGTTCCGACGGCATTGTGCAGGCAGACGCGCTGACAGTGAGCGACTCCTAGCTAGGCGAGGGACCAGCCGAACGGGTCATCCCGACTGATCGACCTCGACCGCTGAACTCGGCTCGGATGCCTTGCGGTGCTCGTCGTTCTCGTGCTGAGCGATCACGGCCAGGAGTTCACGCACCCACGCCGGTTACTGCTCGCCGGTTCCGGCCTCGGCCACGTCGCGTTCGATCAACGAACGGATTATCGTTGTCGCTCCCGAAGGCGGGGTGGACGCGGCTGTTGCCGCGTGGCGCGAGACCACTCAGTTCATGCGGCAGCGCACGGGGCTCCTGCGCGCGGACCTCTATCGCGAAACCCTCAGCAGCACTGTGCTGATCAATCTGGCGGTGTGGGAGTCCGCTGCTGCGCTGCTCGATGCGGTGCGGGATCCAGGTTCGCCGAGGTGACAGGCGGTTACCCGGCGGGGTGCAGATGTACGCGCCACAGCATGCGGACCCCATGATCGGCCCACAGCGCTCTTGTCGGTGTGATGCGGTGAAGACCCGTTGGCCTTGGTCGGGCAGTTTGATGTTGTTGTACATCGACGTGTCGGCGAGCCAGGGGAACTGGGCGAAGCTCAATCGCACGGCATTCTGGATCTCGTCGGCATCGGTGACCAATGTTGCGCGGCCCTGCATTTGCAACGAGCGGGTCAGGCGGCGCCCGGCGTATCCGTCGTCGGGCAAATCGTTCACGACGTAGCTGACATTCGGATTGGCCTGCAAAGAGGCGTGCTTGCGGTTGTATTGAAAGGCGTGAATGTAGGCGATGAGCCCGTCACCGGCGATATGCATCGCCGCGGCCGAGGGAAATCCGTCGGCATCGATCGTGGCCAGGGTGGCGAGTTCCTCCGTGCGCAGCAGCTCGGCGATCGAGTCCCGGATCTGTTCGAGGGTCGGTTCGGCTTTCATGCGACGAGAACTCCCGTCGCGGCGGGACAGGTCAACCGGCGCCCGTGGTCGAATTCGTGTAGCGCGATCATCCAGGTCTCCTCTTCGATGGGGTGGCCGATTCGGCCCATCGTAGAAATCAGTTCCTAGATATCTGTACGGATGTCCTGATATTCAGGAGTCATGAAGTTCGAGCTGGCGTGAGATCTCCGCAGCAGCGTCTCTCACCGCGGCCTCCACATCGCGCAGCCGGCTGCGGGGGACCCGGGCGGCGAGGGCGGCGACGCTGACGGCGGCGCAGACCGATCCCGCGGCATTGCGTACCGGTGCGGCCACGCCGAGGATGTGGGGGTCGAGTTCGCCCTGCGACACCGCGATTCCGGCTTTGCGAATACGAGACAGCCGCGTGCGCAGCGCCGCGGGATCGGTGAGAGTCTTGGGGGTGAACCGTTCGAGCGGGGCCTGTTCGAGTACCGAGGTGACCTCGTCGGGGTCGGCCCAGGCGAGCAGGACTTCGGCCGCCGCGCCCGCGTTGATCGGCAGCACCTGGCCGCGCTCGTAGGAGAGCCGAACCGCGTGCTTGGCTTCGACGAGATCGAGGCAGACCACCGAGCGGCCGGAGCGGCGGGTCAGCAGCACCGTTTCGTCGACGTGTGCGGCCAGCGTTCGCATCACCGGCAAGGCGGCCTCGGAAAGCCCGAGGCCGGCGCGGGCGAGGCGCGCGAGTTGAAATATCCTGGGCCCCAGTCGGAATCCGCCCGGAGTTTCCTCGATGAATCCGTTGCCGGACAGGCTCTGCAAGTACCGATAGCCGGTTGAGCGGGCGACGCCGAGCCCGGCGGCGACTTCGGTACCGGTCCACACCGGCTTTTCCGCGGAGAACAGCAGCAGGATATCGAGCGCACGGTCGGCCGTGGAGTTGCGTTCCCGGTAGGTGCTCGGCGCAGCGTTGCGTTCGGTCATACGCACACGCTAATCACCGTCGTCAGTCCTGTAAAGCAGGATGCTTGTGCTGTTATATAGGATTCTGTTCGCCGAGCGCTTCGGCCAGCGCACGCAGATCCGGCAGGGCCGCCGCGATGCGCGCGCGGGACTGCTCGCTCAGCGTCGCCAGCGCATCGGAAACCCCGGCGTCGAGACGGTCGGCGAGTTCAATGCTCGCGGCGCGCATCTTGGCGGTGGGATGGAGTTGGATCACCCGGCGGTCTGCGGGGTCGGGGCGCCGGTCGAGGAATCCGTCCTTGGTCAGGTTCGAAACCAGGGTGCTGACATTGTTGGGCTGCATGCGCAGCGCTTCGGCGATTTCGCGGACGGTGATGCCGGGGCGGCTGTCGACCAGTTTGAGGACCTCGACCTGGGCGAGTGGTCGCGGATTCTCGCCACGGGGCGTGCCCTGGCTCTGCCGGAGCGCTCGATGCAGTGTCCAGCTCGTGCGGGTGATCTCGGCCGGCAGGTCGCCGTGGTTCGTAGGAGGCACACCCCGAGTTTAGCTCTAGTGGTAGATCTTCTTGATATCCTCCGTGTCCTGCATTACAGGATGATGCTTTTGCAATGCAGGACACAATCGTAGCGTGGCCTTCATGCCGATCGATTCCCTCGCCGCCGTGGCCCGTGCGGCCACGGACAATTTTTCCTGGGAGAACGTCATCCTCGACGACCCCGGCCCGGGTGAGGTGCTGGTCCGCATCATTGCCGCCGGGGTCTGCCACACCGATCTCTCGGTCCTCGCGGGCCGGTTACCGACGCCCCTGCCCGCCGTTCTCGGACACGAAGGCGCCGGTGTGGTGGAAGCGG
The DNA here is from genome assembly GCF_044452545.1 of Nocardia sp. NPDC051900. Classification (NCBI taxonomy): domain Bacteria; kingdom Bacillati; phylum Actinomycetota; class Actinomycetes; order Mycobacteriales; family Nocardiaceae; genus Nocardia; species Nocardia sp. NPDC051900. Next base: position 45,125 of record NZ_JBITBU010000023.1, on the reverse strand, counting down.
TGGGCGCTGGTGTCACCACCGCGGCGGTGGGTGACCGTGTGGTGTTGTCGTTCGCGTCCTGCGGCGCGTGCGCCCGCTGCCGGACCGGGCGTCCCACCCAGTGCCCGACCTACTTTCGGCTCAATTTCGGAGCCCGCAGGCCTGATGGGACAACGTCGCTGCGGGATCGGTCGGGACAGCCCATCGGCGGAATGTTCTTCGGTCAGTCCTCGCTGGCACAGTATGCGGTCGCGTCGCAGCACAGTGTCGTGCCGATAGCCGTCGAGGACGACGACGAACTGGCGATGCTCGCCCCGATCGGGTGCGGAATCCAAACCGGTGCGGGCGCAGTGCTCAATCTCCTTCGCCCGCAGCCGGGATCGCGTGTCGCCGTGTTCGGGGCGGGGGCGGTCGGTCTGTCGGCGGTGATGGCCGCGCGGTTGTGCGGTGCGAGCGAGATCGTGGCGGTGGACCGGGTTCCCGCCCGGCTCGGTTTGGCGCGCGAGCTCGGCGCCACCGCGACGACGACGGACGCGGGCGAACTCCGTGAGTTCGACTTCATCATCGAGACGACCGGGGTTGCGAGCTTGCTCGAAGGTGCACTCGAACAGATCCGGGCGGGCGGCACCGTCGCCGTCATCGGCGCACCTGCGGCGGGAACCCGCATCGCGGTCGACGTCAACGCCATGATCGACGGTCGGACCCTGCTCGGTGTCACCGAGGGCGGCAGCGACCGGATCACCTTCATCCCGGCCCTGATCGAGCTGTACCGAGGCGGACGGTTGCCGCTGGATCGGTTCGTGCGCTTCTACCCACCGACCGAACTGCAACGCGCTGTCGACGACACGCGCGCCGGTATCACCGTCAAACCCGTCATCCGATTCGAGGCCCCATGACACTCCCGCACGCCCGCAACCTCGTCAACGGCGAATGGCGCGACGGCCACGCCGTCGGCACCAGCCTCGACCCGGCCACCGGCCTGCCGTTGGGCACCTTTGCCGACGCGGGCGCCGTCACCGCCCGGGCGGCGATCGACGCTGCCCGGCGAGTATTCGACACCACGACGTGGTCGCAGGACCGGCACGCCCGGGCAACGGCGCTGTTCGCGCTCGCCGACGCGATGAAGCGTCGCCGCGGCGAACTCGTCGAGCTGTTGTCCCGGGAAAACGGGAAGAAGCTCGCCGATGCCGCCATGGAGGTCGACGCCACCATCCCCAAGCTGCGATACAACGCTGCCCTCGCCCTGACCGACAGCGGCCGGGCCGCGCAGCTGGCGCCGGGGATGTATTCAATGGCGTTGCCCCAGCCCATCGGTGTCGCCGCGGTGATCGTGCCATGGAACTCGCCGATCATCCTGGCGGTGCGCTCGTTCGCGCCCGCGCTGGCCGCGGGGTGCACCGTGGCGATGAAGATGCCGGCGCAGACCGCACTGACGAACGGGCTGCTCTACGAACTCATCGCCGAGGCGCTGCCGCCCGGTGTCGTCAACGCGTTCACCGAATCGGGCAACACCGGTGCGCCGGTCCTGGTCTCGGACCCGAACTCCGATGTGATCAGCTACACCGGCTCCACCGCGGTGGGGCGCGCCATCATGGCGGCCGCGGCACCCGGCCTCAAACCGGTCTCCCTCGAACTCGGTGGCAAGTCGCCGATGATCGTGTTCGACGACGCCGATCTCGACGCGGTCGCGCCGGCGCTGACCGCCGCGATCACCACCTTCAGCGGCCAGTTCTGTATGGCCGGTAGCCGAATTCTGGCGCAGTGCGGCATCGCCGACGAACTGCGTGAGTTGATGGCCGAGGCGTTGACCCGGGTGAAGGTCGGTCCCGGCAACGATCCCGGGACCGACATGGGTCCGCTGATCGACCGCGCCGCGGCCGAGCGCGTCGACCGGCTCGTCGACGAAGCGGCCGGATACGCGAAGGTGCTCGTCCGTGGCGGACTGGTCGAGCCGACCGGCGCGAGCGCCTTCCTCCGTCCCGCGCTGATCGAAGTGGCGGACGTGACGATGCCGGTCGTACAGGAAGAGATCTTCGGTCCGGTAGCGACTTTCGAGATCTTCGATACCGAACTCGACGCGATCGAGCGCGCCAACGCCACCCAATACGGGCTGGCCGCTTCGATCTGGACGCGGGATGTCGACCGCCCCCTGCGGGTCGGACGCCGGATCGACGCGGGCACCGTGTGGACCAATACCTGGGGCGTCATCCACGACCAGATGGAGGAAGGCGGCTTCAAGCACAGCGGGGTGGGCAGGCTCAACGGCCGCCGCGCGATCGAGGAGTTCCAAGAGATCAAACACCTTGTCCATCAGGACAACTGAGAACCATTCGAGCGAGGATCAATGCGCAATCCAGATCACGACGTGGTGATCGTCGGCGCGGGACCGGTCGGGTTGGCCACCGCGCGCATGCTCGGGCTCCGCGGCCACGATGTGGTCGTCGTGGAGCGCTGGCCGCAACCGTATCCGCTGCCACGCGCCGTGCACTTCGACGACGAGATCGGCCGGGTATTCGGATCGATGGAGCTGACCCGGCAGATCCGGGCGATTTCCGACCCGGTGCCCGACCATTACGAATGGCGCAACGCGGTCGGCCAGGCCTTGCTGCGCATCGACTGGTCGGGCACCGGACCCAACGGCTGGCCGACGGCCAACTTCTTCTCTCAGCCCCAGCTCGAACAGGTGTTGGCCGACGCTGTCGAGACGATGCCCAATGTCGCGCTGATTTGCGGGACCGAGGTCCGCACCGTCGACGAGCAGCCCGGCCACGTGGTGGTCGGCGTGGCCGACACCGTCGTCGACTCCGGGCATGCCGCCCCCGCCTCGACCGTTGATCGGACCGTGACTGCCCGCTATGTCATCGGCTGCGACGGAGCCAACAGTCTCGTGCGCAAGCGGATGGGCGCGACGATGCACGATCAGGGCTTCTTCTTCGACTGGCTGATCGTCGACACGATCCCGACCGACGAAATCGTCTGGTCGCCGCAGAACTGGCAGCTGTGCGATCCCGCCCGCCCGACCACGATCGTTTCCGGTGGGCCGGGTCGGCGCCGCTGGGAATTCATGCGGCTACCCGGTGAGGACCCCGCCGAACTCGGCACCGTCGAGCGGGCCTGGGAGTTGTTGTCGGCGTGGGGGAGAACCCCGGCCAACACTCGCCTGGAACGGCACGCCATCTACACCTTCGCCGCCCGCTGGGCCGACCACTGGCGCACCGGGCGAATGATGATCGCCGGCGACGCAGCCCACCAGATGCCACCCTTCGCCGGCCAAGGGATGTGCTCGGGGCTGCGCGACGCGGCCAACCTGGCCTGGAAACTGGATCGAGTCCTGCGCAGGGTGTCGCCGCCGGATCTGCTCGACACCTACACCAGCGAACGCAGCGTGCACGTGCAGCACGCGATCGCGATGTCGGTGGAGTTGGGAAAGGTGATCTGCGTGCTCGACCCGGACGAGGCGGCTCGGCGCGACGCCCGCATGCTCGCCGGAAACGCCGATCCCGCAGTGGTATTGCCCGTCACTGCCCGGCCCGTGCTCGGGGCCGGAGCGGTGCGGGCGAGCGGGGAACTGTCGGGGACGATGAGTCCGCAATTCCCCGTCGAAGTCGACGGCGCCGCGGTCCTGCTGGATGGTGCCACCGGATGCGGGGCGCTGCTGATCCTCGCCGCGCAACGACCGGCCGCCGACCTGCTCGACGAGCGACTGCTCGCGTCGCTGGCCGAGGCGGAGGTGACAGCATTGTCACTGGCCGACCGCGGCAACCCTGACCTGCGTGATCACAACGGAGCCTGGACGGCATGGCTGGCCGCCAATTCGCTTGCCGCCGTGCTGATAAGGCCCGACCACTACGTATTCGGCACGGCCGAGGCCATCGACGGCGCCGCGACCCTGGCGGCCGACTACCTCGCCTGCCTGACGACCAGCGTCTCCTGACGCACCCACATTACAGAGGAGAACACCTGTCATGCGTATTGCGAACCTGCGGGGCCGCGCGGCCATCGTGCACGGCGAGCCAGGACAAGAGCGTGCCGTCGACATCGCCACGGCTTCGGCGGGCCGATTCAGTGGGGACTTCGCTGAGCTGTATGCCGATTGGGGTGCAGTGCGGGACTGGGCGGTTGCTCTGGCATCCGAAGAGATCGAAAAGCACTCGGTCGCACTCGACCGCTCCGAGCTGGGCGCACCATCGCCTGCTCCGCGACAGATCTTCGCGGTCGGACTGAACTACCGGGCCCATGCCGCCGAATCGGGATTCGATGCGCCCGAATATCTTCCGCCGGTCTTCACTAAATACGTCTCCAGTTTCAGCGGCCCCGACACCACGGTGACCATCCCTGAAGAGGGAAATGTGGACTGGGAGGTCGAACTCGTGGTGGTGATCGGGCAGACATTGCGGTGCGTCGAGGCTTCGCAGGTGTGGGTCGGGGTAGCGGGCTTGACCGTGGGGCAGGACATCTCGGAACGCGTTTCCCAGTTGCGCGGTCCCGCACCGCAGTTCGGGCTCGCCAAATCCTGCCCCGGGTTCTCGCCCCAGGGCCCGTGGCTGGTGACACCGGATGAGTTCGCCGATCCCGACGACCTCGAGCTCGGGTGCTCCATCGACGGTGAGGAAGTGCAGAAGGGACGCACCAGGGACCTGATCTTCCCGGTCCCGTCCCTGATCGCCGCCCTGTCGCAGACGGTCACGTTGCTCCCCGGCGATGTGATCTTCACCGGCACGCCTGCCGGAGTCGGTGTCGGCCGCGAGCCGAAACGGTTTCTGCGGCCCGGTGAACGTCTCGATTCCTGGATCGAAGGCATCGGTACGTTGCAGCAGACCTTCGTCGCGACGCGGTAGCGGCCGACATGGCACTGCACGGACTGGGCAAAGTCACCATCGGGGTTCCCAACCCCGCCGAAACCATCAGCTACTACACCGATTTCGGGCTCGATCATCTCGGTGAGGGACGATTCGCCACCCGCGACGGCGGTGAACAGCTTCAGGTGGTGCACGCACCGTTGCGTAAGCTGCTCGACCTGACCGTGGCCGCCGACGACAGCGACGACATCGCCTCGGTGGCCGCCCGGCTCGCGGCGATCGGGGTGCCGAGCGACAGCAATCCGCTGTCGGTACGTGCCGTCGAACCGATCACCGGCACCGTGGTGCGGGTGCTGGTGCGACCGCGCATCGTCACCGAGCCGGCCGTAGCGGCGACGCCGTATAACGGCCCCGGCCGCATCGACCGGTGGGGCCGGGCACCGTTTCTGTCGCGCACCGAACCGGTCCGGCCGCGCAAGCTCGGGCACGCGGTGCTCGGTAGCACCGACCTCGCCACCACGATGCGCTTCTTCGTCGACGGCCTGGGGTTCAAGGTCAGCGACTACATGGGCGACAAGGCCGCGTTCTTGCGCTGCTCGGTCGAGCACCACAATGTGCTGGTGCTGGCCGCGCCGGTCAACTTCATGCATCACACCAGTTGGCAGGTCGACGACATCGACGAGGTCGGCCGGGGTGCGCGCGCGATGCTCGAAGGTCATCCCGAACGTCACATCTGGGGTCTGGGCCGCCATTTCGCCGGCGCCAACTTCTTCTGGTACCTCAAGGATCCCGCAGGCAACTTCTCCGAGTACTACTCCGATATGGACACGATGCCCGAAGACGAGCTCTGGAGCCCTGCGGTACTGGAAGGTCTGCAAGGCCTGTACGCCTGGGGTCCGCCGCCACCGCCGTCATTTCTGGAACCCGAAGACCTGGCCGCACTGATGAGCGGCGCCCACTCCACCCGGGGGTGAGTTCCGCGCGCTGATCCACGTCGCCGAGTCCTTCGACAGAGGGGCTCGGCGACGTGGGTCATGAGACGGGTGCTGTGGTCGCTTGGCTGCCCGACGCTGTGGGTGCAGTCGGATCCTTGTGCTGGGGTATACGGTGCAGGAACTCCTGAATATGGGCGATGGCCCGCGGATGGATTCGGTGCAGACGGTGCCGGTCGTAGTACAGGTTGCCGAGCAGGCCGGCCGCGAGTCCGGCGAGCAGACCGACCACCAGTAGGACGAGTGCACGGCTCAGGCCCGCGTCGGCGTGCGCGTCGAAGTAGATGATGGCGCGGATACCGTCGGCGACGGCCCGAATTGCCTCGAACGAACCGAGGAAACGCCAGAAGGGCGGCATGGCCTGCTGTGGAATCGTGCCGCCCGACACCTGAATCGACCAGCCGATGAAGACCATGCTCACCACGATGCCGATCGGGCCCCACAGGGTGACCACTGTCAGCGTGCCCGCCCCGATCGCGTTGATCGCGAGCAGGCTGAACAGCCACAGCACGCCACAGTGCGGCAGATCCAGATCGAGCACGAACACGCTCGCGGCCAGAATCGCGGTGGCCGTGGGTACCGAAGCGATCGCCAGGGTGAGGCACTTGGCCACGTACCTGCCGACGCGGGTGATCCGACGCGGCGGCAGCATGCGCCGCTCGGGTCCCATCTCGGTCGGGCCGAAACCCAGTTCGGCATCGACGAGTCCGTTGACCACATTCGATCCGAGGAAGCCGACCATCATCAAGAGCACGGCATAGAAGAAGGCGGTCATGCCGTTGCCGGTGCGATCGCCGAACGGCAATGCCCGATGATGGGCGATGGTGACCGGGTCGGTGAGCAGAACCGCGTTGGCGGGGCTGATCGCGCCCGGCGCGTGGGCCAGAATTTGCCCGGCGGCCGCGGTCTAACTGGTGCGTGCCGCCGATTCGGCGATCCGGGTGCCTGGTTCTATCGGCCATCTGTGACGTCACTCATCGGTGGATGTTGACGCCGGTCGAGAGCGGGAGAGCTTCGTATCGGCGAATTCCGACGTCGTGATCCCCGGTCCCCCCGGGGTTAGTGGCCGCTGAGGCCCCATGCGTCGAGTCCGCTGTAGATGTGGGCCTCCTGGCAGGGGGGAGTGGTGTAGCCGACGGCTTCACCGCGGTAGATGGCGATGAGCGAGTCTTTGCCCCGCCACCAGGTGTCGGTGAGCCCCTGAACCTCGGGCACGGGCTCGAATCCGTCGAGATCCACCTCTTCGACGGCGTCGCCCTTGATTCTCGTGGTGGTCCGGGCCCAGCGGCCGGCGTGGTGGGCCAGTGCCAGGGCTTCTACCCATCCCTGTGTGCTGGCGTGCAGAGGTGTCCAATGGTTGGCGTCGATTCCGAATTCGCCTCCGGGCCCGATCATGAATCCGTAGCCCATCGATACGCGGCAGTCGCCGGCCGGAAAGCACCACCCGTCCGTGCCCCGGTCCTCGGGGAAGTCGGCTTCGAGAACACGCGGGCCGCCCTCGTACGCGGGGGCAGGGGGCAGGGCGATGCCGCCCCAGACTTCTTGAAAGGCCACGGCCCGGTCGATCTCTGCAGCGGGTATCCCGTGCTCGAGCCATATGTCCCGATAGGGGCGGAGATCCTGGCAGGGCAGACGCATCCCGTGCGTTTCAACGAAGCCCCGGGCCCGGCGGCTCAGGCTTTCCGGCGTTCGAGGCGGCAGCGGCACGGCACTCATGAGCAGATAGCGAAGGCCGAACAGCACGAACAGAGGAATCCGAGATCACCGATCATGATGCGAGCCTAGATCGTGGCTCTCGGCGATCTGCGGCAGTCCGCAACCCGGCGCCTGTAAGCGTCAGTTTTCACCATTGGTGGCTGCTTCGACGGAGTCGACTGGCCGAGGGGGCTACGGGACATTATTTAACTCTAACATTATATGTATAACACTAGAGTATTATTGCCCGGGTGAGCCTGCTCGTGTGCCCGCGAAGTGCTGAACGTGAGCGTCCTGTAATACAGGACGATACTTTTGTAATGCAGGACACCGTGTCAGGGTGGGGCTATCGAGTTCGTACCCGAAGCGGGAGAAGGTGAGGTGATGGCGCCGGTGAAGTCGCCAGACGAAACCGAGGTGGTGATCTGCGGTGCCGGGCCGGTCGGTCTCACAGCCGCAGCCCTGCTCGCCGCACGAGGTGTCGACGTGGTCGTGGCCGAACAGAATCACTCGACCAGCGACGAGCCCAAGGCCATCAGCATCGACGACGAATCCCTGCGGGTGTATCAGCGCGCGGGCATCGTCGATCAAGTGCTGCCGATCGTGGTGCCGGGCACGGGCACTCGTTACTACGACCGCCACGGGGCGCCGCTGTTCCAGGCGCGTGGTCCGCAGCCGTTCCGCCTGGGGTACCCGTTCAAAAACCCCTTCGCGCAGCCCGATCTCGAGCGGGTGCTGGTCAAAGCGCTGGGGCAGATGCCGAATGTGTCGTTGCGGTTCGGCGTCGAAGTGACCGGGCTCGGCCAATCGGCCGACTCCGTGCGAGTTCACGCGCGCACCGACAGCGGCCCGGTGACCCTCGACGCTGCCTACGTCCTCGGCTGCGACGGAGGTCGATCGGTGACCAGGCTCAGCCAGGGCATCGAGATGACCGGGCGCAGTTACCCCGATGTGTGGTTGGTCGTCGACACCCTCGACGATCCGCACACCGAACGCTTCGCCATGCACCACGGCGATCCGGCACGCCCGCACGTCATCGTGCCCGGGCTCGACGGCCGCTGTCGGTACGAATTCCGGCTCTTCGACGGCGAGGGGACACCCGCCGAGGCCCCATCTTTCGAGCTGATCCGCGCCTTGGTCGCGCCCTATCGCGACCTGACACCGGCGCAGATCGAACGTGCCGTGAACTACCGGTTCAACGCGGTCGTCGCCGACGAGTGGATGCTCGGACGTTCCTTCCTGCTGGGCGACGCGGCGCACATGATGCCGCCTTTCGCCGGACAGGGACTCAACTCCGGCATTCGGGATGCGGCGAACCTGACCTGGAAGATCGCCGACGTCCTCGCCGGCAGGCTCGCGCCGTCGGTGCTGGCCAGCTATCAGCGCGAACGTGCTGCCCATGTGCTGGCCACGGTGCGGATGTCGGAGCGCTTGGGGCGCGTCGTGATGACGACCTCGGCGCGACTCGCCGAGCGCCGCGACGCGGTGATCGAGCGAGCTTTGGGCACCGTGGAAGGTCGCGCCTACCTCGAGCAGATGCGGTACCGACCCGCCCAGCGCTTCACCGAAGGATTGGTTCTCGATGCCGATCGACATCACGGTGTCGGAGTCGCGCTGGGGCAGCCGCTGGTCTTCGACACCGCGAACCACAGTGTCGCCCGGCTCGACGACGTACTCGGCATGGATTGGGCGCTGATCGGTGTCGATGTCGCCGAGCAGGCGTGGGAAGAAGCCGAGCCGGTAGTCCGGCAGCTCGCGACGACTACGGCGCTGCTCGCGCTGGGGGAGTACCTCCCGCGGACCCGTCGCCGGGTCCTGATCGACGTCGACGGGGCAGCCGCCCGCGAATTCGGACCTTACGCGGGGCAATTCGTGCTTCTCCGCCCGGACCGGGCGGTAGCGGCCGCCTGGCACCCCGACCGGACCACCGACACGGTGGCCGCCATCTCGACCTGGACAGAAAGGGCTTCGAGCCATGGATAGACCACAGCGGATCGTCTTGCAGGAACGCGCGGCGGCGGGCACCCTGACCCGCACCACCGTGTCCCACATCGGATTCCGCGTGCCCGACGTCGCGGCGTCGGCCGCGTTCTACGGCCGGGTGCTCGGATTGCAGGTGCACGAGCAGCTGCCCAAGGGCGGTCTTCGCCTGGGCTGGGGCACCGGTCACCACGTCATCGACCTCGTCGAAGGCGAAAAGGGCTTACACCACTACGGTTTTGAGGTCCGCGACCTCGACGGCGTCGAGGGCATCGCGAAACGGCTGACCGCCGCCGGGCACGCCGTCTCGCATCTGGACCCGACCTATCTCGATGCGGGACTCGGCGCCGCCACCGGCATCGTAACCACCGACCCGCACGGCACACCCGTCCACTTCCACACCGCGGTGGCGCGCGAGGGCGAGAATGCCGCCGACACCGGTCGCCGGCCGATCAAATACCAGCACATCACCCTGGCGACCGACGACGTGGTGCCGATGGTGGAGTTCTTCGTCGACACCGTCGGATTCCGCATCTCCGATCAGCTCGAGGACGGCCGATTCGCGTGGCTGCGCAGCGACCGCGACCACCACACCCTGGCGGTGGTCAACGTCGGTGCGGGCGGCGACATCGACCACTACTCCTTCGACTTGGCGGAGTGGGAGGATTTCAAGGCCTGGTGTGACCGGCTGACCGACGAGAACGTCGATGTCACCTGGGGGCCCGGCCGTCACGGCCCGGGCAACAACCTTTTCATCTTCTTCGACGACCCGGCGGGCAACCACATCGAACTGTCCGCCGAGATGGAGAAGTTCCACGACGACCGCGCGAACTATGTGCCGCGCCGGTGGAAGCCGATCCCCAATTCCGTGAACCTGTGGGGCGGCCAGCTCGCCTCCTGGCGCAAGACCAGCGAAGGACACTGACATGGCATATGTGACCTACGAACACCGCGGCGTGCGCCGCGTCGGCGAAGTACAGGGTTCGGAGCTGGTCCCGTTGGGCGGTCTCGCCGAGATCGGTTCCGGGACCGCCTCGGACGTGCTGGCCGACGCCGAACGTGATCCCAGCGGCCGAGTCGCGATCGATGCGGTCCGGCTGCTGCCGGTGGTGCCCAACCCGTCGAAGGTGTTCTGCGTCGGGCTGAACTATCGCGAGCACGTCACCGAGACCAGACGCGAGCTGCCGACCTATCCGGTGCTGTTCCCCAAGTTCGCCGATAGCCTCATCGGCGCCTACGACGACATCGTGTTGCCGCCGGAGTCGACCCAGGTGGACTACGAAGGTGAACTGGCCGTCATCATCGGCAGGCCCGGCCGTCGCATCGCCGAAGCCGACGCCGACGAGCATGTTCTCGGCTACAGCACGGCCAACGACATCACCATGCGCGACTTCCAGTACAAGACCCACCAGTGGATGCAGGGAAAGGCGTGGCAGGCCAGCACGCCACTCGGTCCCACGCTGGTGACGCCGGCCGAGGTCGACCTGTCGACGGCGGGCATCCGCACCGTGCTAAACGGCGAAAAGGTCCAGGAATCGGAATTGTCGATGCTGATTTTCTCCATTCCTCGGCTCATCGCCGACATCTCGACTTTCACCACCCTCGCCCCAGGCGACGTCATCTTGACCGGAACCCCCGGTGGCGTCGGCTATCGCCGCGATCCGCAGTTGTTCCTGCGCGACGGTGACCAGATCAGTGTCGAGATCGATGGCGTCGGAACGGTCCGCAACCTGGTGCGCAGCGAGGTGGTTCCGGCATGAGCACTCGGCCCGCCGAACCACGCATCGACCGATCGCTGCGAGTGCAACTGCAAGGTGACTGGGGCACGGCCAATCTGCACCGGGTGTGTGGCTGGATCTCTCAGGAACTGACCGACCGGGCAGGCCCACATACTCGGGTCGGAATCTGGAACGGGCGCGGGTTTTCCGACAATGTGCGAGCGGTCGGGCGCGGTGAAGTCGATATCGCACTGACCACACCCGCCGCGTTCACCGCTGTCGCGCTCGACGGCCGCGGCGCCTACCGTGACGAGTACTATCCCGACTTGCGCGCGCTCGGCGTTGTGCCCCAACGTGATCGGCTGGTCTTCGCCGTGCACGCGGATCTCGGCGTCAGCTCGTTCGCCGAGCTGCGCGAGGTGAAGCCGGCGCTGCGGGTGGCGACTTCGGTCGACGACGGGGTCAACGCCGTCGGCCTGGCCGCCCACGAATTGCTCGAACGATCAGGCGTCGATGTCGAAGGCTGGGGCGGGGAGTTCCTCGGCGACGAACGGCCCTTCGAGTCGCTCGATCACGTCCTCGCCGGCCGCGCCAACGCGATCGTGCACGAAGCCGTGATGTTGCCGCATTGGCAGCAATTCGGCGCCGACTACCGCTTCCTCGAAGTCGAGCCCGAGGTGCTCGCCTCCTTCGACCGGGACTTCGGGTGGCCCTCCGCCACCGTTGCCGATGAGTTCTTCCCCGGCCGCGCCGCGTTCCAGACCCTGGACTTCTCCGATTTCCTGGTCGTGACCCGCGCGGACATGGCCGAGGACCTCGCCTACGCCGTCGCCTGGATTCTCGGGGAGACCCGCCACCTCCTCGAGGCTCAATACCGGCACCTGCCGCCCGAGCGCAGCCCGGTCACCTACCCGCTCGACCCGCCGACCATGGGCATCACCCCGATTCCGCTGCACCCCGGCGCAGCAGCCTACTACCAGGCACTGCCGACCGCCGAATTCGTTTCCTGACGAGACAAAGAGGTCTCTCCATGAGTGTTGTCATCGAAGACATCGTGACCATGACGTCCGAGGTGCCCCTGCGCAGCATCCGCCGCGACGAAGGCCAACTTCTCTCCCCACCACGCCCGGGCAAGATGCCCATGAAGCTGTGGCGCGATCATCCGCCACTGACGGTCGTCCACTTCCCCCAGCGGTACCAGGCACAGCCGTTCGCCCCACCGCGCGGGGTCTACGAGAACGACCAGATCCGCATCGAATGGCAGACGATGGACAACCGCCAGCCCTTCTACCACCGCAACTGCGACGTAGACGAGATCTCCTACCAGATCGACGGCGAACGCACCCTGATGACCGAACTCGGCACCATCGAACACCGGCCTGGCGAGTTCTCCTGCATCCCGCGCGGTGTCGCGCACGACAACTACGGGCGCACCGAAAGCCATCTGCTGTTCTACATTCCGGCACCGGTCACCGAAACAGGCAGTGCGGTTCGCGCATCGGCGGCAGCGCTGCCGCCATTTCCCGGATGGCAGCCAGGACAGGTCAACGAGGCGGTCACCCAGTGCATGGGATCGCTGGGCCACGACATCACCGTGTTCCCCATCGACGAGCATGAGCTGCTCGACCGTGTCACCGACGAACCCGACCGGATCTCTGTATTCGCTGTCGGCTCAGGGGCGAACCCGCTCTACGCGACCGACCAATTCAGTTTGGGCACAAAAACATTCACGGCTGAGCAAGCACACGTGCGGCGCTACACACGGACCCTCGACGCCGACGAGATCCAGTATCAGATCAGCGGCTCGCGCACGCTGGTGACCCAGCGCGGGATCGTCGAACTCGGCCCGGGCGACTTCGTCCGGATCCCGCTCGGCATCGCCCACACCAGTGTCGGCCACGAGGACGGCGCCTACCTCAGCGTGCTCTCCCACCGCGAACTACCCCAGGTCGCCGAGACTTCACGCACCGCACAACGCTGCACACCCGAATACCTCGATGCCCTTGCGGGGGAAAGAAGCTCGCGATGACCATGCTCGCCGCACGCGCCACCCAAGGCGCGCACACTCTGACCCTCGAACAGATCCCCATTCCCCAGCCAGGACCACTCGACGTCGTCGTCAAGGTCGTCTCGGCCGGGCTGGCACCCGGCATGATCGCCCTCCTGAAAATGGGAGCGTTCAAACACCTTCCGACGACCCTCGGGCACGAAGCGGCCGGCACCGTAGCCGCGGTGGGCGAGCAGGTCACCGACATCACGGTCGGCGACCGAGTACGGGTCCATCCCAACCTCAACTGCCGCAGCTGTGACTACTGCCGCACCGACAACGACATGATGTGCCCGCAACAGGCGATGATCGGGCACGCGGGCTTCGGCACGGTGCCGATGCCGCTCTATGAGCGCTACCACGATGGCGGCCTCGCCGAATACGTCCGAGTGCCCCACTGGCTGATCGACCAGCTCCCGAGCAACGTCGGCTTCGACGTGGCCGCCAAGGTGCACGATCTGGCGAATGTCGTGCGGATCTTGAAGTGCGCGCAGTTGCCGCTGGGCTCGACGGTTGTCACCACCGCCGCCACCGGGACGATGGGCACCGCGACGATCAAACTGGCCGAGCATTTCGGCATCGCCCGGTTGTTGCTGGTCGGCCGCTCCGCCGAACGGCTCGCCGCGGTGACGCCGCTGGCGGGCAATGTCGAGGTCGACACAGTCGCCCTTGATGAGTTGCCGACCGACTGGGAGAGCACCGGCGGTCTCACTCGCCGACTGCGCGAGCTGGCCCCGGCCGGTGTGCACGCGGTCGCCGACTACATCCCGGCAGGCGCCGCCACCAGCCAGGCGATGGCTGCTCTGCGCACCGGCGGCGCCATCGCCCACATGGGCGGCAACACCACGCCGTTGTCGCTGCCGCCCCTTGCCTTGATGGTGAACTGCTGGCGCTTCGTCGGCACCCGCGCCTGCACGCGGTCCGACGCCGAACAGGTCCTCGCCCTGCTCGGATCCGGCGCACTGAACGTGGACGAGCTGATCACCCAGCGGTTCCCCCTGGCCGATGCCGACACCGCGGTCGAAGCGATGGTGAACCGCAAAGAGCCGATGTGGATGACCGTGGTCAACCCCTGAGTACGCAGTCTCCGAACGGAAGGCGAAAAGTTATGAACATCACGCACTTCGGGCACGCCTGCGTTCTCGTGGAAATCCCCGGCGAGGCTGCCTCGACGCGAATCCTGTTCGACCCCGGCACCTATTCGCAGGATTTCGAAGGCTTGACCGAGCTCGACCTGGTCCTGATCACCCATGCCCACCCCGACCACCTCGACGGTTCTCGGCTCGCCGCGCTGCTGGCAGCCAACCCAGCCGCCCAACTGATCGTCGGCGAGGGCACACTCGCGGCACTGGACCACCCGGACTACCCCGAAAACATGCGTCGGCCCGCGCACGTGGCGCAGCCGGGCCAGAAGCTATCGGTGCTCGGTCACGACATCGTGATCACCGGCGGCGAGCACGCCTGCGTCCATCCTGCATTGCCCACCTCGGAGAATGTCGGCTATCTGATCGACGACGCCGTCTTCCACCCGGGCGACGCTTTCGACGAGATCGCTACGACCGTCGATGTCCTGTTGCTGCCGATCGGCGGGCCGTGGATGAAGATCGGCGAGGGTATCGACTATCTGCGGTCGATCGCTCCGCGCGTCGTAGTGCCGATCCACCAGGCAGGTCTGGCCCCCGCACACCAGAGCATGCATTGCCGGCTGCTGAAGAACCTCGCACCCGAGACCACCGAAGTACTGGTTCTCGACCACGCGACCTCGCACCCGATCTCGCCCTAACGGTGGCTTGCGATCGGCTCGCCGTCCCCGACGACTGGGACCGGCGGGTGAACTCGTTCTGGCGCCCCGAACCCGGGGAAGTCGTGTACACGATAGGCACCGCCCAGGCCGAAGCGCCCGGCACCGCCGTCGTGCTCGACTCTGCTCTCGCCCACTTCCTCTGAAAACCCAGGAGACACTGTGACCGATCCCCGAACCCATATCGTGCAGGCGAGCCGCGCCCTGGCCGTCGCCGGGTTGGGCGATATGGTGTGGGGACACGCCTCGGTCCGCGATCCGCAGGGTCGTGGCGTCTGGATGAAGGCATCCGGGTGGGGATTCGAAGAAATCGACGATGACAAGGTCGTCCTCGTTTCACCCGCGGGCGTCGTTCTCGACGGAAACGGTCGACGCCACCTCGAATACCCCATCCACACCGCCATCATGGCAGTACGACCCGACGTCGGCAGCGTCGTGCACACCCACGCGCCAGCGCTGTCGGCGTTCGCGTCACTGAACTGCGAAATCCGCCCGATCTCCCACGACGGGGTGCTGTTCGCGTACTCGCGGCTGTCGCGTTTCACCGAGACCGGTGCCCTGATCGACACCCACGACCTGGGCGACGCGTTGGCCACCACACTCGGCGACGGTGCCGCGCTCCTCATCCCGAATCACGGCGCGGTCACTGTCGGACCCGACGTCGCGACTGCCGTCATGTATTCCGTACTGCTCGAACGCGCGTGCCGGACCCAGCTCATGTCCCTGGCGGCGGGCGGTCCGAAGACCTGGTCGAGCGAGTCCGAGGCCGAATACAAGCGAAGCCAGGTCTGGGACCCGACGCAAATCCAAGCCGGCTTCGACTACCTGCTCCGCAGCGCCGCACGCGGACCCGAGGTTCCGCGCTCGGGTGAGACCGGTGAGGGCCCACGATGAGCGATGACCAACCAGTGGCACAGTGGTTGCCCACTCCGGAAGACATCGCCCAGGCCCAGCTCACCGCGTTCGCCGACTTCGTCATGGCTCGGACCGGCCTGGGTCCCGAGCGCCAACAGCACCGTGGCCGTTATGGATCGGGCCTGTGCGGCTGGAGGTTGTTCGTCGTCACCGTCACGGGAGTCGCCAGGGGTGGGGGTGTAGCCGGGGGTGGGCGTCGATGGCGATCATCAGCAGGCCTGCGCCGAAGATGACCAGGATGGGTTCGGATCCGGTGGCGGCGGTCAGGGCGAACACTGCCGCGCTGATGGTCCACGGCCGTGGGTCGCGGCGGTCGGTGAGTTTTAGCAGGTTGATCGCGGCCAGGGTGATGATGGCCATGACGGCGGGGGCGATGCCGTAGAACAGCGACGCCACGATGCTCAAACCCGAATACCGCGTGTAGACCGCGCCCACGACCACGACCAGCAGGAACGAGGGCGCGACGAACGCAGCGGCGACGGCGACGGCGAGCGCGCCGCGGCGCAGGTAGCCGACCCGCATCGCGACTTGGGTAGCCAGCGGGCCGGGCATCGCTGACCGAGCGCACACCGTCGAGGAAGTCCTGGCGGCCCATCCAGGCGCGTTGTTCGACGAGGTCGCGTCCCCGACGGGCTCGCTTATGACCCGGTCCGTCATGCGGTGTGGACGACCAACGAGCACGCCGGCACCGAGACCGTCGCCGACGCGGACACCGGCGCGGTGCGCGCCACCGTCGGGTTGGGTGGTGAGGTCGGCAACGTCGTCTACGACCCGGTCACCGACCGCATGGTCGTGGCGGTCCAGGGGCGCGACGATTTGGCGGTGATCGATCCCGCGACTTTCGTGGTGACCGACCGGATCCCGACGCCGGGCTGCGACCATCCGCACGGCCAAGCCCTCGACGCCGCCGATCGAGTGATGTTCGTCGGCTGCGAGGCCAACTCCAGCATGGTCACCGTGGACCTGGCCGCCCGCACCGTCACCGGACAAGACCGTGTCGGTGAGACTCCCGACGTGCTGGTCTACGACCCGGGCGCGCACCGGGTCTACCTCGCGGCCGAAAGCGGCTGGGTCAGCGTGTTCGACCGCCGCGACGGCCGCACCCTCGCCGTCGGCTCCGCGCATCTGGCCGACGGGTCGCACTCGCTGGCGCTGGACCCCGCCACTCACCACACCTACTTCCCGATCCCCCGGGGCGCCGACGGTGCGCCGGTGCTGTGGGAGTTCGAACCCACCCACTGAACCGTCGGGCACAACATCTTTCGACGACAAGGACATGCCAGGGCAGTTTCGACACGTCGACCCCCATTATGCGCGGCCACAATGGCCCCGTTGCTGGCGCTCACCGCGGCGGCAGGATGCGCGAGCGCCGACACCTCGCCCACACCCGCGACCACTTCCGCCGCGTCCGGGCGCCAACCGGTGACGACCACCGACGCGGACTGGAAACCGGTCACCGACACTTTCGGGCGCACCGGCAAGTTCGGTGACAACAACACCGCCTACCGCATCCCGCTGGTGCGCACCGATCTGCAGGTCACACCGCGGGCGTGTTGTCGTTTTTCAGCGTCCCGCACGGGTGCGACCTCCACATCCCTGGGGAGAGCTGGTGGGCGGCGGCACAATACGTGGCGTGAACGCAACGCACCCTGGTCCTCACCAGAGCCGATCGCCCGCCCAGTCGCCCGAACCTCGGGGGGTCGGTGTCCCGGAGCAGGCGGGAGAGAAC
Source organism: Nocardia sp. NPDC051900 (assembly GCF_044452545.1). NCBI lineage: Bacteria > Bacillati > Actinomycetota > Actinomycetes > Mycobacteriales > Nocardiaceae > Nocardia > Nocardia sp. NPDC051900. Next base: position 27,470 of record NZ_JBITBU010000023.1, on the reverse strand, counting down.
CGCTTGGTCCTGGCCGCGGTGACCGACGCCTTCGTCGCGCTGGTCATGGGTTTCGCATTGTCACAACGTGCCTTTCATGCTTTCAACGGTGTCGCGGAGTTCCTGGGCGCGTTCATTCCGTGTGTGCTCGCGGTGTCATTCGCCAACCACGTCCTCGGCACACTGCTGCTGCGGGGCAGTGTCGCGAAGCTGCTGTTCGGAATGCGGGTCCTCCGATGGAAGGACGGCCGACGCCCCCGGTTGTGGCAGACGGTCGCACGATGGCTGTTCGGATTCGTGGTGATAGGACTGCAATACCTGCTTGAAGGCGCGAGCGTGGGCCAAGCCTTCGGATTGCGCACAGTGCGTCGACGCGACCAGCGCCACCCGGTCGGCCAGTCGGCAGCGAATCGTTGACCGCATGCACCACGGCAGTCTCGGTGACCGCAGCTCGCATGATGAGTTCGGCCGTACGCCGGATATTTCGGCGGCATCAGGCGGCTCCTGCTGTCGACCCGACAATCGGTACCGATGTTCCCGCTGCACTGTGGCTGCGAGGTGAAGTGTGCACACCTGTCGTGTCCAGCCTGATCGGCGAAGGCCATGGCATGGCGAAGTCGGCTCGGACCGAATCGGTCAGGCGTGTGGTGGTTCGCCGGTGACGATGTGGTCGGCGAGGTTGAGTCCTTCGCGGACCAGTCGGGTGAGGTGGCCGTCGCGGACGCGGTAGATGATGCGGCGGCCTTCTCTTCGGGTGTCGACCAGGCCGGTGAAGCGGAGTTTGGCGAGGTGTTGGCTGACCGCGGTGCGGGAGGCGCCGACTGCTTCGGTGAGGGCGCTGACGTCGGCTTCGCCGTCGGCGAGGATCCACAGGATGTGCAGCCGGGTGGGGTCGGACAGCATGCGGAAGGCGCCGGTCGCGGCGTCCAGACGCGGTTGGTCGGGGCTGATCGGGTGCAGGAGGCTGGGCACGGGAGGGTCAGCGGCCGGATTCGGAGGCCCTGCCATCGTTCACCGCCTTCCTGCTGGCACCGCCTCCGGTTCGGTCGGCGTGGTCGCGGGCCAGACGCGGGCGGCTGTGGTTGCTGCAAGTGTAGCGATGGCGGCCAGGGTCAGTGCGGCGGTGAGCTGGCCCGCTCCGGCGCCGACCCATCCCGCGATGGGGTAGGTGAGCAGGAAGCAGGCATGGGAAAGCGAGAACTGGGCGGTGAAGACCGCTGTGCGGTTCTCCGGTGTCGATTCCGCGCGCAGCAGACGCGCGGACGGTGTGTTGATCATCGAGGTGCACGCGCCGAGCGCTGTCCACGCCAAGGCCAGCAGAAACGAGCCACGCTCGGCGGAGGGCTGAATCGCGGCGATCGCGGCGGCGGCGAGCAGCCCCACCGGCAGCGCAGCGCTGCCGGTGAGCATGACTCGGCGGTCGCTGAAGCTTGACAGCAGCCGCGGCATGGTGAGCGCGATGAGCATCGAGCCGCCGCCGTAGCAGGCCAGGAGGAGGGCGACACCGGTAGCGGAGCCGTGCAGCAGGTCCTGGACGTAGATCACGGTGTTCACCATGACCAGCGCGGTCGCGGCGGCGACGGCGAGGTTCATGGCCAGCAGGCCGCGCAGCACGGGCCGCTGGACCATGACCTGAGCGCCGTGGGTGATCCGCTCGATCAGCGGCACGGTCCGGTCACCGGGCACCAGGCGCGGCAACGGGGTCCTCACCACCAGCGCGGCGGATGCGACGAACCCGGCGGCGGTGCCGACGAACAGCAGGTTGTAGTCGATCAGCGTCAGCAATGCGGCGGCCAGCACCGGGCTCAGCAGCGACTCCAGGTCGTAGGCCAGCCGCGACAGCGACAACCCGCGGGTGTAGTCGTCCTCGTCGACCAGCACCGCCGGGATCACTGCCTGGAAGGCGGGGGTGAATGTCGCCGAGGCGGCTTGCAGCACGAAGATCAGCAGATAGATCTGCCACACCTCGGTGACGAAAGGTAGCGTCACGGCGATCACCGCCCGGATCGCGTCCGCGGACACCAGCAGCACCCGGCGTGGCACGCGGTCGGCGACCGCCGCGATCACCGGCGCGACGAAGACGTAGGCGACCATCTTGATCGCCAGCGCGGTACCCAGCACCGCCCCGGCATCGCTACCGGCCAAATCGTAGGCCAGCAGCCCCAGCGCCACCGTCAGCAAACCGGTCCCGACCAGCGCCACCACCTGCGCGGTGAACAACCGCCGGAACCGGCGACGCCGCAATACCTCGATCACGCTGACCTTCCCGAACTCGCTCGACTTAGGGCGACCTTACGCCAATAGGTGCGCAGATGCGAACCTATTGGCGAGTAGGGTGCCGCGGACGGTCACACGCCTCGGCTGGTCGCGGCGGATGGGATGGATCGCGGTTCATCCCAGAGCCGTTGACGCGGCTATCTCGAGGAGGGGCGGTGCAGCCATCGACGCCCGACGGCGGCGAGCGGCAGATGCGCGACCAGTATCAGGCCCACGGCGGCAGCTCCGAGCCCGGCCATGCTGCCCAGCCCCACATGCACGGCCAGGCCGATGACGATCAACACAACAGCCAGGACCCGCAGCACGCCCGTCGAGTGGCTCATCGAGTGGCTCCCGGCTTCAGGGCTGTGATGTAGCGGATCCAGGGATGCAGGTCGCCTGAGCCGATTTGCTCGAAACCCGCTTCAGCGACCATCGGCTCGAGCAAATGGATGGGATTGTGCCGCATCGAAGGACCGGTCAACGCACCGACCAGATGGCGGCCCAGAGGGTTGGCCGGTGGCCGGAACTCGCCGATCAACAGGCGGCCCCCAGGACGCAGCACCCGCCACATCTCCTCCAGCGCTGTCGCGCGCACATCCTCCGGCAGGTGATGCAGCATCAAGCAGTTGGTCACCACATCGAACGAACTGTCCTCGCCGGGAAGCGATTCGGCGACACCGACGGAGTAGGTGCAATTCCGTTCGGTGGTGATCTTGCGGGCGCGCTCGAGCACCGCGGCCGACGCATCGACACCGACCACCGTCCCCGCATCGGCGACCGCGGCCAAGCGGCGAGTCAAATACCCGGTCCCACAACCGATATCGAGCACGCGGTCACCCGGGCGGGCGCCGCTCAACTCCGCGAGGCGGCGATAAACCCGGTCGCGTCGTCCGCCGAAGAACACCGCGCCGAACACGTCGTAGGTACCGCCGTGGTCGATGGTGAGTCCCGCGGTGTCCGGGTTGGGGGTGTGATGCATCAAATGTCCGAGGCCCATGGCCCCTCCTTAACTTAGTGACGACTAAGATGACGAATAACTTAGTCGCAACTAAGTTGTTGGGCAAGGACGGATACGATGACTGCATGGCACGCGCACCCTCCGATCCCGCCGAACAGCGGCGCACTCGATTGCGCGCCGCCGACCGGCGCGCGTCGATCATCGGCGCCGCCACTGTGGTGTTCGCCGAGTCGGGGTTCCAGCGCGCCACCATGGCGCAGATCGCGGCTCGTGTCGGTGTCACCGAGCCGGTGCTGTTCCAGAATTTCGGCTCCAAAGCCGCGCTCTACGCCGCTGTCGTGGCACACGCCTCCGAGCAGATGTGCGCCATGATGCGCACCGTCGCCTCCGAGACCGACTCCGTCGCCACGTTGCTGGCCCACCTGCTCAGCCCCGGCCACATCGACGAACTCCACGCACCCGGCTCGCTCGGAGTGATCTTCGCCGACGCCATGACCATGACGGCCGAGCCCGCTGTCGAGCAGGCGGTCCGCCACCACATGGGCGAACTCGCCGACGTCCTGGCCGAGATGATCACGCGGGGCCGGCGAACCGGGGAACTGCGCGCAGACCTCGACCCGCAAGCGGCCGCATGGGCGGTGCTGTTCTTCCTAGCGGGACACCGCTTCCGTGCCGCCGTCATGCCCGACCGGCAACGACTCGAAACCCACATCGCCCACATGACATTGCGCGCACTACTCGACGACGGCGCCAACCAAGTCTGATACCGGCCTCCCCGACGCTTCCGAACCGGCGCGAGGGATTGCGGTCGCGGATGGCCACCAAGTCCTGCGGCACCGCCGGGTTGGGCGGTGTTTTGCACCGTAGCGGCCTTGCCAGTCGTGGCTCCTGATTCGCCGGGAGTCATCGGCGAGGACGGGCCGCCCGGCCGGCTGCCACAGTCCCCGGAGTGGAGGCGGGTGTAGTGCTCCGGGCTTCGTCGCGGGGTTGCTGGTGGCCGTGGTGACCACGTCGCCCGGTGTGTCCGGGGCGGTGTTCCTGCTGCAGGTCCGGCGGCTCCGAACCCGGCGAGCAGATCAACCCCCGCCGCTGCCGAAGCCATGGACCGAGGAAACCCTCCAGGCGCCGACGTGAACATCACCATGGAGTCCGAGCGCCAGCATGTTCAGCAGCGCACCCGAGCGAGCATGGACGCTCGAGTTCTCGAATGCGCGAACGTCCCGCAAGACGTGGGCCCCTGAGGATACTGGGCGCGCGTGGCGGAATACGGGCCGTTTCATCATGCCGTGGGGAACTGTCGTCACCGCAGGCTTCGGAGCGACGGTGTGGCTGGTGGTCATCGCCGTACTCGGACTCTTCGCAGCTTCATTTTCGATGAAAATGTCAATTGGCCCGCCCGGTCGCCGGACCTTCGCAGACGTCAACAGGGCGCCTTGGAAACCCCCGGGTGCGGAGCTATGCCCGCGCGATCTCGCGCAGGTACAGGCACACTTGGTCGATCGCCTGTTTCGCTTGCGCGAAGACGCCGACTTCGGTGACGAAGCCGTGGAAGACGCCGGTGAACCTGGTCAGCGAGACAGGGACGCCTTCGCCCCGGAGCCGCGCCGCGTACGCCTCGGCATCGTCACGGATCGGGTCGACCTCCGCGGTCATGATCAGCGTGGGCGGCAAGCCGCGCAGCGACTCGGCGCGCATGGGTGCCGCGAGGTGATCGCCCCCCGGATGCTCCGCGCCGACGTACTGCTCCCAGCACCAGCGCGTGTCCGCGGCGCTGAGCAGCGGCGCGTCGGCGAATTCCGACCACGACGGCGCGGTGAATGTGTCGTCGACGGCGGGGTAGGCGAGGGGCTTGGTGGCAGCGGATGGAGCCCGAGGCCGGTATCTGCGTTTGCTGCACAGAGCGCGGTTTGCACCCGCCCAATCTGAGGACGCTCCTAGATGGCCCTCGGCTGGGTGATATCAGCGCAGTGCTCGCTGCGGGAGATCCGGCCGATAGATCGACTTGCGGAAACGGTGAGTAGAGGCGTGCTACACCCCTTCGCTTCGCAATCGGCTTCTCAAAACAGCCGCGGAGCGGCGGCCGCGGCACCCACATCCGGCAGGCTTCCTGTGGTGGCATGTCCGTCCAGCGCCCAGAGCCATCCCTCGTGGACTGCAGCCCTGTCCAGGTTGAACGCGTCATCGTCGAGCATCAGCCGGCTGCGGCTGCCGGCCCATCCGTCGGTCCATCGAGGTATGTCGGCATGGCATGCGACAGTGAGATCGACGTGGTCGATGGCGACGTAGTGCCGAAGACTGATACGGGGAGATGGTGTGGGATACGGGATCATGCCGTACGCGGTGGATGTCGAGGTGCTATCGGCGCCCTCCGCGCATACCGGCGACCCACAAGGCTTTTTCGACTGGATGGTGGATGTCCATCGGGCCACGACTTGCTCTGAGGCCGTCCGGACGGCGTTGCGGGAGCTGTTCTTTTCCGAGAAGCACAGCGGCAGCGACGGCGCGCCCTATGGGATGGCGTTGCAGATTCTGTGCGCGCGGTTCGGCGGCGCGTTGAGCAACCGGGCCTGGTATCCGATCAGTACCTCGTGGTTCGACAAGGTCGGCGACGTCCTCGACGGGCTGGGTATCGACCTCGATCCCCATCATCTGGCCTTCTCCGGATCCCCGATCTCCCTGCCGGAGATCGAGGACTTCCCGGCTATCGGGCACTTCACCCGCGCCGAGCTGGAGCCGGTCGCCCGCGCGTTCGCGGCCGCCGACCTGTCGGGGATCGGAGATGAGGAGCTCTTTGAATCAGTGACCGAGCTACGCGACTGGGTCCACTGGTGCGTCGACAACGACCTCGACCTGGTGAGCTTCCACTACTGATCGGGCCCGCACCGTGGTTCACATCCGCCAGGAGTCCAGGGCGCTGGTGTCGAAATCGCTGAGTGTCAGGCCTGCGGTGAGTTGATCGAAGCGGTCCAGCAGGTCGTCGAACTCGTCGAGGATCGGCTGGGTGCGCCAGCGAGCTGCAACGCCACGCATGTAGTAGTCGGCGGTCCGGCCACTCGTTCTCCGGCAGTGTCAGGTGGGTGTTGTAGGTGCGCAGGGTGCCCTCGGACAGGCGGGCGCGGACCTGGGGGACGTACTCGGCGAAGGTCGGCGCGTCGGGTGGGGAGGGGAGCAGGTCGCCCGGTGCGATGCTCATCTGCCGTAGCAGCAGCCGGTTCGCGGCGATGTCTCCGTCGTGGCGGTCGCGGTGGCGCTCATCGGCCGGTCTCGCTGGCTTCCCAGGCGCGCCGGCCGAGTCCCTCTCTCTGCGTCTTGTCGGGGCCGGTAGCGGGCCGGTTCTCCGATGACGACGGCGTCGAATCCTCGGTCGGACTGCTTGAGCAATTCGAGCACCCCAGGCTTCGGGGCCGGCGTTTCCCACGGAATTGAGCACGAAGGAACCGCTCCTTACCGGTTTCAGGGACCTCCAAACCGGGTGGCGCGGGCAGGATCAATGTGGTGGGGGTTGTATTGCGCCGGGTTTGGTGAAGGTGAACTGCATGACGTTGAGGTGGCCGTGGCGGAAGTGGTCGGCGCACTCGGTCAGATAGCTGATGTAGGCGTTGTAGGTGTGTTGCCCGGCCAGTTCGATCGCCCGGTCGCGGTGCTCATGCAAAGAGGTGGCCCAACTGTCCAGGGTGGTGGTGTAGTGGGATCCCAGTTCCTGAATGCGGGTGAGGGTGAATCCGGCGTCCTGCGCGTACTCGTTGATCCCCCTGGGGCTGTGGCCGGTCGATCGTGGGAGCTGGCTACTCGGGAAGACGGTGCCGCGCAGGAACGCGAATTCGGCTTCGGTCGTCAGGGCCGGTGCCTGGTGCGCATCCGCGTGATTCGAGTCTTGGACGACGACGGTTTGTACCAGCAGCACTCCGTCGTCCGGCATCATCCGGTAGGCGAAGTCGAAGAAGGCGGGGTATCGCTGGCGGGGGATGTGTTCGAGCGCGCCGATGCAGACGATGCGGTCTACAGGGCGGTCGAATTGTTGCCAGCTTTGCCGTCGCACACCGCCGTAGGGGCAACCGCGGACGAGCCGATCGACGAGGCGGTCGCGTACGTACCGGTGCTGGTCGCGGTGGGGCGTGAGCCCGATCGCATTGACGCCGTAGCTGTCCATGGCGCGCAACATGGTCGAACCCCAGCCGCAGCCGACGTCGAGCAGGGTCATCCCCGGTCGCAGATCGCATTTGGCCAGCGCAAGGTCGATCTTGGCGGACTGGGCTTGTTCCAGGGTGTCGTCCGGGTGAGTCCAGTACGCGCAACTGTAGGTGCGAGTCGGGTCGAGGAACTGCGCGAAGAACTCATCGGGTAGCTGGTCGCGGGACGGGATCTGACGGTCGAAGAGGGCGTAACCGGTCATGGTGCGGATCTTCCTTGCATGCAGGGCCGAATCGCGTCGGTGTCGGTGCCCTCCCGCCACACAGGCTGAGGTCGGACCGCCCTTCGGGGCGCGAATGTCTGCCAGTCGCCGATCGGGCGGCTGTGGGTGCCCCTGGATCGGGTGGCATCCGGATCCGAGACTACAGATCTCACAGCTGCGCCAAACAGTGCGTGAGCAACATTTAACCAGGCAGTAACTGTAATGCTCGTCAAAGAGACGCCGGTGCGCGGCGAGCACGAAGCGCGGTCTTGTCCGGGTTATTGGCCCGAGCTTGTTGCGGGCTGCCCGCGGCGGATCGGGCTCAGGTTCACGCCGTGGCGGTCGGGGCGGCGGTGCGACCCCGTTGTGGACATCGGGGTTGCCGCCGACATCGAGCTGATCGGGTTCAGCAACAGCAACCGTGACCCGTTTCTCCAGACCTGGACGCTGCGGCAAACAGTGGCGGAATGGATACGCTGCGTGTGGCGCGATCTCGAGTCCGCGGCAGCGCTCGAAGCGCTCACCCGAGTTGTCGCGACGTCCAAGTTCGGCGTCCCACGCTTCGCTCACCTGGCGTTGCGAGCGCCGGACCGGATTCTCACCGCTACCGCCGACCATCTCCACGCAGCCGGTCTGGGCGAGGAGACCGACATCACCGAGACGGCGGCTTTTGCGCGACTGTGCATCTCGCTCGCCCGCGTGCTCTAGTGCGGCTCGGTAGCGCCCGGTCGGCGACAGAGAAAACCCACTGCGTCCGGCGACTCACGCGGAGCCCGCCTACCGGCCGCAGCCAGCCGCGCGGATCCGGAGATCCGTTGAGCGATACTGGTATGCGGCCCGAAACGGGGACTTCGGATGCGAAATTGCAGTGGCTGACGCCCAAGTTTTATTCATCGCCGGGTTCGAGGCGTCTCCCTAGGTCCGCCAAATCTGTGCGAGGACTCGATCGAGCCGGTCGATAGGTACACATGTCGCAATCCCCGATGTAACCGGACTATCGATCCCGACCCGGGCAACTCGGGAGGGCGACCCCGAACAACCTGCTCAGCTCGTTGCCGAAAGGCCCCGTCTCGCACGTTGGCTCGACGAATACCGCGGGGGGGGCATCGGGAAGCCTCGACTACGAGCAGCTCTCGGGTGCTGTTGCTGAGTCGTCGTCAGCAGATGAGGGCGGCTGCGAGGCTGAGGAATCCGTGGCGATGTCGGGTATTGGGGCACCAGGGCGAGGGATTGTTCGACAATCCACCGCCCCGAGACTTTGTCGCGGGTGCCGCGGCGCGGGATGTAGCCGGTGATTCGTCGTCGCCGTAGTTCGTCGTGGACGCGCGGATAGTCTTAGCCCTTGTCCGCGATCAACGTGGTGATCCGTCGGCGAGGCTGACCCGGTCGCCCGCGCAGCGGACGAACCTTGTCGAGCAACTCTGGGCGCACCAGGTGGTCGTTGACGTTGGCCCCCGACGACGTGATCGCGAGCGGTAATCCGTTGTCACAGGGCAGGATATGGTGTTCCGATCCTGTCTTGCGGCGGTCGACCGGACTCGGGCCGATGTCGGCGCTCCTTTTTCTCCCGCACGTGCGAGCCGTCGGGGATGGCCCGGTCGAAATCGATCAATCCGGCACGGTGGCAGTGAGCGAGCATCGTTTCGTGCAGGGCCTCGAACACACCGGCTTTCTGCCAGTCCCCGGTCCACCCGCGGGGCCAGGTTCTGGATCGAGACGGCGGTGGAGTAGACGTTGGCGAAAGACTGATCGGCCTCGCGGACCACCAGGATCAGGAAGAAGGCGGCGCCGAGGGTGACCGACAGGAACGGCCCGTAGGTGCTTTCGCCGGTGGACAGGGCCAGGGCGAACAGTCCGAGGGTGTAGGCGACGATCTGGGTGAGGGCGTAAGCGCCGCCCGCCGCGCCGAAGCGAGAGCACCCGCGGCGCGAATTTGTCTAGGGTGAGGGGGGATTCGCGCCCTCTCAGCCCGGCCTCCGCCCGAGCTCCAGCGGTGGTGTGTCCGGCGAACCGTACACGCGCGGTAACACATGTTTGGAGGCGAGTTCGGCGTCGGTCAGGCGGTCGCCGATCACCGAGTTGTCGATCGACTCGATGCCCGCCACCTCCCGCAACGTTGTTCGCGTGGATCCGGGGTCAGTGCTCCAGCCGGACTTCCGGATCGCGGTGTGATTCGGTTCGTCGCTGGTAGTAGCTGTGGCGGGCGTGGTATCGGCGTCGGCGTCGCCAGTGTGACGGCGCATCCTGTGGCCGATGGGTGCGGTCGTCGACGTTACCGGAACGTTGTGCGGGCGCGTGAGGCATCGATGTGTAACGGTCCGGCGCCGGGCGAGATACTAGTTGCGGTAACGAGTTCGAAGCTCGTCGGGTGGTGATGGAGGGCAGTGACGATGGAACGCACGGGCATTTCGTTCGCCGTGGTCGACTCGGGTTCGATTCTGGGAGGTACGAATGCGTGAGACGCCGAAGATCGTGAGTCTGACGGCGGCCCTCGCCGCCCTCGCGATCCCCACGGCCGCACAGGCAGTGGCGGAGGCGTCCGTCTCGACGGGAACGGACGAACCTCGCGTCACGGCGGCACCGGAGGAGGCGCTGCCGGAGCCTCGGGTTGCCTTGCCGGACGACGTCGAGTTGATGAGCTTCACGACGCATCGCGCCGGCGATGGCAGATTGTTCGCGCGGCATGGTTCTCATTCGTCTCATTCATCCCATTCGTCTCATGCATCTCATGCGTCTTCCAGTCCGGGGTTCGGCAGACCGGATGTGCCGAAGCCGGGTTACATTCCACCGTCTGCTGTGACCCCACCGGCCGCTCCGCCGCCTGCAGCCGCTCCGCCCCCTACCACCACCCCACCGACCAGCTCGCAGCCTGCTTCCGATCCGTTCTCTCTGGCGTGCACGCGAGCAAAGGAGGGCCTTGGGCTGAATGAGATCGCGCGCGAGCTGCAAGAGGTCTTCGGCCTCGCTGCGACCGAGGCTGAGGATCTTGCCCAGCGAGCATTGGACATGTGCACGGAGGTTGACACGACCGCGGTGCCCCCTCGGTGACCGAGCAGTGCAGTTGCCTTCGCAACTATGTCAGGTGCTCTCGGCGAGTGCGGGTTCCGCGTTCTGTGATGGGATCGAGTGATGTCAGCGTCTGATTTGGTTGTCGACTTCAGCAGGTCGGTGCAGTCGCTCGACGCACTGCGGGAGGCCGCTTACCGTTTGATCGGGCAGGCGGCATGCCAGATCGACGAAGCGGACGGACGATACGTCTGTCGGCTCTCACCAACGCAGTCACAGCTTCGGGGCGATGAGTTGCGCACTCATTTCCTGAATCTCGTGACGGACGAGAACCTGCGCGAGAAGGTCGGTCGCGAGACCGGCCGGTTGCGCGATGTCATCGTCGCGTTGGCATTCGGATCGCTGGCCGAGGAGGAGTGACCGTTGGCCGGCTTCGCCTCAGCGGACTCGTTCCATCCCGACACGTCCCGGCTGCGACTCCTGCCCATTCGATTCGAACGGCTCGGTGCAGACCGCTTCCTCGTCGGCAACATCGTTGGCGACATGGCGGAAATGACGGCAACCGAGCTGGAGCGGTTGTGCGCGCTCGATCTCACCCCTGGCGACGGGCTCTATGAAAGGGCTTTCGAGAAGCTCTTCGTCGGATCGGCCGATCAGCGCGCACCGCAGCAGCTTCTCGCCCTTCGTCTGCGTAGCCGCCTGAGCTTCCTGCGCGCCGCCACGCCATTGCACCTATTCGTCGTCACGCTGCGATGCGAGCACTCCTGCCCGTACTGCCAGGTGTCGCGTCAGAGCAAGGACCGCGTCCGCTACGACATGGACAGCGCCACGGCGTCCAGAGCACTGGATATCGCTCTGTCCGCGCCGGCGCCGATGATCAAGATCGAGTTTCAAGGCGGCGAGCCGCTGCTGAACTTCGAGCTCATCCGGTGGATCGTCGTGACCGCTGAGGAGCGGGCGATGTCCCTGGGCAAGCAGTTGCAGTTCGTGATCGCGACGAACCTGGCGCTCCTTGATGACGAAGTGCTCGAATTCTGCGCTGAGCACGATGTTCTGCTCAGTACCTCACTGGACGGGCCGCGCGATCTGCACAACAAGAATCGGCCCCGTCGTGGCCAGAACAGCTACGAGCTCGCGGTGGCCGGAATCGGGCGCATTCGAGAGCGGCTCGGCCCGGACCGGGTTGGTGCGTTGATGACCACCACCGAAGCGAGCCTGGATCGTGTGGAGGAGATCGTCGACGAATACCTCGCGCAGGGTCTCGACGGCATCTTCCTGAGGCCGTTGTCTCCGTACGGTCATGCGATCAAGACCAAACAGTTTCACAAGTACGATGCCCGAGAATGGCTCGAATTCTGGAAGCGCGGTCTTCGCTACATCCTGGAGATCAACAAGTCCGGCCGCCGGTTTCCCGAGTTCTATTCGGCCCTGATCCTTCGCCGGATGCTGAGTGATGAGCCCATCGGGTATGTCGATCTGAGAAGTCCTGCGGGGATCGGTCTCGGTGCGCTGGTCTACAACTATGACGGCACCGTATTCGCCTCGGACGAGGCACGGATGCTCGCCGAAATGGGGGACCGCAGCTTCGAACTCGGCAACGTACATGAGCATAGTTACCGAGATATGGTGTTGTCCGACACGCTGGTGTCGGCGGTGGCGGATTCGCTGACCCAGACGGCTCCACAGTGCTCAACGTGCGTATTCGAGCCCAACTGCGGCGCGGACCCTGTGTATCACCACGCGACGCAGGGGGACCTGCTGGGGATCAAACCGCTATCCGAGTTCTGCGAGCGACAGAAGGGCGTGATCACGCACTTGTTCGAACTGTTGGAACACTCACCCGAAGACGCCGCCGTTCTCCGGGCGTGGGCGTCGTGAAACCTCTTCTGCTTGTGGGACGATCACCGGCGGCGGACATCGTCGGACTCGGTGACGAGAACCGGATCGTGCGGCTCCGCCCCCCGAACAGTGCCCCGTCGGATGATCGCGATGCCGCGCTGATCGTCGACGATTGCGACTGGACGGCGGCGCAGGCGAATGGATTCCGGATCGCGGTCGGGCGCGACGCATGCCCGGACGGCGCATCGTCGAGCTACATCCGACTTCCGGCGGGTTTCGCCGAGGTCGGCGATGGCGATGTGATGAGCATCTACCCGCGGTCGGGTCGAGTGAGGCTGCTCTACCGTCGGTCGTCGCGACACAACTTCTTCCTCGTCACCGAACGCTGCAACAACTATTGCCTGATGTGTTCGCAGCCGCCGAAGAAGGTCGATGATGGCTGGCTGATCGACGAGATCGCAGAGGCACTGCCACTGCTCGACCCGGCGACTCCCGCACTGACATTCACCGGCGGGGAACCGCTCACCGAATGGCGCCGATTCATCGGGCTGCTGGAGCTGTCGCGGGATCTGCTCCCGGGCACTGCGATCCACGTGTTGACCAACGGGCGCGCCTTCTCCGTTCCCGAGGTCGCGCACGCCTGGGCCGAGATCGGGCATCCGCAGCTCTCAGCAGGTATACCGATCTACGCGGCGGTGGATTACATTCACGACTATGTGGTTCAGGCCGCGGGCGCGTTCGACGAAACTGTTCTCGGCGTGCTCCGACTCAAGAACCTCGGGCAACGGGTCGAGATTCGTATTGTTCTGCACGCCATCACCGCACCGCGCCTCCGTGAGACCTGCTCGTGGATCGCGCGTAACCTTCCATTCGTCGATCATGTGGCTCTGATGGGCATGGAAAACACCGGCTTCGCGGTCGCCAACGACGCCACACTGTGGATCGATCCCGTCGATTACCAGGAGCAGTTGAAGGCCGGTGTCGGCGCCCTGTCCGTCGCCGGGGTGAACGTGTCGATCTACAACCTGCCCCTGTGCGTCCTCGATGTCGGCATCCGGCCGTTCGCGGTGCAGTCGATCTCGGATTGGAAGAACGCGTACGTCGCGGAGTGTGACGACTGCTCGGTGCGCCACGAATGTGCCGGCTTCTTCTCGACAGGGCGACCAAAGTTCAGTCGCGGGATAGCCGCTATCTAGCCTAATTCTTTCACGAGGTGGGTGTGCTGGCATGAGGGGTTTCTAATTGGTGTTTCGATCGTAGATTCCCGATGAGTTCCCCCGTTTTGTTGGAGGGTCCTCCAGAGAAGCGGGGTCTCAGGTCGCGAGGGTGTCGGCGGTGCGGTCTTCCAGGACATCGACCGGGCGTCGTGTCTCGATGTCGATCAGGATCGTGCCGTAGTTGTGTCCCCGGCGCAGCGCGAAATCGTCGACTCCGAGCACACGCGGTGTCGCCCGATCCGGATCCGGCACGCCCTGATCTGCCGCAACAACGTCATCCGGCTGACCGAGGCTGCTAGGTGCCGGGTCATCCGAGCTCCCGCCCGACCACCCAACGCCAGCGCCACCGCGCACAACAGACGTTCCAGGGTTCTCGTGCGTCGGGCGTACCGTGGTGCCAAATCGTATACCGGTTCGGCGAAAGTCCTTCTCCCGCAACCGGACTTGTCACAGAACAACCGGCGCAGCCGCACACCGATCACCACTTCACGCCCGGTGACCGCCGTGTCGGTCAACCGCCGCCGATACCGACTGTGGACACGATGCGACATCATCACGCAACCCGTGCAGGCCACCGCCTCGTCGCAGGTGCTGACCTCCAGATTCACCCGGACCCCGACCGAGGTCGCACGATCGATGCGCAACCCGTGCAGGTGCGGGAACAACACGTCCAACGGTTCGGGATCACGACGCCGGCGACATCATCGATCACCAAGCCCCGTTGGCAATCCGGCAAGGGGTAATCACGCAAACCGTGCCAGATCCAGCATTCAACCGACGCTGACAACTACGACAGCGGGGGAGTACGGACTGCGCGAGTTGTGCATGTCGAGTCAGCCGGTGGGTGCGAGGGACGCTAGCCGAGTGTCAGGTCGCAGCCTTCATCGAGCCGCATGGAGGCCGGTTGAGCAGGTAAATAAGGTGTTTCACTGACGCCCGCATCTGCGATGAAACTCGTCAACACTGCTCCGGCCCCGTGTCGTAGCCAGTACTGGCGGTGGTCAGTTCAGCGCGTGAGCGAACCAGCCGCCGGGTGCGAGATCGGGGCGTGGGGAGGACGGTAGGTTCCACGTCGAGGTGGGTTGTTCCGGCCACAAGACCTGTGCCCGTTCGGCAGCGCTGCGGAAGGGTTGTGCGTCGAGTTCAACGCGATGCTCGTCGATTCCGGCGGTCGGCCAGGCGACGATTATCGAGAGGCGTCCTGGTGGCGGGACGGGTGTCAGGTAGTAGGTGTAGCTGCTGAAGTCGGGGCTGCCACCGCCACCACACGACATCAACACCGCGGTTGTGCTGTTGTCATCCGAGGAGGAGTCGTCGATGTTTGTCGCGGTGCGGCCGTCGGCGAACTCGACACCGAGTAGATACTGGTCGCTACCGCCTCCGTGGAGTCCTCCGAAAGCCGCGGTAGCGGACACAGCGCCGGGCTGGCGAACGTGCAGCCGGAGGAATAGTTCGATTCCCTGGGTGTAAGCGCGGGCACCGCTGAGCGCGATCACGATGTCGTCGGTGCGTGCGAGCACAGCGTCGAGGACCACGATCGCGGGAAGCTCGTTCGACGGCCTGGTACGCCTCCGCAAGTCAGACGCCAGTTGCTCAGCGGGGGAGAGCTTTTCGTCCAATGGTGGCTCCTTTTTCTTGTCGCCCGTCTCGGTGCAGGCGCGTATGAGGGGACGGTAGCGTTCCCCTCCGACAGCCAGGCGGCGATAGCTCCACCATTCGGGACTTTCTGGCATATAGGGCGGGGCAGAACTGTCCGGCGTTCATCCGCCGGAGTGGTGGTGCGCGGAGACCAGCGACTACACGTGGTGGTTGTACTGGAACCAGGCGGCCCCATGGTCCCCGCCGGAACACCACCCTCATCCGAGCTTCGGAATCCACTCGATAGTGTGAGGTTCTGGCCCATCTGGCCGCTGCGCTCAGGTGCTCTGACCTGGCTGTGCGGTGACCCGCCCGCAACGGCAGCCGTCAATTGCTCCCACCCCACCGGCGGCCGGCCCCGCAGCCGCCGCGTGATCCGGCAGAACGCGCGCCGGGGTCGGGCTGGCCACCCTGTCGAGAAGGCCGTCACCGCCGCGGAATAGTGACTTCAGGCGTTGGAAGTCGCGTCGTCTCAGCGCGTCAACGCCGAGTTGGTGCCATGGGCGGCGCCTATCTTGGTCTCTCGGCTGAGTGTCAGCTCGCGATGTGGCCTTGGATGCCGTCGAGGAGAAACTCTAGGCCGGTGCGGAAAGTTTGGTCGGCGTCCAGGTGGGCGGCGTCGCGTATGACCGTGGCCAGCGCGGGGAATCGGCCGGTGGCAAAGGTTCGCTCCAGATAGGGCCCGGAGATGGCCTGCCACTGCTTCTCGTTCATCCCGGTGGCCCGCTCGGCGCGCCGCTCGGCGATCTCCCGGCGCACCGCACCGACCGCATAGGCATTGACCGCCGCGACCACCGGCATCACGATGTCCACGTTGACGCCGCTCATCGCGGCCACCACAGCTTCTCCTCTGGCCAGCGCGTGCGGCCCGAGCTGGGGCCGTCCACCGATCAGGTCGGCGAACCATTCGTGCTGGTGCGCGGCCTGCCGGGTGGTTTCGGCCAGAGACCGCAGCACCGCTCGCCAACCGTCTCCGACCGGCCGCATCTCGGCATAGACCGCATCGACCATGAGATCGAGCAGTTCCTCCTTGGTGGCGATGTAGCCGTACAGCCGCATCGGCCCGACCTCCAGATCGGCGGCAACTTTGCGTAGCGATACCGCCGCCAGCCCGCCCGCGTCGGCCAGCCGGATCGCAGCTCGTACGATCCGCTCCCGGCTCAGCGGGGCCAGCACTCGTCGATCCGGCGGCTCGGGCCGCTCCCACACCAACATGCTGCTGACAATACATCGCATACTTCGATACAGTGTATTTCGTAATTCACTGTATCGAAGGGCTGAACTATGAAGCAGGCTGTATCCACGGATGTTTTGATCGCGGGCGGCGGATCCGTCGGGCTGATGCTCGCGGTGCTGTTGCGCCACCACGGCGTCGAGCCCCTGGTCGTCGAGGAGAAGCCGGACCTTTCGCCCCACCCCAGGGCAACCGGCATCGGGTCGCGGTCGATGGAGATCTTGCGCGAGGTCGGCCTGGATCACGCCGTCAACGAGGCTGCGGTCGACTTGCGGGCGGGCAAGATCAGAGGGCGCACGCTCGCCGAGGCCGACTTCGCCGAAGGCGTGGAGTGGAAGGCGAAGACCGCAGCCGAACTCACCTACACCCCGGCCCGGATCCGCGGCACGTGCGGTCAGAACCTTCTCGACCGCGTGCTGATCGCCAAGGCCGGCGACGTGGAGTTCGGCGTGGCGCTCGACTCCTTCGAGCAGGACTCCGGCGGCGTCACCGCGACATTGTCCGACGGGCGTGTCGTGCGGGCGCGCTATCTAGTGGGGGCCGACGGGGTGCGCAGCCGGGTCCGGCAGGTCCTCGGTGTCGGCCTCACCGGTCCCGGTGTGATGGGTCGGGAGACGACGAGTGTCCTGTTCCGCGCTGATCTGCGTCCGAGCGAGCCGTTCGCCATGTGCAATATCGAGCATCCGGACGCGACCGGCCTGCTGGTGACCGTCGACGGCGCGCGCGAGTGGGTGTTCCTCACCGGCCTCGACACCGAGCCGACTCCCGAACTCATCCGCACCGCGCTCGGCGACCCGTCCATCGAAGTGGAGATCCGGAGTGTGCTTCGGTTCCGGGGACGCGGCCAGGTCGCCGATCGCCTGTCCGTCGGCCGGGTCTTCCTGGTGGGCGACGCGGCGCACGCGATCCCCCCACTGGGCGCGTTCGGGTTGAACACCGGCATCGCCGACGCCCACAACCTGGCGTGGAAACTCGCACACGTGCTGCGCGGTGAGGCCGGGCCCGAACTGCTGGAGACCTATCACGCCGAACGCCATCCGGTGGCCCTCATGACGATGGAACAGGCACGCCTGCGGTTCAACGATCCGTCCCTGCACTGGGGCAAGGACATGGCACAGGCGCGCAAGAAAGCAGGGGCGATCAACGCGCCGGTGGTGCACCTGGGCTACCGGTACGGCGGCGCGGAACTCCCCTCCACCGAGGACGTCGGCCTCGACCTCGACGGGTCCCCAGGATCTCGCCTGCCGCACATGTGGGTGGCCGACGGGGTGTCCACGCTGGATCTCGTCGGATCGCAGTGGTGTGTACTCACGGCCGATCCCGGCGTGGTGGCCGACATCCCAGTGCACCTCGTTGATAGCTGGCCATACGGGACGGTGCTGGTCCGCCCCGACGGTTTCGTGAGCCGCTCGTACAGCTAGCGCCGCCTTCGGGCAGGTGGTCGGTATATCGCGGAGGCCCTTCTTCTCCGACGCGGTGTTCAACACGCGGCCATCCCATCCCGACCGAAGTACGAACGACGTCGCTGGGCGTGGTGTTCCGTTGGCCGATCGGTCAGCGGAACACCGCAGCCGCTGCACTCCGGCCCTCGTCACGGTGTTCCGTAGAGGTTGTTCCGCGAACTGTTCCGATGAACCCCCTCCGGCACTACCCGCCGCAACCGCACCGGGCTCGACAACGCACTCGCCGCGGTCACCTCCTCCGCCGCGGTCAGTAACGGACGCCAGGTGGTGCTGACCACGGCGAAGTTCGACCGGTTCGCCCGCAACATGGCCGAAGCCAGCGAGATCCTGACCAGCCTGCGGAAGCAAGACGTATTGTTCGGGCTCGGCAACTCGGTCTACGACTGGCACGACCCGTTCGGCAAGGTGTTTCTGCAAACCCTGGCCATGGTCGCCGAGTTCGAGGCGAACCTGAATCACCTGCGCACCCGCGAGGGCATGGCCAAAGCCCGCGCGAAAGGCCGGCTCAAGGGCAACAGCCGAAACTGCCTCTGGCAGCACGCAAAACAATCCACCGCCGCTACCACGACCCGGATGACGACGCGAGCCTGGCCGACCTCGCCGAGGAATGCAGCGTCGGCCGCTCCACCATCCACCGCATCGTCAGCGGCCCCACACCACGGACGTAGCCCCACCCGGATCGCAACACGAAAACTGCTCTCTACCAGCCGATTACGGCATATCCGCCCGATTTTCGGCGAAAGCTACCGGAATCCCTTTTCGTACTCGAAGACGACACCCACGCCCTCGTCGAGTCTGTCCTCGAGGCACCGGGCCGCTACCCCTTCAGCGTCTGTATCGACTCCCTCGTACCCGCAACAGACGCGTAGCGCGCTGTTCGGCGCCACGCGTCTACATCGCGATGTCGCCGAACAGGTCGAGTTGCTCGCTGCCGGTGAGCGCGAGGCGGTTACGCGGGCGCGCTGCCGTGCCGCCGAGCAGGGCGCGGACCCGGTCGCGGTCGGGTGCTTACTGCCCGAGGCGGGCGGCGACGACCGCGGGTGGGAGGCCTTCGCGCAGCATGCGTGTTCGGCGGTGGCGCGCAGCGTCCCGGGGGAGATGTCGAGGCCGGCGTCGGCGCCGACCGCGCGGATGGCGTCGTCGACGGTGCGTACGGCCAGCCGCCGGTGCGGCGCGGCCTCGGTGAGGAACAGCGCGACCTGTTCGGGCTGGCCGCGCAGCAGGCGGCGGCGTTCGGCCAGCCAGGCGACCAGCGCGGCGCGGGTGCCCGGCTGCAGCGGCACGGTCCGCGAGCCGCCGGTGGAGTCGGTGATCGCGAGGGTGCCGGGCCACTCGGCCAGATCCAGGCCGGTCAACGCTAGGGCGGCGATCTCGGACTTCCGCGGCCCGGCGTCCAAGCCGAGGACGATCATCGCGAACGCGCGCGGCCCGCGCGCCGCGGCGGCGCGCAGCAGGGCGCGTTGCTCGGTGGGGCCGAGGGTGCGGGGGTTGATCGGCTGCACCACCACCCGCGGTGTGGCCGGGGCGCCCAGGCCGAGCCAGGTGTAGAAGACGGTGAGCGCGGTGAGGGTGAGATTGACGGTGCGCCCGACGATCCCGCGTTCCTCGATGGCCGCGGTGAGGTAGGCGTCGATGGCGCGGTCGCGGCCGCCGGGGGAGTGCAGGGCGTCGTCGTGGCCGCGGTCGGCCGCCAGCCAGCCCAGGTAGTGTCCGACGCGTTCGAGGTAGGTCTCCCGCGAGCGGGTGGCGAGGTCGTCGCGGTCGGACAGCGCGGCGGCGAACCCGGCCAGCATCGGGTCGGCGGCGATCTCGATGGAGAACAGCCCTGGCATGTCCTGGCCGTTGTCGTTCACCGCCGCCCTCCATGCCGAAACCTGTTGAGTATCAGCATCGCAGCAGGCACTGACAGGACCACGGCGGAGATCAGCGGTGGATTGGGCAACTGGGGTCGCCGCTAATCTCCCATCGCGCGGGCCGCGCGGGGAATATGCGCTGCCGTGGGGCCGATCCGCACCATGTCGCCGACCTGGGGTTCGCTTACCCCGGGACTCGCGCAAACCCCTCTGGTGTCACTTATGGGACTCGTGCATAACTGCTGTGTGGCGTGGTCTAGGCTGCTGTCCGCTCGACGGATCTTTTCCACCACCTACCGACACCGAAAGGCGCACATAGTGGTTCGTGGAAGACTTTTCGCTTCGATACTCGCGTTGACCGCCGCTGTACTGGTCAATGTGGCCGGGCCGGCCGGCGCAACGACCAGCATATGGATCGGGAGAGCGTTCCCAGACGCACACGGCGACTACAGCTGGTGGGTCGTCGCCGAGATCACCTACGTCTGCGAACCCGGCCAGGCCAACGCCCTGTGGGTCAAGGTCGAGTCCGAACGGTTCAAAAGCCCGGAAGGCCGACCCGTCCGTATGAAAGACGAGGCCCTGGATCGGGTGACCTGTGACGGCGAATCTCGGCAGACGAAGGTCAGGGTGCCATTGGGCTACGACTACGGCGAGGGCCCGAATCGCGCAGATGCTCACGACGGCGACGGCATTGAACTCATGACGTATTACTACGATGGCCGTGCGGTCGAGATCACCGCCGCGTTCGCCTACCTGCCGCCTGACGCCGAGGACATGAGCCAGGTCGAGATCCAGAAGGACACCACCGAGAACCGGACCCTGACTCTGACTCAGGAATAGTCCTCGGCCCGCAGCGGTCCGCACCGGACCGCTGCGCAGCGTGCGAGCTGAACGTGAAGAACCGGCCAGATACTCTGGCCGGTTCTCGTTGTGTTCGGGGGCCTCAGGCGTTGAGCTACCAGAACCAGGGTGCTTCTTCGCGCCGGAGTGCGTCGCGCGGTCGCCCGCTGTCCAGCAGGATGTCGTCGACCCGGCGGCTCACATCGAGGTTATCCGGTTCGGACCACATGGCGAGCGGTGCGACCGTGAACCGGCCATCGAGTGCGAACCACAGGACACATCCATGTACGGGTGCAGGCCTCGTGCGTCCAGGAGCCGGTACGCGGCGGCGACACCGTCACCGCCGGCGCCCATGTTCACCTCCAGCACCCCTGGTCCCCGGGGTAGCCGTAGTATCGGCGAGTCCGGCGCGAGCCTGCTCGAACTCATGGCGAAGTCCGGCACCGCAAGGCCGAGAACCTGCGCCGCTACTTCAAACCGTCCCCCAAGCCATGCGCGAGCTGACCTCGATCCTGAGGCCGGGAGCCGACCGCCGCCGCTGACCAGCAGCTCCGCCATATCTTGGTTTTTCGGCGGCTACTACCGGAACCCCTGGACGAGGCGATCGCGCTGCGCGAGCGAACCCGCGCCGACTCCGAGCGAGTATTAGGGACCGAACACCGGATCACCGACACGGTCCGCAGCAGTCTTGCAATGGTCCGGACCGGTCTTCCAGTGACCCGCGCTCTCCAGATGTCAGGCTGAGGTACGGCCCAACACCACACCGGGAGACGTTGCGGAGAGCGTCAGAGTGAGGCGCTGTCCGCGTCAGTCTGACGCTGTCCGGCTGGGCTCCTGATCTTCTGGTCTGTGGTTCCGCGTCCCGAACGGGCCTGCGGTGGGGGACGAAGTCGTCGCTTTAAACCTCACCGCTGGCGCCAGGGACGGCGACGTCGAGTTCAGGAAGCAAATTGCCACGGCTTGCCTTCGAGGCTTGCTGTCACGCGCAAGCACAACTTTCGCCGATGCCTGCGGCTGATCCTCACCCACCCGAAAATCCGTAGATCAGGGGCTGAAGTTGCGCATCGTCAGCTGCGTCGCCGCGCGGCGGGGTCGGTAGCGTCCTGCCAAGCCAGCAGTGCCTCTTTCGACGGGCGGGCGTATTTCGCCAGCGAAAAGGTTCTGACGTCGACGACGGCCCCTTCTACTGTCTGATCTACGGCGTTATACCCGGTGTAGTGACCGGCGGTCCTGCTTTGCAGCCGTTTCGATAGCACTGACGCGACAAGGTGCCGATGCGCGTGAAGATCGGTGGCCTCAATTCGACCGCCACCGTGCCCGGCCGACTCCACGGCTGGGCACGCTACACCGACGGCAGTTGGGTCGGCTTGGTCGAGCTCCTGGCCGCACGGTCACGCCGACCGCCACGGCAGGAGCCGACGAACCGCCATTCGTCCCGAGGTGATGTGCGGGGGTTGCGACATCAGGGAATCCTTGCCCCGAATACACCACCCGAACGCCACCCACCGGTCGTCGTCATCGGTGATCACATACTCTTCGGCGCCCCCGAGAATGATCGCCTCGACCGCCGCGGCCGCCTGGGACGGCTTGTCCTCGAATTGGATTTCGTAGTCGGCGATGGCGCGGACGCACCAGCCCGTTTCGATGCGCACCGCGGCGTCGCCCATATCCACCAGTTTGATGTGTGGATTTGCCCCGCGCACTTCGGCTTCCGTGGACGAGGATCCGCTGGAGAGCACCAGGGTGCCGGGATTCGAAAACGTCTGGATGGCGTAACGCTCGGCGATGGCCAACACCTCCGAGCAGAACATCTCCCATTCCGTCCCACTCACCCCGGCCTCCCAGCCCACTCGCAATCTTGCCCCGCCTCGACACTACTTACCGCACGGATTCACCACCGTGTCCGAGTACTTCCACGCCGAGGATTGCGAGGGTACTCCCCCGTACACGCCGCCCCCGCGAGCAGCTGTCCGGTACTCCCCGTCCGCGCAGGTGGTGGCGCCTTGGGCAACGAGTTTGGTCCCTGCGGTGGGTTTGATGGCCTCGTTGTGGCCGCCGTCGACCCGCTTCCAGCTCCCACCCTCCTTGCGCTGAAGTTCGACATCGATGTACAGCGAGTCGATGTCCGCCGTGCACTTGATACTGCCCTTTCCGACGATGTCGGTCGGCGTGCCCTTGGAATTGTGCGGATTCATGGCCTTCACGGCGTCCACATGGCAGTTCGCGTCGCCCGGCCCGGGCGCCGCGTCGGCGGCGGGCAATGCCACACACGTGGTCATCAAGACCGTCAGCACGCCACCTACGACCACCCCGATGTTCTTCGCGTACTTCGTCATTCGCGTACCCCCAGTTGATGGAACCTTCGGTTCTTCATCTGGTTGGACGTCGAAGCACCCCGATCGGTTCCATCGTTCAGCGAGTCCTTCTCATCCGTCCTCCGCTATCGCCCGAACCCCCAGCACATCGGGATACCACCGCAGATGCACACCCCGTTGAGATCGATTGCCGCCTCAGTCATCCAGGCCGCTTTGTCGTAGACCACCCGCGCGTGAAGAGCCACACCCGCAGGTCTACCTCCGGGACTCGCGGAGACGACGTGCGGCGCGGATCTCGGTGTCGGCGACTCGGTCGGCGAGCAGGGCATAAATCTGGGTGGTTTCGGTGGAGGCGTGCCCGAGGCGTTTGCGGACGACTTCGATGGAGACGCCGGCGTTGATGAGCTCGGTGGCGTGGGAGTGCCGCAGCTGGTGGATGTCGATGTCCACTCCGGCCACCACGCAGTACCGGCTCCACCGGTGATGGGCCGCGGAGTAGGACAGCGGTCCGCCGCGGCCGTTGATGCTGGCGCGGAACATCGGTCCGGCGGTGTAGCCGGTGCGCTGCAGGTAGAGCCGGACCATGGCGACGTAGCCGCGGTCGTCCAGCAGCACGGCGCGCACCGAGCCGCCCTTGCCGTGCAGCCGGACGTGCTCGTCGTCCAGGCGCAGGTCGAAATCCTCGACATACAACTCGCACACCTCGCTCGCGCGGGCGCCGCACACATACGCGGTCTCGAATAGCACCCGATCGCGCAGCACGTCCAGGGCGACGTCCTTGCGCGGGCGGCGCGCGCAGATCGCGGCGAGCACCTTGGCGATGTCGGCGGCCGGCGCCGGGCGCGGCAGCGTCTTGGGCACGGTGATCGTGTCGACCCGGTCCATCGGGTTGGCCGCGAGCAGGTCGTGGCGCACTGCCCACCGGCAGAACGCCGCGACCGCGGCCCGCTTGCGCTTGCGGGTGGCCGGTGCGAGATTCGCGATCGCGGACAGGAACCCGCGCACCGCGGCGACGGTCACCCCGTCGATGCCGCCGTCGACGTACTCGGCGAAGCCGGTCAGGTCGCCGCGGTAGGCGCGCAGGGTGTTGGCCGGCCGGTTGGCGTTCGCGAGATCGGTGAGGAACTCCTCGATGTGGGTCGCCAGCGGCACCACGATCTCTTCGTCGATGCCGACCGTCTTCTCGCGCACCGCGCCCTCCTTCGCCAGGTTGCCCGATAACCGGGAAACGAACGGCCCGCGCCGAACGCCGTCGCGCCAGGTCGCTCTCCCCGCTTCGGCTCTATCTTGCCCGATAACCGTGGTTATCAGGCAACTCCTCCCGGCGGTACGTCGCTACGAAGACCTGGTTTCGGCGGGAATGGCAATCCCGCCGCCGATCCCCGCGATCCCGAGCAAGGTGCTCCGTGGAGGATTCACGCGGCACCCACGATCGAGCTGACCCGTTCTCCCACCACCACGACGCGCCAGCAACGCTCCGCGCGGTCGGCTTCTGGCACCGCTGCCTGTGCATGACCGGCCGCACGTATCCGACCTGCGAAGAGATCCTGACGCCGCAGGTTGACACCGCTGCGGTGTTGATTCGGCACCCGAGATATAAGCGCCGAGGCATCGAACCCTCCCGTAGCAATCGTGGAGAATTCAGCTGATATGGAAATATCCGCTGGTCAAGCCATCGGTTCAGCGCGGAATCGCGCCGATGCTGGCGTTAGCAACCCTCGTGCACAGTGGCGGCGTGGACGAGAATGGTATGCATGCGGAAACTGGCCGAAGGTCAGAAGTTCGCGGGTTACAAGATCCAACGCAGACTCGGCGGTGGAGGGATGGGCGACGTGTATCTGGCCCGCGACCGCGAATTCTCGAGATGGATCGCGCTCAAGCTGCTGAACAGCGCGGACGAGGAGTTGCGTAAAAGGTTCCGGAGCGAGGCCGAGCACACCGCCAAGCTTGAGCACCCCAACATCGTCACCGTCTACAACCGCGGCAGCGTAGGCGACCAGCTGTGGATCGCGATGCAATACATCGACGGCTGCGACGCGGCCACGGCGGTGCAGGAAAGCGGTGTGCTACCTGCGGCTCGGGCGGTGCGAATCATCTCCGAAGCCGCCAAGGGCCTCGACTTCGCACACGCACAGGGTGTGCTGCACCGAGACGTCAAACCTGCCAACATCCTGCTAGGCCAGCTACCCGGCGGCCAGGACGAACGAGTGGTCCTTGCTGATTTCGGCATCGCGAAGGCACTCGAGGACACCCAGGGGCTGACCGGCGAACTGATACGGGCCACGTTTCCCTACACGGCGCCGGAACGGTTCGACTCCTTCGCCGCAGTCGATGCTCGTGCGGACGTGTACTCCCTCGGCTGCACGTTGTACCACCTGATCACCGGATCCCCACCCTATTCGGGCACATCGAAGCAACTGATGCGGGCGCACTGTGATGAGACGATCCCGCAGCCCAGCCGGGTGCCCGCGGCTCGCGATGCCGGGCTGCCCAGCGCCTTCGACAGTGTCATCGAACAGGCCCTGGCGAAGGACCCCGATGATCGCCCGCAGAGTTGTGGTGCCCTCGCCGAGGCCGCTCGAAAAGCCCTGGACTCGGCCGAACCTGTCCAACTCACCGGTGACACCAGGCCACGCTCGCAGCCATCTGTCACCCGTTCTTCCCGGGACCAGCACACCCAAAGCCAGACCTCTGTACCGTCTTCGCAACCATCGACACAGCTGCCCGAGACGGTGGACGATCGACCGGAGGACCGCACTCCCGTCCCCACGAAAAATGGCTTCTCGACACGTTGTCGACAACTCCTCGCAGCCGCGCAGAAGGCCCTGCGCTCGGCACCGGAGACGCCCTGGTGGCGGAGGCGATCGACCGCCGCAGCGATCGCGGTCGTCCTGCTGGTCCTCGGGGTGAGCGCCGCGGTGAAATACCTGATCCCGTCGCAGTCCGACAGTGGCGTCATCGAGAAGACGCTCAGAATTACCAAACCCGGTGGCACAGATGAGTTGGCATTCACCGGCACCAAAGGGCAGAAAGTGTTCGTCGAGGTGGCCTCGTCGAACCTGCCCGACCAGTGTTACCCGTTGTCGTTGCGCGACCCAGTCCGCAAGGAGATCGCGAATGGATGCATCGGCCTCTCGCGCAACAGCGGAATCGATACCACGGCTCTGCCGGCCGGCGGCGAGTACACCGTGGTATTGAGTCCGTCGTCGAAAGACTCCACCGGCGACGCCACGCTACGCGTGTACACCGTGGTCGACCAGGACACGACGATCTCCCCGGACGGAACACCGGTCACCAGCAAGATCGACACCCCCGGCGCGGTCAGCCGTTTCCGATTCGCCGGCACCAAGGGACAGAAAGTGTTCGTCGAGGTAGCCTCATCGACCCTGCCCGCCCAGTGTTACCCGTTGTCGTTGCGCGACCCGGTCGGCAAGGAGATCGCAGAGGGATGCATCCGCAGTGACGGCAGCGGCTCCATCGACACCACGGCCCTGCCGGTCGACGGTGAGTACACCCTCGTCATCGACCCGGAGTACACCGACTGGATAAGGAACGGGACCGGCGAGTCGCAGGTGCGGCTCTACACCCGATGAATCCTCGCGCTTCCGGCCCCTGTCGGCACTGTCGAACCCAATGCGGGCATACGTGTGCGGGGCCGGTGCTCAGGCACGAAGTCCAGACCGCTGGAGACACCCCGACACTGTGCCAGGTCACTCCTGCGGGATCGTTGTCGTCGAACTCGCTGATCTCGGACCGACGATCGGCGGTGTTACCGAGGCGCTGTTCGTGCCACACGAAGTATTGGCACACGGCTGTTCGCCGCCAACGTTCTGCGGTGGGGGAAGCGCCCTACACAGCAGGTCATGTTTCTTCGAACGTCATTGTTGTCGAACCGATCCGGATCACGGTTCCCGTCGACAGCGGGGTGGCGAGCTTGATGCGTGCACCGTCGACGTAGACACCGTTCCTCGAGTTCAGGTCCTTGATCGCCAGGCCTTCTTGTTCGGGGAAGATCTGTGCGTGGGGGTCGCGGCTGACTTTCGGATCGTCCAAGTCCAGATCGTGCCCGGGACCGCGTCCGATCCTCAATCCGCTCGGGGGGACCTCGACGATACGGCCGCTGTCGAACCTCAGCCGACCACTGCGGTGGGTCCTCGGGATCTCGGCCACCGTGGTGAGCAACGCTTTAGCCTGCATTGTGGCGGCTGGCTGCGACCCGAGTATCGGTTTCTGCTGCAGCACCTGCTGCTCCAGCCAGACGAGCTGCGCACATCGGTCGATTCCCAATTTGTCCGCCAGGATCTGCTTGACCCTGCGGCACGCCTCTAACGCATCGTTTTGTCGGTCCGACCGGTACAGGGCAGTGATCAGTTGCGCCCATAAGGGACTGCCCCGAGTTCGGTTGACTCGCGGGTGTGGTGTTTCAGGCCGCAAGCGCGGGCTGGTTTATTGTCTCAAACTCGATCGGCGTCAGGC
>NZ_JBITBU010000022.1:9581-145446 GCF_044452545.1 Nocardia sp. NPDC051900 | reverse complement strand
TCGTCGCACTCCCGCATCCGGCGTTCCAGATCGGGCGGGAAAGGATTTGTGTCCGGTTCGTTCTCGATCGAGGAGACGGGCGACACTGGATTCACGGTTTTCTCCGGTCGGGCATAGGTGCTGCGATGAAACAGACGAATCGAGCAGAGAATTCGCGCGGGAAGCGCAGCGGGCACCGCTTCGTCGGGGTGGCCCGCGCATGGCAGATGCCACGGATTAGCTTTTATTCGAGGCCAACTCAGGAGACACGGGGGCCGTCGCGACTGTGAACCGGGCGGCCGGTCCGCACGGTGCGGTGCAGCGCAGTGCGGTGACCTCGGCGCCGATAGTGTGGATGCGCGATCATGCCCGTCCTAGTTCGATACCCGGAAAAGGCTCGGCGCTCAGCGTACGGCGGGTGTGCTGATGGTGTGCCGCGATTTGCTGGATTTGCTGGATCGCCCCGAGGCGCGGACCGATGCCGGTGCGGTCGAGTATCGTTGACGCGTCTGCATTTCGGGGGTCGAGGGGTTCGCTCGTGCGCAGTGTCATCGGAATGACCATCACCGTCGTGGCTCTGCACGTCCTCGGCTGGGGGACGCTGCTGCTGTTCGTCGCGCCGAACCATTATGTGATCGACGGTTCGGTGTTCGGCATCGGTCCCGGGGTGACGGCGTACACGCTCGGCATGCGGCACGCGTTCGATGCCGACCACATCGCCGCCATCGACAACACCACTCGAAAATTGGTGGCGGAGAGTGGGAAGCAAAAGGTCCGGACGGTCGGCTTCTGGTTCGCGCTGGGCCACTCCACGGTCGTGTTCGTGCTCGTGGCCTTGCTCGCCTTCGGTGTGCGGGCGCTGGCGTCCACCTTGGCGGACGAGGATTCGGCCCTGCAACGCTGGACGGGCTTGTGGGGCACCAGCGTCTCCGGCACGTTCTTGATCCTGATCGGTCTGCTCAATCTGGCGTCGCTAATCGGCATCTGGCGCGTGTTCCGGCAGATGCGCCGCGGCGAATTCGACGAGGCGCAGCTGGAACGGCAGCTGGACAGCCGGGGCCTGCTCAACCGGCTGCTGCGACCGGTGCTCGGCCTCGTCCGCAGGCCGCGGCACATGTATCCGGTGGGCGTGCTGTTCGGCCTCGGCTTCGACACCGTCACCGAGGTCGGGCTGCTCGTGATCGCGGGCGGCGCGGCGGCGACCGGGCTGCCCTGGTATTCCATCCTGGTACTGCCCGTGCTGTTCTCGGCGGGCATGGCGCTGTTCGACTCGCTGGACGGTTCGTTCATGAGCTTCGCCTACGACTGGGCATTCGCCGAGCCGGTGCGGAAGATCTACTACAACTTGGTGATCACCGGACTGTCGGTGGCCGTGGCGCTGCTGATCGGCGGGCAGGAGATCGTCTCGATCTTCGCCGAGCGGCTCGAGGTCCGATCGGGCGTCGTCGCCTGGATCGGAAATCTCGACCTCGGTGATCTCGGGTTCATCATCGTCGGGCTGTTCGTGCTCACCTGGGCGGTCGCCGTCGCGGTGTGGCGTTTCACCGGCGTGGAGCGGCGCTGGCAGGACGGTCTGCCCGCCCGGTGAGCACGGTGCGTGGTCTTCGACACGGCGACGGCCTTCCTGCGGCCATCGACATCTCTGGCAGGATGGTCGGCATGCTGTGTCGCGGGGTGCGGCGTTGGCTTTCCAGCGCTCTGATCAGTGCCGCACTCGTTTCCGGTGTGGTGTCATTCGGTGCACCCCAGGTCACGGCGGCGCCCGGCAATCCGCCGCCGGTCAACACCGGATCGTCGGACGGTCCCGGCCCGGCGGAGCCGACCAGTAAACAGCCCTCGACGCCGCGAATCGAGCGCATCGAACCGATCAACGATCGGTGGCTGCGGGTCTACGTCGCCTCGCCCGCGATGAGCCGGGTGGTCGAGGTGCAGGTGCTGCTGCCACGCGACCAGTCGCGCCCGCGTCCCACCGTCTACATGCTCGACGGCCGCAGCGCGAGCCCCGACAGCAACAACTGGACCGAACTCGGGCACGCCGACCGTTTCTACGCCGACAAGGACGTCAACGTCGTGCTCACCGTCGGCGGGCCGGCCAGCTTCTACACCGACTGGCAGCAGCCGGACCCGGTGCTCGGCACCAACAAGTGGGAGACATTCCTGACCAAGGAGTTGCCTCCGCTGATCGACGCGAAGTTCGACGGCAACGGCACCAACGCGGTGATGGGCGTCTCGATGGGTGCGGAGGCCGCGATGATGCTCGCGTTCCGGCAGCCGACGCTCTACAAAGCCATCGGGGCGCACAGCGGCTGCTTTTCGATGGGCACCGACATCGGCCAGGCGCAGGCGCGGGCGGTGGTGGCCACCTACATGGGCGAGCCGGACAACATGTTCGGCAAGCAGGACGACCCGGACTGGCTGGCGCACGACGTCACCCTGCACGCGGACGCGTTGCGGGGCAAGACGATCTACCTGTCGGTCGGCAGCGGCCTGCCAGGTGTGCACGACGTGCCGGGGACGCCGAATGTCGACCTGCCCAGCGCCATCACGTTCGGCGGCCCGCTGGAGGCCGCCACCAACGCCTGCACCCGGCGGCTCACCGACCGGCTGCGGTCGCTCGGCATCCCGGTCACCGCGCACTTCCGGGCCACCGGCACGCACTCCTGGCCGTACTGGGAGGACGAGCTCGCCCTCTCCTGGCCCACGATCGCGCCCGCGATAGGCGTCCGCTAACCCAGGAACCGGGCGAGCACCTCCGGGGCGCTGGCGAAGCTCAGGAACAGGTCGTTCTCGTGCGGGTCGCCGATGGTGACGCGCACCCCGTCGGTCCCGTACGGCCGCACCAGCACCCCGGCCGCCGCGCTGGCCTCGCCGAACTCGGCGCTGCGCGCGCCCAGCGGCAGCCAGACGAAGTTCGCCTCACTCGGCGGCACCGGGTATCCCGCCGCCACCAACGCGTCGCGCACCCGCTCGCGTTCGACGACCAGAACGTCCGTGCGATGCAGCAATTCGTGGCGTGACTCCAGCGACGCGATCGCCGCCGCCTGCGCGAGCCTGCTCACGCTGAACGGGATGTGCACCTTCAGCAGCGCCGTGATCACGGCCGGATCGCCCACCGCGTAGCCCACCCGCAACCCGGCCAGGCCGTACGCCTTGGAGAAGGTGCGCAGCACAACCACATTGGGTCTGGTCCGGCCGATCTCGACGCCGTCGGGGCGGTCGGCGAGCCGCACGTATTCGTAGTACGCCTCATCGAGCACCACCAGCACGTGCGACGGCACGGCGTCGAGGAACCGGACCAGCTCGGTTCGGCCGACCGCGGTGCCGGTCGGGTTGTTCGGGTTGCAGACGAAGATCAACTTGGTCCGCTCGGTCACGGCGGCGGCCAGCGCGTCCAGATCGTGCACCTGACCGGCCGTGAGCGGCACCTGCACCGCGGTGGCGTTGCCCACCTTGGTCACGATCGGATACGCCTCGAACGAGCGCCACGCGTACAGCACCTCGTCCGACGGTGACGAGCAGGTGATCTGCACCAGCTCCTGGCACAGCGCCACGCTGCCGCAGCCGACCGCGACATTCTCGAAGCCGACCCCGAGGAACTCGGCCAGCGCCGTCCGCAACTCGGTCACCTGATTGTCCGGATACCGGTTGGCCAGCTCGGCCGCTTCGGCGATGGCTTTGGCGGCGGCGGGCAGCGGACCGACGGTCGTCTCGTTGCTGGCCAGCTTGACCGCGCCGGGATTGCTGCGGCCGGGGGTGTACGCCGGGATCGATTCGAGGTCCGGCCGGATCTGCGCTGTCACACTCCAACCCTAATCGGCGCCGGGAAAAGCCCGATCGGCGTACCGGAAATTCTCTGGGATATAGGCCCTCACGTGCAACTTCTACCGAAGTTCAGCAACTCGCCCTACGCTGGTTTCATGTCGGGCACCTACGACGATTTGGCTCCGCTGCGGGCGAGCGACCAGGAAGACGAGCGGCCGGCCAGCGGTGGGCAGGTGCCCATCACGGTGGTGGAGCCGGATGGAAACGCCCGCGGCGGCATCGTGCTGCTGCACGAGTCGCGCGAGTTCAGCGGCGCGTTACGCGACCTGATGAACGCGCTGGCCGGTGAGGGCTGGACGGTGGTCGCGCCCAAACTCTTCCATCGGGGCGACGGTGAACCCGGCGCCGGGGTCTTCGGCGACGAGCTGTTCGCGGACTTCGACGCCTGCTTCGACTGGCTCACCCGGCGGGGGGTGTTCCCCGACACCATCGGCGTGCTCGGGTTCGACTCCGCGGGCACCGCCGCGTTCCTGGTCGCGACCAATCGCCCGATCGGCGCCGCGGTGAGCGTCGCGGCGCACGGCATCACCGAGCCGCTCACCGAGCAGGCCGACGCCCTCGTGCGCGCCGCGCCCAACCTGCAGGCGCCGTGGCTCGGCCTGTTCGGCGTCGACGACCCATCCACCCCGCCCGCCCAGGTGGACGAGCTACGCGACGCGACCGCCCGCGCCGCGGTTGCCAGCCTGGTGGTCACCTACTCCGGCCTGCATCACCGAGCCGACACCTCCGAGGCGGACGATGGGGACGCGGTCGATTCGCAGACCAGAATCTTCGATTGGTTCGACAGCAACCTACGCTGACCAGCCGTTTTGTGATCTGGTCGGTAGCTCCTGTAACCTTTCTGCTCGGCGGTTCGAAAGGACCGGTGCCCTCGAAGAGAAGGCTCCAGGAGGCGTGCCAGAGCGGCCGAATGGGACTCACTGCTAATGAGTTGTCCCTTCACGGGGACCGGAGGTTCAAATCCTCTCGCCTCCGCCACACCCGGGAAACCGGGTACAACTGAATAACACATGCGCCCGTAGCTCAACGGATAGAGCATCTGACTACGGATCAGAAGGTTAGGGGTTCGAATCCCTTCGGGCGCACGCAGGTAGAAGCCCCTCCGGTACCAACGGAGGGGCCTTCTCGCATTACATCCATGTAGGTGACGCTCGCGAGTGGCACACCAGCGAGACGGCTTCTCGGGCGATGCCGCAGTGGTGTGCCACTCGTGGTTACTTCCAGGCGGGGAGGGTGGGGAGGGGGCCGGTGAGGTCGGTGCCGGGGGTGCGGCCGAGGAGCCAGGCGGCGAGGGAGGCGGCTGGGCCGGAGATGGTGTCGGTGGGTGAGGGGCCGATGGGGGCGGTGAAGTCGGTGTCGGTGGCCTGGATGGTGATGGCAAGGGGGGTGTCGGCGGTGAGGCGGGTGAGGTCGGCGGTGGCCTGGGGGAGGATCCGGGCTACGAAGGAGGCGGGCCAGTTGGCGGGGTGGTAGTCCGCGTTCAGGTCTACGTGGTGAATTTCGACCTCTTGCAAGCGCATCCACAGGACTTCGGTTGCGGGGATGGGGCGGCCCTGGCGGGTGCGGACCTGTGCTCGCCATGCGTCGTCGGTGAGGGAGCGTGCGAGGCCGAGAAAACGGGTCGCGGCGGCCTCGTTGTCGGCGAGCTGTTCGGCGAGTGGACGGGGTGCGCCCGCCTCGATGTCGGCGTCGCGCAGGAAAGGGCTGGCGTATTGCGGGATTTCGACGCCGGTGTGCGCCCACAGCAGGAGGTTCACCAAGCTGTCGGCGTTGCGGGCGAGGTGCGCGAGGACGTGGCCGCGGGTCCAGCCGGGCAGGAGGGAGGGCTCGGTGACGGCGTGCTCGTCGAGGCCGCGGATGGTGTCGAGCAGGCGTGCGGTCGCCTCGGCGACGGTGTCGAGGTGCACGGGAGTCTGCGAGGCGGTGGTCACGGTTTCGACCCTAGCGATGGGCGTGCCGCCGTCGTGGGCGACAAGCCGTGATTCCGCCCAGGACTGCCAGCGGGCTGGGGCGATCTGGGATGAGTGCGATCGCCGCTCGTTTCGCGCGACGATCCATCCGCTTCGGCGGCATGACGGCTCGCCAGTTCGGCAGGTAGCCGGACAGACCACGGCGGCCTGGAAGCCCGCTCGGCGATCTACCCGCCGACGATCGCGTCGGCCTCGATCTCGACCAGCAAGGCCGGGGTGATCAGCGCCTTGATCTCGTACATCGCCGTCGCGGGACGGATCTCGTCGAAGACCTCGGCGTGCGCCTTCGCGACCTCGGGCCAGCGGGCGATGTCGGTGACGAAGATGCGGGTGCGCACCACGTCGGCCAGGCTCGCGCCCGCCTCTTCCAGCGCCGCGGCGATGCGCCGCAGCGTTTCCCTGGTCTGCTCGCCGATGTCGTCGCCGCCGACCGCCGTGCCGCCGGGGGCCGACGCGGTCGTGCCGCTGACCGCGATGACATCGCCGAGCCGGACCGCCCGCGAATAGCCGACGATGTCTTCGAACTCCGAACCCGAGGCGATGTTCACGCGATCACTCATGGGCGACAGCATCCCACGGCGCTCGGCGCGGCCATGCGCAGGTTCCCGGCCCTCCACGATCACCGCGGCGGCCAGCGCGATCAACCACAGCGACATCGCGCCCACCTGGATCCGCTGGGCGATGCCGAGGGCGTAGTTCCCGGGCAGGTTGTCGGCCACCAGCATCCACACCGTCGCCAGCGAGCCGATCACCAGCACGACCAGGCCGGATTCGCGCAGCACCCGCCAGCGTCGATAGCGGAACGCGGCGAGGCTGAAGGCGAAGGCGGCGACCGCGATCGAGGTGACCGCCAGCGTGCTCGTCAGCGCGTGCGGCTGATGCAGTTGCGGGAATAGTTCACTCGGGCCGCCGCACCCGCTCTCACCGGGGACGCAGTCGTGCAGCGGCAGCAGTACGTCGGCGACGGTCGCCGCGCCGAAGCAGAACAGCGCGACCCAGCCGACGTTGGTCAGTCTGCGGCGCGGGAACAACACCAGGCCCGCGATCGCCGCGGGCGCGAGGACCACCCCGACGATCAGGTCGGCGGTCGCGAACACCTCCCGGTACGGCTTGCCCTCCGCGTCCAGTTCGCTGAGGAACGTGTCGACCGGGTCGAGGTCGATGCCGAGCACGAACTGCAGCACCCAGGACGAGTAGCAGATCCCAGCGATCGCGATCGCCGCGGCGACCAGCACCATCGCCGGTCGTACGCGCCGAACAGCGATCTTCGGGCCACTCGTCACGCCTTCATTCTGCTGGTCGCTCGAGCGCGCCGGACAGCGGCGGGCCGCACACGTCATTACCATCCGGCACACAGGGTCTTGTCAGCTTCGCCCGGCACGCTGGTCGACAGCTGCAACTCGAGGAGGTCCCCATGCTCGGTTTCGCGACTGCCGCCGCCGGAATCGCGGTCATGACGGTGATGGTGGCGTCCGGTTATCTGGCCGCCCACGCTCCGCGTTCACTCGTGCGGGTGCGACACCGCTGACAGCGCGGCCTGCACGCGGTCGGCCGCACTGACGGGATCTTCGTGCTCCCAGACGCGGACCACGTGCCATCCCGCGGCGATGAGCGCCGCGTCGGTGGCCCGGTCCCTGGCCACGTTGCCCGCCAGTTTGGCCGCCCACCACTCGGCGTTGTTCTTCGGGTCGGTGGCGTGTTGCGGGCAGCGGTGCCAGAAGCACCCGTCCACGTAGACCGCGATGCGCCTGCGCGGGAACACCAGGTCGGCGCGCCTGCGCTGTCCCCGGATCGGCGCGCGATCGACGAAGTAGCGCAACCCGCGCCGGTGCAGTTCCCGGCGCAGCGCCAGCTCCGGATCGGTTCCGGTGCGCCGTTGACGCGCCATCCTCGCGCTGGTCACCGCGTCGGTCGTGGGCCTGCGGGTCATGCCGCCCATCCACCCATCCGATCGAGATGGCTTTCCACGTCGGCGAGGAAGCCGGGCGGAAAGCGCAGACTGCCCATAGTGGTGCGGCGCAGGAATCCGGCCGTCGCGCGGGCGGAGAGCAACTGCGCGTCGGTGAGGAAGTGGGCCAGGTCCTCGTACGGCTCGTGCACCGGCCACGTGGAAACCGGCACCCGATAGGCGGCACCGTTGTGTCCCCATGCGGCGACCGGCCACGGAGTGCCCGGCGACAGCGGTTGCTCGCCGGAGATCGGTGCGAGCGGAGCGGCCAGCCGGGACCCCACCCAGGCCGCCATTCGCACGCTCACCGCGTTGCCGACCAGTTTCCAGCGGTGGCCCTTCCTGATGCCGGGCACGTCGGTCGCGGGCGCCGTCCAGCCCGCGTCGAAACCTTGCAGACGTTCGGCGTCGGCGATGCCGGGCGTGACGATCTCCCCGGACGGCAGCCGCACCGCGGGCGGGCTGGCGATGCCGAGCGCGGAGCCGCCCTTCAGGGTCGGAACCGCGTTCACCGCCCAGCCCAGTCCGCGCACCCCCTCGGTCCAGTAGAAGCCGCACGGATCGATCTCGGGATCGCCGATCGCGCGGGGACCGGCGTCCTCGCCGAACAGCACCCCGCGCGGGTCCTCGGTGCGGGACGCCAGCATCAGCACCCGCTGCCTGCGCTGGGGCAGGCCGAACGCGCGGGCGTCCACCACCCGGTAGGCCCAGGTGTAGCCGAGCTCGTCGAGCGCGCCCGTGATGTGCCGCATGGCCGCGCCGCGGCCGAGTTGCAGCATGAACGGCACGTTCTCGATCAGCAGCCAGCGTGGGCCCCGCTTCCGGCGAACCAGGCGGAACACCTCGTCGACCAGACCCGAGCGCGTGCCGGTGATACCGGCGGTGCGCCCCGCCTGGGAGAGGTCCTGGCACGGGAATCCCGCCGCGACCAGTTCCGTTCCCGCCGGGATGGCGCGGAGTCTCGTGATGTCGGAATGCAGCGGCACGTCCGGGAAACGGGCGGCGAGCACGCCTTGGGCTCCGGGCTCGATCTCGCACAGCAACTCGGTGTGCCAGCCGTGCCTGCCGAGGCCGAGCTCGAGTCCGCCGATCCCGGCGAACAGCCCGACCATCCGCGCGCCCGTCAACGACCTTCCCTTTCTCGCGTCCACACCGGACGCCGCCCGCGCGTCCTGTGCCCGGGGAGCAGGTTACTCGAGTCGTCCGAGGCGTTCCCCGAACAACGCGACCATCGTCCCCGGCACCTGGTACGGTCCGCGTGTCACGCCGTGCGATCGGTGCGCTTTTCCAATAATGCACAAGGGTGGTCGCACCCGGACGTGATGACCGGCCGATCCGCCTGCGCTCCAGTGCCATCCGCGCGGGCCGCCCACGATCCTGGTGGCGCGCTCGCGCATTGCTTTTGCTCGACGAAGTTCCAGAGCGACGCTAGGGAAAGTGAGCGAAACATGCAGATGCCTTCCACTAGAAACGGACAGTTTCCCTCGGTCGTGGTCACCAGCCTGGCGGCGACCACGTCCATCGCGGGTGACGTGGATTCCACGTGGAAAGGCTTGCTCAACGGCGACAGCGGTATCGACGTCCTGGAAGACGAGTTCATCGACGAATTCGAGCTGCCGGTCCGCATCGGCGGGCATCTGAAGGTGCCGCCCGCCGCGTATCTGGACGCCGCCGAGGCCCGCAGGCTCGCTTACGTGGAGCAGTTGGCCGTCGTGCTCGGGCGTGAGGTCTGGCGCAACGCGGGCAGTCCCGAGGTGGACACGCGCCGTCTCGGGGTGTCCATCGGCACCGGGCTCGGCGGCGCGGAGGCGATCATCCACGCTCGGGACAAGCTGCACAACGGCGGTTACCGCAAGGTGTCGCCGTACACGGTCCATGCCGTGATGCCGAACGGCGCGGCGGCCTGCGTCGCGCTGGAGATCGGTGCGCGGGCCGGGGTGACCACGCCGGTCTCGGCCTGTTCCTCCGGTGCGGAGGCGATCGCCAACGCATGGCGGATGATCGTCATGGGCGACGCCGACGTGATGGTCACCGGCGGCGTGGAGGGTTCCATCCAGGCGCTCGCGATCGCGGCGTTCACCATGATGCGTGCCATGAGCACCCGGAACGACGCGCCGAAGAGCGCCTCCCGTCCCTTCGACGCCGACCGCGACGGCTTCGTCTTCGGTGAGGCGGGCGCGCTGATGGTGCTGGAGACCGAGGAGCACGCCAAAGCGCGCGGCGCGACCATTCACGCCCGGCTGATGGGCGCGGGCGTCACCTCCGACGGCTTCCATCTGGTCGCGCCGGATCCCGAGGGCACCGGCGCCGCGCGCGCGATGTCGCGGGCGATGCGGACGGCGGGCCTGGCCAAGTCCGATGTCACGCACGTCAACGCGCACGCGACCGCCACTCCCATCGGCGACACGGCGGAGGCGCGTGCGATCGGCGAGGCCGTTGGCACCCATGCGTCGGTCTACGCGCCGAAATCGGCTCTCGGGCATTCCATCGGCGCGGTCGGCGCGCTCGAATCGGTGCTCACGGTGCTCACCGTTCGGGACGAAATCATTCCGCCCACATTGAATTTGGACAATCAAGATCCCGAGATCGATCTGGATGTGGTGCACGGCGGAAGCAGGCCGGGCCGTATCGATTACGCCTTGAACAATTCGTTCGGTTTCGGCGGGCACAATGTCGCGCTCGCCTTCGGCCGGTACTGAGGGCCAGGTGGCCGGGACACCTGCTAGCCTTCCCGACGCTTCGTTATCGACCTGTGTTCGGTGTCATTGCACGGCCCGAGTGTCTGTGCGCTGGAAAAGGATAAGGCGATGATCGACGAAACTTTCGACGACTATCTGGACGATCAGGGCAATATCGAGATTCGTGGGGACAAGACCCTGATCGACTTCGTCGACAAGCACAGCGTGGAGAACGGCGACGACCTCGCCTACCGCTTCATCGACTACTCCCGGGAGCGGGACGGCGAATACCTGGAACTCACCTGGCGGCAGTTCGGTGTGCGCCTGCGCGCGGTGGCCGCCCGGCTGCAACAGGTCACGCGCCCGGGCGACCGGGTGGCGATCCTCGCTCCGCAAGGACTCGACTACGTCGTTTCGCTCTTCGCCGCGGTGTACTCGGGAAATATCGCGGTTCCGCTGTTCGATCCGGAGGAGCAGGGCCACACCGACCGGCTGCACGCGGTGCTCGGCGACTGCAAGCCCGCCGCGATCCTCACGGTGGGCTCGGCGGCGAGCGGTGTGCGGAAATTCTTCCGGCACCTGCCGCCGCAGGAGCGTCCGCGGATCATCGCGGTGGAGGCCATCCCGGACAGTGTCGGCGCTTCGTGGGTGCGCCCGGACATCAACATCGACAGCGTCGCCTACCTGCAGTACACCTCGGGTTCCACCAGGACGCCCGCGGGCGTGGAGATCACCCACCGCGCGGTGGGCACGAATCTGCTGCAGATGATCGACGCCATCGGCGTCACCGAGAATTCGCGCGGGGTCACCTGGCTGCCGTTGTTCCACGACATGGGTCTGCTGGCCGTGATCCTGCCGACCGTCGGCGGCGGGTTCATCACCATCATGTCGCCGAGCGCGTTCGTGCGCCGTCCTTATCGCTGGATCAAGGAACTGGCCGCCGCGTCGGACGGCGCCGGAACCTTCGCCGCCGCACCCAACTTCGCGTTCGAGCACGCCGCGGCGCGCGGCAGACCCAAGCCCGGCGAGAAATTGGACCTCTCGAATGTGATCGGGCTGATCAACGGCAGCGAGCCGGTGTCGGTGTCGTCGATGAAGAAGTTCAACGAGGCGTTCGCGCCGTACGGGTTGCCGGAGACGGCGATCAAACCGTGCTACGGCATGGCCGAGGCGACGGTGTTCGTCTCCGCCACCAGGGCCGAGGACAAGGCGAAGGTGGTCTATGTCGATCGGGCCGAGCTGAACGCCGGGCGGATGGTCGAGGTCGCGGCGGACGCGGTCAACGCGATCGCACAGGTGTCCTGCGGATATGTCGCGCGGTCGCAGTGGGCGGTGATCGTGGACCCGGAGCACGGCACAGAAAGGCGTGACGGCGAGGTCGGCGAGATCTGGTTGCACGGCGAGAACATGGGCACCGGGTATTGGGGCCGTCCCGAGGAGACCGCCGCCACCTTCCGTGCCGAGCTGACCGCTCGGTTGCCCGAGGGCAGTCACGCGGAGGGCACGCCGCAGGACGCCAATTGGATGCGCACCGGCGACTTCGGCGCGTACCTCGACGGCGAGCTGTACATCACCGGACGGGTCAAGGACCTGGTCATCGTGGACGGCCGCAACCACTATCCGCAAGATCTGGAGTTCTCGGCACAGGAATCGAGCACGGCGTTGCGCCCCGGCTTCGTCGCGGCGTTCTCGGTACCCGCCAACGAACTGCCCGCGCTGGTCTTCGAGCAGGGCAGCCAGTCCGGTCTGAGGTTCGACGCCGAGGACACCTCCGAGCAGCTGGTGATCGTCGCGGAGCGCAATGCCCGCGCGGGCAAGCTCGAGCCGGAGCCGGTCGCCGACACGGTGCGTGCCGCGATCGCGCGCCGCCACGGCGTCATGGTCCGTGACGTGCTGCTGGTGCCCGCGGGGTCGATCCCGCGCACCTCCAGCGGCAAGATCGCCCGCCGCGCCTGCCGGGCAGCCTATCTGGAGGGCACGCTGCGCGGCGGCCACCAGCAGCAGGCTTTCCCGGACGCGCCGCAAGAGTGGGAGTCGGAGACCGCGGGCGTCGGCTAGAGCTAGGTCTCGAGGTAGCGGTCGCGATCGGTGACCCGCGGGTATCCGGCGATGAGCAGCCGGAGCCTGGATCCGCGCGACTTGACCTCGAGTTCGCTAGAGGTTGTGAACTGGGCGAATGAGTGCCGAATCCGTCGCCGCGACGAGCCGTGGATGTCCGGCGGCGGCCGGAAAATCGGTTGGTCGACGAGCGTTCCGGTGCGACCCTGAGATGTCGGACCCTGCTGCGAACATCACCGTGGGTCTCGTTCTCCGCCGCCAGTCACATACCTACAGGGGGAGTCTTGTCTGTCACGCTGGACGTTTCGTCGGCCGAATCGGAGGCCGACAGAACGGAGCGGCCCGCCGCCACGGGCCGCTTGCATTCCCTGCGCCGATTCTGGCCGTACCTGCGTCCGCACGTCCGCATTCTGCTCGCCGCCAGCGGACTGGCGCTGCTGTCCGGCCTGACGGCCGTCGTCATCCCGCTGATGATCGCGCGGATCATCGACGGCCCGGTCGCCCACCGCGATCTCGCGGGCGCGCTCGGGCCGGTGGCCGTGGTCCTGGCGCTCGGCCTGGTCGAGGCCGGTGGCGTGTGGGGACGCCGCTGGCTGATCGCCGCCCCCGCGACGCGAATCGAGATCACGCTGCGCGCCAAGATCTTCCGGAAGCTGCAAGCGTTGTCGATCGGCAGGCACGACGCGTGGGAGTCGGGTCAGCTGCTGTCCCGCGCGATCGAGGACCTGGCCACCATGCGCCGGTTCGTCTCGTTCGCGGGACCGTTCCTGCTCATCCACTGCGGGATCATTCCGGTAGGCCTGCTCGTGCTGATCGGGCTGAGCCCGCAGATCGGGCTGATCTTCGCGGTGATCGCCATTCCGCTGGTGTTCATCTGCATTCGTTTCGAGCGCAGGTACGCGGTGGCCTCGCGGCATTCGCAGGACCAGTCCGGGGACCTGGCCACCACGGCCGAGGAGTCCGCGCAGGGCGTTCGGGTGCTCAAGGCGTTCGGGCGAGGCGTGTTCTTCGGCCGCCGCTTCACCGCCCAGGCGCAGGAATTGCGGCAGACCGAGCTGCTGAAAGCGCGCCTGGACGCGACGTTGTGGTCGAGCATGCTGAGCATTCCGCAACTGGCCATCGCGTTCGCGCTCGGCTACGGCGGGTACGCGGTGGCGCACGGCACGATGACGCTCGGCACCTTGATCGCGGCCATCACGCTGGCGACCTTCCTGCAGTGGCCGATCATCTGGACCGGCTTCCTGCTCGCGGAACTGAACGACGCGCGCACCGCTGCCGACCGATACTGGGAGATCATCGACACCCCGGTCGACATCACCGATCCGGCCGATCCGGTGCGCTTGCCGGACCGCATCCGTGGTGAATTGCGATTGGAGGCTGTGCGTTTCGCTTTTCCCGACGCGGAGAACGAGGTGCTGCGCGAGGTGTCGTTGCGGGTGCGCCCAGGCGAGACGGTGGCGCTGGTCGGCGCGACGGGAAGCGGCAAGACGGCGCTGCTCAACTTGATCCCGCGCTTGTACGACGTGACGGGCGGTGCGATCACCATCGACGGCATCGACATCGCGGCGATGCGGGTCGCCGACCTGCGATCGCTGGTGTCGGTCGCCTTCGAGGAACCGGTGTTGTTCTCGGCGAGTGTGCGGGAGAACGTCGCGCTCGGCGACCCGTCCGCCACGGACGCCGATGTGCGCCGCGCCCTGGAGGTCGCGCAGGCCACCGCGTTCGTCGACGACCTGCCCTGGGGCTTGGACACCAGGATCGGTGAACAGGGCTTGAGCCTGTCCGGTGGCCAGCGGCAGCGCCTCGCGCTGGCTCGCGCGGTGCTCACCGGCGCGGGCGGAGGCAGGCGCAGCCGGATCATGGTGCTCGACGACCCGCTGTCCGCGCTCGACGTGGAGACCGAGGAGCGAGTGCAGGAACGCCTGCGTACCGTGCTGGCCGACGCGACCACGCTGCTCGTCGCGCACCGTCCGTCCACGGCCGCGTTGGCCGACCGGGTGGCGGTGCTCGCCGACGGCCGGGTCGTCGCGGAGGGCACCCACGATCAATTGCTGCGCACCAGTAAGAGCTACCGCGAACTGATGGGAGGTGAGTAGCTGTGAGTACTACGACCACTATCTCGGAAGACGAAGCGCCGGAGAGTGATCCGACCCGTGCGGAAGGCGCGGCCGACTGGCGCGGCATCGCGGGCGAGGACAAGGAGGTCACCGAGACCGGGAACCTGGTGCTGGCCGGACGCTCCCGGCGGCTGCTGCTCGACCTGGTCAGGCCCTACCGCAAGCTCACCGGCCTCGCGCTGGTGCTCATCGTGCTGGACAACATCGCGAAGGTGTCCGCGCCGCTGTTCGTCGCGCACGCGCTGGACACCGGCATCGCGCGCGGTGTCGCGGGCGACTGGGCGCCGCTGGCCAGGACCGTGGGCGGCTACGTCGGCTCGATCATGCTCGGCTCGATCTGTACGTACTCCTTCCTGCGGGTGACCGGCAGGCTCAGCCAGAGCGTGTTGTTCGACCTGCGTGTGCGCGCGTTCACACATGTGCAGCGGCTCAGCGTCGCCTTCCACGAGAAGTACACCTCCGGCAAGGTGGTGGCGCGGCTCACCGGCGACATCGAGACGCTGCAGGAACTGCTGGAAAGTGCGCTCAACCAGGCGCTGAGCGCGATCCTGTCGGTGCTGACCATCGCGGCGCTGCTGATCTACCTGGACCAGGCGCTCGCCGCGATCGTGCTGATCGGATTCGTTCCCCTGGCGCTGGTCACCCGCTGGGCGCAGCGCAGGCAGCGAGCGGGCTACCGGCGCACGCGCGCCGCGATCGCCAAGGTGGTCGTGCAGTTCGTCGAGTCGATGGGCGGCATGCGGGCGGTGCAGGCGTTCCGCCGGGAGCAGCGCAACGAGTCGGTGCTCGCGGTGGAGGACTCCGAATACCGCCAGGCGACCACCGCGGCCATGCGCGGCATGGGCGACTACGCGGGTTTGACCAAACTGCTCGGCAACCTCACCACGGTGACCATCATCGTGGTCGGCGCCTGGCGCGTGATCGAGGGCGATCTCGCGGTCGGCGTGCTCGCGGCCTACCTGCTGTACCTCAACGAGTTCTACGGGCCGCTGGACGAGCTGGCGCAGGTGTTCAACGCCTACCAGTCCGCGGCGGCCGCGTTGGAGAAGATCTCGGGAGTGCTCGAGGAGGAGCCGTCCGTGCCGGAGCCGGCGCGGCCGATCGCCCTGGCGAAGGCGTCCGGCGCGGTACGGATGGAGAAGGTGTGGTTCGGCTACGCGGCCGGTTCGACAGCCGACAGCGGCGCATCCGAGAAGTCGGATGCCGTCCGGCTGGACGACGGCGGCCGTCATGCCGGCGCGGTGGGTGATTCGGCGGTCCGGCCGGGCGGCGCCCCGACCGGTGACGAACCGGACAGCCCGTCGGATGTGCGAGGCCTGGCCGCGACCGGCAAGCCGTTGGCCGGTTCGCACGTCCCGCCCGGTGCGCCCAGGAGTGTCGGCGGGCGCTCGCCGAGCAGCGCCGTCGCGGCGGAGTCGAACGCGCCTGCCGACGCTCTGCCGGTACCGTCCGCGGATTCGCCGGTGCGGTCGGATCGCCGGACGCGACCGGTGCTGCCGGAGTTCACCTTGGACATCCCGGCCGGGCAGATCATCGCCCTGGTCGGTGCGACCGGTGCGGGCAAGTCGACGCTGGCGAAGCTGCTGACGCGGTTCTACGACCCGTCCGGCGGCGTGGTCACCCTGGACGGCGTCGACCTGCGCCTGCTGTCCGACGCCGATTTGCGCCGCAACGTGGTGATGGTCACCCAGGAGTCCTACCTGTTCTCCGGTTCGGTGGCCGACAACATCCGGTTGGGCAGGCCGGAGGCCACCGACGCGGAGGTGTTCGCGGCGGCCCGCGCGGTCGGCCTGTACGACTTCGTGCAGGCGTTGCCCGAGGGCTTCGGCACCGACGTGCGCAAGCGCGGCGGCAGGCTCTCGGCGGGGCAGCGGCAGCTGGTCGCGTTCGCGCGGGTGTTCCTGGCCGATCCCGCCGTGATCGTGCTGGACGAGGCCACGTCGAGCCTGGACATCCCCAGCGAACGGCTGGTGCAGCGGGCGCTGGAGACCGTGCTGCGCGGCCGCACGGCCGTGATCATCGCGCACCGGCTGTCCACGGTGGCGATCGCGGACCGGGTGCTGGTGCTCGAGTCCGGCCGGATCGTCGAGGACGGCGCGCCGGATGCCCTGATCGCGGGGACCGGCCGGTTCGCCGACCTGCACGCGGCGTGGCGGGAGTCGCTCGTGTGATGAGCGGCGGTTCTACGGGCGGGGGCCGGACGTCGCTTACGGTAGATACGTGACGACCCCAGCCTCCGACCCCGAGAGCCCCGCCGCGAACACGCAGGAATCCCGGTGGCCGGCGATCCTCACCTGGCGCGCCCACGACGCGACCCGGATGGAGTCGGTGCGGGTACAGCTCAATGGCAACCGCATCCGCGCCACCGGGCGGATGATCGGCGGGGCCGGCGCCGACCACCCCGCGTTCAGCGCGTCGTACGACCTGGTCACCGACGAGAACGGCGTGACGAAGCGGCTGTCGCTGCGCACCACGACGGCCGCCGGGGAGCGGCACGCCTCCATCGCCCGCGACGAGGAGAACTACTGGCTCGTCGACGCGGGCGGCAACCACGTGCGCTCCACCTTCGCCGGAGCACTCGACGTGGACGTGGTGCTCAGCCCGTTCTTCAACACCCTG
The DNA here is from genome assembly GCF_044452545.1 of Nocardia sp. NPDC051900. Classification (NCBI taxonomy): domain Bacteria; kingdom Bacillati; phylum Actinomycetota; class Actinomycetes; order Mycobacteriales; family Nocardiaceae; genus Nocardia; species Nocardia sp. NPDC051900. The sequence goes on along the minus strand of NZ_JBITBU010000022.1, from coordinate 128,255 downwards.
CCGATCCGCCGCTACGACCTGCAGCACGCGGTCGAGGACGTCCAGGTCCCTGTGGTCTACGTCCGTCTGCCCGACCTGCTCGTCCAAGAGGCCACGCTGGTCTACAGCAGCGCCGCCGACGGCATCAGCGTGCTGTCGCCGGTCTCCAGCGCGACGGTCACGGTGGACGCCGACGGCTTCCTGCTGGACTACCCGGGGCTGGCCGAACGGATCTGACGCGGCACCGCGTGACGGCCCACGACCTGGCTGCGCGAGTCGAGGCTTTCGTGCCGAGGACCCGGGTCGTCGAGCCCCGAGGTTCCGGTGATCGCCACCGGCGCTCCCGGAACGCGCCTGCCACCGAAGGCCGCGCCGGGTCGACACCCGCGGCCGGTCTCTCGGCGCCGCGACTACTGGACGGGAGGCAGTGTCGTCGGAGCTGCCCAGACTCGCGCAGCTGGACGCGGATGGACCTCCGCCGGAGAAAACGTCGCGAAGTGTTCACCCGCGATCGGCAGCGGCCGGACGACTCTGGAATGTCGGGGAGGGGACGGTTCTCGCGCGGTCAGTTCAGCCGGGTGATGACCCCACCGCGCTCGCCTGCCGCCCGCAGGTCTTCCAGCCAATCGCGGTCGCCGGGACGAATGTCCGTGATCTCCCAGCGGCGCGCGGATTCATAGCGCTGTCGCGCGTCGTGCCCGGCTTCGACCAGGTCCGCGAGGGATTGCTTGTCGCGCAGGCTGTCGCGCGCCGCGCCGAGCACGGTGAGTGTCTCGTCCAGAACTTCCAGTAGCGCCGCGGAATTCGGTTCGCAGATCGCGCGAACCAGGTCGGGCGCCGTGCCCGCGACGCGAGTGCCGTCCCGGAACGACCCGGCCGCGAGTCCCAGCGCGAGCTCACCTCCGGTGGCGCCCGCCAGGGCCAGTGCCTCGGCGAGCACATGCGGAAGGTGGGAGATGCGGGCCACGGCGCGATCGTGTTCCGCGGCCACGACCGGTACCACCACCGAGCCGCAATCCAGCGCCAGGCGCACGACGCGGCTCCACGGGTCGACCCGTGTGCCCTTGTCGACGCCGACCGCCCACACCGCGTCGCGGAACAACGTGGGATCGGTGGCGGCCCAGCCGGATTCGGACGTACCGGCCATCGGATGGCCGCCGACGTACCGCTCGGCGAGTCCGTGTTCACGTACGGCCGCCGCGACCGGCCCTTTCACGCTCACCACATCGGTGAGCGCGCATTCCGGCGCGTAGTCGGCGATCGCCGAGAGCATGTGGTCCACCGCGGGCATCGGCACCGCGACGACGATCAGCGCGTCGGTCTCCGCGGCGCGCCGCAGCGCGGCAGGTAGGTCTTCGGTGACGTCGAATCCGTCGGCACGGGCGGCCTGCGCACCCACCGCGGAGCGGTTGTATCCCCAGCCGTCGTAGCCCGCGCCGACGGCCGCACGCAACAGCGACCCACCGATCAAACCGGTCCCGAGGACGCACACGGGTGCTTTCTTCGCCGAAGTCACCCGAACAGATTGGCATACGACTTCAACATTTCCGCTCGAGCAGACTACCGTTGCGGCCATGGCAGCACAGCGCTCGGGCACGAACAGGGCGGCGTCGGACGATTACGACGACGTGGAAGGGTTCGCAGTGGCGGTTGTCCGCGAAGAAGGCAAATGGCGGTGCAGTCCGCTGAGCCGGGACGCGCTCACCGATTTGTCCGCCGCGGAAAACGAACTGAAGGCTTTGCGCAGCTCCGGAGCGGTGTTCGGATTGCTCGACATCGACGACGAGTTCTTCATCGTGCTCCGTCCCGCGCCGAGCGGAACCCGGATGCTCGTCTCGGACGCCACAGCCGCGATCGATTACGACATCGCCGCGGACGTCCTAGAGGCCCTGAACGTGGAAATCCCCGATATCGATCCGGATGAATTGGACGACGTGGAGCCGTGGGAGGAGGGCGACCTCGGTGTGCTCGCCGATCTCGGCCTGCCCGAACCGGTGCTGAGCGTCATCCTCGCCGAGACCGATCTCTATCCGGATGAGCAGCTCGGCATGATCGCCGAGCGTCTCGGCTTCGCCGGTGAATTCGCCGCGGTGCTGGACAAACTGCCGCGCTGACGTGCGCGTTCTCCCGCACGACCCGTTTTCCGCTGACGCCGATATGGTGCGGGCGGCCATCGCCGCCGCGGCGGCCGCCGGGGAGCGTGACGTACCCGTCGGTGCTGTCGTGTTCGACTCCGCCGGAATGGAACTCGCCCGAGCCGCGAACGCGCGGGAGGCGCTGGGCGATCCGACCGCGCACGCGGAGATCTTGGCGCTGCGTCGTGCCGCCGCGGTCCACGGTGACGGGTGGCGGCTGGAGGGCGCCACGCTCGCCGTGACGCTGGAGCCGTGCACCATGTGCGCTGGTGCCCTGGTGCTCGCGCGGGTGGGCCGTCTGATCTTCGGCGCGTGGGAGCCGAAGACCGGCGCCGTCGGGTCGCTGTGGGACGTGGTGCGTGACCGCCGTCTCAACCACAGGCCGCAGGTACGCGGCGGAGTGCTCGCGGACGAATGCGCGGCGTTGCTCGACGAGTTCTTCCGCACCCAGCGCTGAGCCCACCCACACCCCAGGTCTACAGGCGATTTAGTGATCCGGCACCGGTCCGGTATGGTTGTCGGCGGTGGCGTGTCCGAGCGGCCTAAGGAGCACGCCTCGAAAGCGTGTGAGGGGTAACCCCCCTCCGAGGGTTCAAATCCCTCCGCCACCGCCAAAGCCCCTCATCTGTTCGCGCAGGTGAGGGGCTTTTTTCATCTTCCGCAGGACGAGTCGAAGGAGATTGATTCCGGTGACCGAGCCCGACCACCATTACTGGATGAACCGGGCCATCGAACTCGCGCGCTTGTGCCCGGTGGCGGAGGGCGCGTTCTCGGTGGGTGCGGTGATCGTCGCCGATGGTGCGGAGATCGCCACCGGCTATTCGCGTGAGTCCGATCCCAAGGAGCACGCCGAGGAGGCCGCGCTCCGCAAGGTGGACCCGGCCGATCCCCGGCTGGCGCGTGCCACGATCTACAGCACGCTGGAACCCTGCTCGGAGCGGGGGTCGAAGGATCGGCTGCCGTGCACGGACCGGATACTGCGGGCCGGTATTCCGGTCGTGGTGATCGCGTGGCGCGAGCCGTCGACATTCGTGGCGAACTGCGTGGGCGTGGAGAAACTGCGGCAGGCGGGGGTCACGGTGGTCGAGCTCGCCGACCTCGCCGAGGCGGCGATGTCGATGAACCGGCACCTCGACCTGTCCTGAGTCTTCAGTCGTAGTCCCAGTACTGCAGCCAGCGCACCGACGCGAACAGCAGCAGTGTCAGCGCGTAGAGGACAACGACCACCGCCGCTCCGACGATGCTGATCCGCGGGTTCGCGCCGTCGACCGGGTCCAGCCACCGGCGGAACCGGCGCGCGACCGCGGGTGAGAGGAAATAGCTCATCACGCCCACGCTCACGATCTGGCTGAGCCACAACGCCAGCCACGGCTGCGCGCCGAGCCGGTCGAGCGCCGGACCGAGAAATCGGGACAGCACCATCACCGTCGGATACAACACCAGCAACACCAGCATGGCGGTCTTCCAAGTCGGTGTCATCCTGGTCTCGCCGTCGACCGTGCGGACGGTAGATCCGAACGGCGTGGTGTGCGCGTCCACGGTGAAGTCCTCGGTCAGCTTCGAACGCAATTCCGGTAGCGCGGCGGCGCGTTCGTCCGAGCGCAGCCATTCCGTCAACTGCCGTTGTGTCCGGAATCGGAGCACCGAGAACCAGCGGCCGCCGTCCGCCGGGAAAAGGGCGGCGCCCTCGAATCCCGGAAATCTCGAACTCGCCGCGACGAGCTGCGCCTCGGTCGCCTCGAATTCGAATTCCTTGTCGCGTGCGACACTGTGCCGGAACACGCAGACGCCCGGCGGCGGCGACTCTCCCTCGACGATGATCAGATCGGCGCTCTTGCAATGGAAGCCGCGCGCTTCACCATCGGCGACGGTGGCTGCCCGTTCGGCCGAGTCCAGGAATTCGTGCAGCAATGACTCGGATCGGAATGTGACGCTGAATCCCGGTTCGAGCATCGGGCTCTCGGTCACCGCGACAGAGGAATGCGTGAACCCGGGCATCGCGCGGGCGATTTCGGTCAGCCGCGCCAACCAGTCCCGGAAGGCCGCGTCGTTCGCCGGCCGGTGAAAGACCGTTACGACGGTCGCCGCGGCATTCATCGGCGCTACACGACGTCGACGCGACGGCCCCGCACGTAGACCTCGGTGATCGCGGGCTCTCGGATACCCATCAGCAAGGCGAACAGTGTCTGATCCCGGGCCAGTACGGGGTCGTCGGAGCGAACGCCGTATGCCAGCGTGCTTTCCAGCGCTGGAACACGCGCCGGTTCGACCACGATGAAGTCGGCTTCCTTACCGACGTCGAAATTCCCGAAACGGTTCTCCATATCCAAGGCACGCGCACCGGCCAGCGTGCCGGTGAACAGCATTTCCGCGGGATGCATCGACACGCCCTGCTCGCCCGGTTCGGAGATGTGCACTTTGAATGCGGCGGAAAGTACCTGTGGAATAAGCCATTCGTCGCCACCGCCGTAATCGGTGCCCGCGGCCACCGTGACGCCGGAGGCGAGCGCCCGCTTCCACGGCATCGTGCCGGAACCGAGGAACTGCTGCGATACCGGGCAGTGCGCGACCGACGTGCCGGTTTCGGCCATCCGCCGCAGTTCGTCGTCCTGGCAGTGCACGCAGTGGGCGAGAATGGCGCGCTTGCCGAGCATGCTCTTGCCGCCCACGGCCGACCCGGGCAGGAACTTCCCGTCGTAGGTGTCCAGATAGGTCGCCACGTCGTACGCCTGCTTGGTGGCATCGACTTCGCCGGTGCCAGGGCGGTTGTTCTCGTTGAGATGACTGTGGAAATAGACGCCGCGTTCGCGTACCGAATCATAGAGATCGCCCAGGTTTTTCAGCGTCGTGCGAGTAACCGCCAGCGAGAATCGCGGAACGACCGCCACGTGCAGCAGCGCCGTGTCCACGTCACCGGTGTCGGCGGCATGCCATTTGTCGATCTCTTCGCTCGTCAATCGGATGGCGTCGTCTTCGGTGGTGATCAGCGGCGCCGCCGCATCCGCTCCGGTCGTTTGGATTCCCCGGCCTGCGACAATCCGCAGACCACGCCGCCGGGTCTCGGTGAACAGGGCGTCCTGCGCATGCGGGAACGCCGAGCCGAAGACCATCGCCGCCGTGGTCCCCGCTGCGATGCGCCGTGCACAGAACTCGGTGGCCGCCGATAGCGCGAATTCTGGATCGGCATAACGGGATTCCGCGGGGTACATACATAATTCGAGCCACTCCAGCAGTTGGCCGCCGCCGTAGGCATCGCCCGCGAAGGTCTGAGGGAAGTGGATATGCGTGTCGACGAATCCGGGAAGCAGGAATCCTGGACGATGATCGAACACTTCTCCGGCGCGGTGCTCGGCCGGGATATCGGAGCGCGATCCGCAGAATACTATCCGGCCGCTTTCCCCGATTATCAGCGCACCGTCCGGCAGATCGGCCAACGCGTCGGCCGCATCGCCGGCTGCGGGACTTCCGGCGATGTGGAAAATGTGCCCCAAGTGGACTTGGCTCACCATTCGAGGAAAACACACATGGATCCGGCATGCGAGCGGATCGGGTGAAATGCGGTCAGACGCCGCGCGAGAACAATGTCACCGGAGGCGGCATACGGTAGCCGGCGAGTTTGATGAATCGGGCGCTCACGCTGCGCTGCGCGTCCTCCAACGGGCCCGCTCCGACCGTGTTCATCATCCGGTTGATCACGTTGAAGCAAGTGCCGACCCAGACGGCCTCGTCGAACGCTTCCCGGGAGACGCCCGCCAGCCGGACCAGCGCGGCGTCCTCGGCGGTCAACCCGCCCGGGTCACGAGCCATCTTCGCGAGGAAGGCCAGCATCGCGCGTGCCTCGGGACGCAGCGGGGAGTCCGCGCCGTCGGCCAAGGCGCGGGTCACCACGTCGGCGTCGATGTAGGCGCCCGCGATCGCCTCGTGCGAGGTGGCGCAGAACGGGCACTCGTTGGCCTGCGAGGTATGCGTCGCGAAGATCTCCCGTTCGGCGACGGTCCAGTACGACGGTCCGCGCATGATGTCCTGGATCAGCTCCGACAGCGGCGACCCGAAGAACCTGTGCCGGTAGAACAACACTTTGAGCACGGCGGGAACCTCCACGCCGCTGAACCGCCGCATGGTCCACAACACGAGTTTGGTCGGCCGGTCGTGACCGGAACGCACTGCCTCCAGCCACATCTCAGTACCCCTCCCAAGCCAGGTGCGCGGCGCGCAGGCGCCGGTCGGCCGCGCCGTAGGCGGCGACCGCGGTCGCCTCGAAGATCTCGTCGTCGGTGTGCCCGGCCGCTTTGAGCGCCGTGATCTCCTGCTCGGTGACCCGATAGGAGCGGTCGGCCACCAGGTCCGCGAACGTGGCGAGTTCAGCCGGAACGTCCTGGCCGGAGTCGGCTGTCCCGGCGGCTCTGGCTCTCAGCGCCCGGCGGACCCGGCTCGACAGCCGCCCCGGGGCGGACTCGAGACGGTCGCCGAACAGCTGCCATTTCTCACTCATCGAGCCGCGCATGGGCCTCATTCTGTCCGACGACGGTCACCTTCGCTGAGAATCACGGGCGCGCAGCGCTACTCGTTACCGCCCCTGCGCAATACGACCTTCCGACCGGCCAGGTCGACACCGATCAGCGGCGGCGCCCCCTGGTCCTGCTCGTCGCGCAACATCGACACCGATTCGCGATGGTCGAGCTCCATGCGCTTGGTCGAGTAGAACAGCGCGGTGAATTCGTCGGTGAACGTGCCGGAGAGCGGGGTGCGGCGGCGCCTGCGGCGCTTGTTCACGGTCAACTCGTAGACGGCCACCAGCACGAGCAGGATCACCCAGCCTGGAATCGTCCACTGGAACAGCGCCGCCATGCCACCGAAGGTACCAGCCGGCAGTTCCCGCCGAACCGGAGTGAAAATTGTCCTTTTCATGAGGGGTAACCGACGCGATCGCGGGTATACGCCCGATACGCAAGTGCGGGGAAGGACGCGATGCCAGATGCGCCGTCGGACAATCCGCGCGGGAACGATGCGCGAGAGAAACATGAGAATCGGAAGTGTAATCGTCTTGATCTGGTTGCTGATCGGCGTGGTCGCCGCAGCACAACGGCACTATTTCGACAGCGGGCCGGTCAACTGCGCCGGTTTCGGCACCATCGCCGTCACGGTGATCGCGGGACCGCTCAACTACATGGGCGTCAACCCGAAGGTCGCGGATTGCAATGTCCCGCAACCGAGCCCGTAGTTCGATCGAGTAACCGCGGACGGCCGGGTGGGTATACCGCCCGGCTGTCCGCTTTTCGTCTGCGGGTCCGTGAACCAAATATTTGCTGAGACGCGATTCGATCCACACTACCTCGGGCTGATTGGGTAACTGTCGGTGTGGCCGGGTATCCCCCTCGACGGGGAGCACGGAAGGAACCGAGGAGATGCGTGATTACGGGCGTCGTGAGCGTGATTACGAACGTCGTGCGCGTGCCGGCCGCGGCCCGGGCATAGGCTCCCGGGTGCTCGGGTTCCTGCTGCTGGCCTGGCTGGCGATCGGCCTGCTCGCGGCCGGGCAGCGGCACTATTTCGACAGCGGGCCGCCGTTGAACTGCGCCGGTTGGGGCACGATCGGTCTCACCGCCCTCGCGGGCCCGCTCAACTATGTCGGCGTCGATCCGAAGGTCGGCGACTGCGAACTGCCGCAACCGAGCCGGTGAAACGCACTCGGCCCCGCATCCGGACTCCGGATGCGGGGCCGAGCCATGGCCTTCGGATCAGCTGACGCCGACCGGCACCTTCGCCGTCTCGGCGGAACGCCGCTGCAGCTCACGCAGCTTCGTACCCTCGACGTCGATATCGGGCAGGATGCGGTCGAGCCACTTCGGCATCCACCACGACCACTTGCCCATCAGCACCAGTAGCGACGGGATCAGCACCATGCGGACGATGAACGCGTCCAGCAGCACGCCGACCGCCAGGGCGAAACCGAACGACTTCGCGGTCACGTCGGTCTCCAGCAGGAACGAGCCGAACACCGAGATCATGATGATCGCCGCCGAGGTCACCACGCGCGCGCCGTGGTGGTAGCCGGCGACCACCGCGTCCTTGGCCGACCTGCCGTGCACGAACTCCTCGCGCATCCGGGTCACCAGGAAGACCTGGTAGTCCATCGCGAGGCCGAACACCAAGCCGATCAGCATGATCGGCATGAAGCTGACCAGCGGATGCGGGTCCTCGATCAGGCCGAGCTTGCCCTCCTGGAAGATCAGCACGGTCGCGCCGAAGGTCGCGGCCATCGACAGCAGGAACCCGAGCGCCGCCGTGAGCGGCACCAGGATCGACCGGAACACCAGGATGAGCAGGACGAACGCCGCGCCCGCCACGATCGCCAGGTAGGGCACGATCTTGCTGAGCAGCACGTGGTCCACGTCGGCGAAGATCGCCGTGGTGCCGGTGATGCCGTACTCGATGCCGTACTCGGCCTTCAGCTGGCCCTCGGCCTCCCTGGCGTCGCGCACCAGATCCTTGGTGGCCTGGTTGTTGGGCCCGGACTTGGGCACGCCGTTCAGCAGCGCGCCCTGCTGGTCCTGGCTCCACTGCGGCTCGGTCACGTAGTCCATGTCGGGGTAGGACGCGAGCTTGTCGCGCAGCGCCTTCACCGCGGCGTCCCGGTTCTCGGCGGGGACGGCGCTCAGGTCGGCGGCCACGTTCAGCACGCCGTTGCTGCCCTCGCCGAAGCCTTCGGTCCGCAGCTCGTAGGCCTTCCGGATGGTGGAGGTCTTCGGCATGCTGTCCTCGCCGGGCAGGCCCAGGTTCAAGCCGGCCGCGGGGGCGGCGAGCGCGCCGAGCACCACGACGCTCAGGATCAGCGCGACCCACGGCGCGCGGCCGATCAGGCGGCCGAAACGCATGCCGTTGGTGACCGAGTTCTCGTCCTCGGGATCGTGCTGTGCGACCACCGGCAGCTTCGGCTTGAACAGGAACCGGCCGAACGCGCCGAGCAGCGCAGGCATCAGCGTGATCGCCGTGAGCACCGCGAAACCGGCGGCGATGGCCCCGCCCAGACCCATGAACGTCATGAACTCGACACCGACGATGCTCAGGCCCGCCAGCGCGATGATGACGGTCAGACCGGCGAACACGACGGCGGAACCGGCCGTACCGAGCGCGGTGCCGGCGGCCTCTTCCGGCGAATCCTGCACCGCGAGTTCATGCTTGTACCTGGACACGATGAACAGCGCGTAGTCGATGGACAGCGCGATGCCGATCATCGAGGCGAGGAAGGTGGTGAAGCTGGGGATCTCGATCACCGAGGTGCCGAGCATGATCAGCGAGGTGGCCGCGCCGAGGCCGATGATCGCGGTGACGATCGGCACGAACGCCGCGACGATGGCGCCGAATGCCACGACCATCACGACCAGCGCGACGGCCATGCCGATCATCTCGGACTTGCCGCTGGGCGCTTCTTGCTTCTGCGCGATCGAGCCGCTCATCTCGACCGTCAGCCCGGCGTTGCGCGCGTCGGCGGCCACGTCGTAGGCCGTTTCCCGCTGGGCGTCGGTCACGTCGGTGACCTTCGCGATCGTGAACGGGACATTGATCACAGCCACGGTCGCGGGCGCGGTCTTGCTCAGCACGTTCAGCGGGGCGGCGCTGCACTGCGCGGGATCGGGATTGCTCAGGCAGCCCATCTTCTCGGTCGCCTCGACCGGGTTGGTGATGGGTTTGCCGTGGTCGACGATGTCGAGCTGGCCGAGTTTGGCGATGAACGCGTCCAGCGCCGCACGGTTCGCCGGATCAGTCAGCGTCTGACCCTCCGGCGCGGCGGCGACGTAGGTGCCGGTGACCGCGTCGAACTTGTACGCGGCGGAGGCGCCGGGGAAGTGTTTGTCGAGGATTTCGTTGGCACGCTCCGAGGGCAGGTTGGGCATGCTGAAGTCGTTGCTCATCGGCTTGCTGAGCTGCGCGCCCAGGCCACCGAGGAGCACGAACAAGACGAGCCAGACGGGAAGCACTATCCATTTCCGGCGGAAGGCGAACTTCCCCCATCTGTACAGGTAAACGGACACGACTGGTTACTCCTAGCGATGACTGGGATTGTGCTGGTTCTGCGTGTAGACAGCACTCGCGGAGGTGCCCTGCCTGCCTCCGCCTCCACTGACGCTTTCTGCCTACCGTGCGGTAGGTAGACTACCCAGGAGCTAAGCGGAGGTACAACCTCAATTTTACGGGTGATCTTCGCTCGATGCGAAGGTGATGAGAGGATCGTCGAATGGCCGTGCGTGACGCACCCGGCGCTGTAGCCGCAGGTGGAAGCACTAAAATCGCGATTCGGGACGCCGCGGTAAAGCTGTTCGGAGCCAAAGGATTCGAACAGACGAGCCTGCGCGAGGTCGCGGATGCGGTAGGAATCACAAAGGCGTCGCTCTACTATCACTACGCGTCGAAGCTCGATCTGCTATTGGCGATCATCGATCCGATCGTCGATCTCATGCGTTCGGTGGTGGACGATCTCGACCGGGTGCCGCACGACGCCGAAGGCATCCGCCAGGTGCTGCGGACGTATCTGCGCGGTCTGATCCATCACCGTGACGCCGGGGCGCTGGTCGTGCGCGACACGGTCGCGATCATCAACGCCATGGCCGACCGCTACCCCGATCTGATGAACACCAGCAAGGCGCTGCGCGAGTGGCTGGCCGGACCGGACGCCACCGAGGAGGCGCACCTGCGCGCCTGCGCCGCGCTCGAGGTGATCGGTGTTGCGCTGGTGTCCAAGGAACTCGTGCCTGGTGCGGACGACTCGCTGGTGGAATCGTCACTGCTGGACGCCGCGACCTGTGTGCTCGCGGGCGGCGGCGCCGCGTAGATTCGAGCCATCCCCTCGACGCCAGGAGTCGCTGCTGTGCACATCACCGCGAAGGTCGATTACGCGGTGCGAACGCTGCTCGAGATCGCCAGTGCGCCGCGGCTGGACCAGTCGGCGGTCGGACTCGGCGCACCCCTTGTGCAGGCCGCGCCGGTGGTCAAGGCCGAAGCGATCGCCACCGCCCAGCGGATTCCGCCCAAGGTGCTCGAGTCCGTGCTCGGCGAACTGCGCCGCGCGGAACTCGTGATCAGCAGGCGCGGCCCGGACGGCGGCTACTGGCTGGCCAGGCCGGCCGCCGACATCTCCATCGCCGACGTGATCCGCGCGATCGAGGGCCCGCTCGCGTCGGTGCGCGGCGCGCGGCCGGAGGACGTCCGCTATGCCGGTGCGGCCGAGCCGTTGCAGCGGGTGTGGATCGCGCTGCGGGTCAATATTCGCGCGGTGCTGGAGAACGTCACCATCGCCGACATCGCGAGCAACCGGCTGCCCGGATTCGTCGAAACGCTCACCGAAGACCCAGGCGCCTGGGCGCGCCGCTAGCTCCGCAGACCCCGACGGGAGAGCATTCATGCAGGTCAGAAATCTTCACGGCGTATCGCGCCGACAGCCGGTAGCCTGCGATTCATCATGCTGACCCAACTGCTCCGCACGCATCTGTACCCCTACCGCACCCAGCTCGCGGGGGTCGTTGTGCTTCAGCTGATTTCCGTGATCGCGATGCTGTATCTGCCGAGCCTCAACGCTGACCTGATCGACAACGGCGTCACCAAAGGTGATCTCGGCTACATCTGGAGCACCGGCTTGTGGATGCTCGCGGTCACGGGCGTGCAGATCGTCGCGTCGGCCGCTTCGGTCTATCTCGGCGCCCAGGCGGCCATGGGCGCGGGCCGCGATCTGCGTGGCGCGCTGCTGCACCGCGTCGGCACCTTCTCCGCGCGCGAAGTGGGCATGTTCGGCGCGCCCTCGCTGATCACCCGCAATACCAACGACATTCAGCAGGTTCAGCTGCTCATCGTGATGTCGGCGACCATCCTGGTGATGGCGCCGATCATGTGCGTCGGCGGCATCATCATGGCGTTGCGCGAGGATCTCGGCCTGTCCTGGCTGCTGCTGATCGCGGTGCCCGCGCTCGGCCTGTCCATGGCCGCGCTGATCTCCAAGATGGTGCCCGGCTTCCGCGACATGCAGGCCAGGATCGATGAGGTGAACCGGGTACTGCGCGAGCAGATCACCGGTATTCGCGTGGTGCGGGCCTTCGTGCGGGAACGGCAGGAGACCTGGCGGTTCGGCCTGGCCAACACCGAACTCACCGACACCGCGCTGCGGGTCGGCCGGTTGATGGCGCTGATGTTCCCCACGGTCATGCTGATCAGCAACGTCACCGCGGTCGCGGTGATCTGGTTCGGCGGGCACGCGATCGACGCCGGGCACATGCAGATCGGTTCGCTCACCGCGATGCTGTCCTACATCATGCAGATCCTGATGGCCGTGATGATGGCCTCGTTCCTGGCCATGATGGCGCCGCGCGCCGCGGTGTCGGCCGACCGGATCGGTGAAGTGCTCGACACCGAGTCATCGGTGCACCCGCCGCGCCTGCCGCAGCCGTTCACCGACGACCCGGCTGTCGTGGATTTCCGGTTCGCCGAGTTCGCCTTCCCCGGCGCGGAGAAGCCGGTGCTGAAAGCCATCCGATTCGAGGTGCGCCCCGGCACCACCACCGCGATCGTCGGGTCCACCGGCGCGGGCAAAACCACGCTGATCAACCTCATACCCCGGCTGATGGACGTCACCGACGGCGCGGTCTATATCGGCGGCACCGACGTGCGCCACATCGACCTGGAGGTGTTGCGCTCGCAGATCGGCCTGGTGCCGCAGAAGGCGTACCTCTTCTCCGGCACGGTCGCGAGCAACCTGCGCTACGGCAATCCGCACGCCACCGACGAGGAGCTGTGGCGCGCGCTGGAGATCGCGCAGGCCGCCGACTTCGTCCGCGAGATGCCGGAGGGTCTGCAGACCCCCGTCGCGCAGGGCGGCACCACCGTTTCCGGAGGCCAGCGTCAACGGTTGGCCATCGCCAGAGCGCTGGTGAAGAAGCCCCGGGTGTATCTGTTCGACGACTCGTTCTCCGCGCTGGACGTGGCGACCGACGCCAGGCTGCGGGAGGCGCTGAAGCCGGAGACCGCGGACGCCTCGGTTGTCATCGTCGCGCAGCGCATCGCGACCATCCGGGACGCGGATCAGATCGTGGTGCTCGAAGACGGCGCGATAGCCGGCATCGGCACGCACGAGCAGCTCCTGCGGGAGTGCTCGGAGTACCGGGAGATCGTCGAGTCGCAACTGAGTGCCGAGGAGGCGCGATGAGACCCGGAATGCCAACGCCCGGTGCGCCGGGCACCAAGGCGAAATCGTTCGTGCCCTCGCTGAAACGACTGTTGCGCAGGCTCGCGCCGGAGCGGTTACAGGTCGCGCTGATCATCGCGCTCGTCATCGTCTCGGTGGTGCTGAACACCGTCGGCCCGTACATCCTCGGCAAGGCGACCAACCTGGTCTTCGACGGCGTGGTCGGCAAACAGCTGCCGCCCGGCGTGTCCAAGGACCAGGCGATCGAAGCCCTGCGAGCCAAGGGCGACAACACTTTCGCCGACATGCTCAGCGCCATGGACGTGGTGCCAGGGGTGGGGGTCGACTTCGGCGCGGTCGGGCGGGTCCTCGCCTTGGTGCTGGCGCTGTACATCGGTGCGGCCGTCTTCGGGTGGTTGCAGGGGTACCTGCTCAACATCGTGATCAACCGGACCGTGAAGCGGCTGCGCAGCGAGGTCGAGGACAAGATCCATCGACTTCCGTTGCGCTACTTCGACTCCGCGCCGCGCGGTGACGTGCTCAGCCGGGTGACCAACGACGTCGACAACGTCTCGCAGAGCCTGCAACAGACCATGAGCCAGCTGCTCATCTCGGTGTTCTCGGTGCTCGGCATCCTGGTCATGATGTTCTGGATCTCCTGGCAGCTCGCGGTGATCGCCTTGCTCACCGTGCCCGCCGCCATCGTGGTCACCGCGCAGATCGCGAAACGGTCCAAGCCGCACTTCGTCGACCAGTGGAAGTACACCGGCCTGGTCAACGCCCAGGTCGAGGAGGCGTACACCGGGCACGAGGTGGTCACCGCGTTCGGCCGCAACCGCGAGGTCGGCAAGGCATTCGATGAGCGCAACGAACAGCTGTATCAGGCGAGCTTCAAAGCGCAATTCATCTCCGGCCTGATCATGCCCTCGATCATGTTCCTGGGGAACGTGAACTTCGTGCTGGTCGCGCTCGTCGGCGGGTTGAAGGTGGCCACGGGCAGCCTCTCGCTCGGCGAGGTACAGGCGTTCATCCAGTACTCCCGCCAGTTCAGCCAGCCGCTGACCCAGCTCGGTGCGATGGCCAACCTGCTGCAGTCCGGCGTCGCCTCGGCCGAGCGGATCTTCGAGATCCTGGACGCCGAGGAACAGAGCCCGGACCCGGTGATGGCCGACGCGCGCCCGGTCGACCGCGGCCGGGTGGAGTTCGAGGCCGTCTCGTTCCGGTACGAACCCGACAAGCCGGTGATCGAGCGGCTGTCGCTGGTGGCGGAGCCCGGGCACGTGGTCGCGATCGTCGGCCCCACCGGCGCGGGCAAGACCACGCTGGTGAACCTGCTCATGCGGTTCTACGAACTGGACGCGGGCACCATCACCATCGACGACGTCGACATCACCGAGATCACCCGCGACAACCTGCGCTCGCGCATCGGCATGGTGTTGCAGGACACCTGGCTGTTCAAGGGCACCATCCGGGAGAACATCGCCTACGGCAACCCGAACGCGAGTGAAGAGGAGATCCTCGCCGCGGCGCGCGCCGCCTATGTCGACCGCTTCGTGCACGCGCTGCCCGACGGCTACGACACGATCATCGACGAGGAGGGCTCCGGCGTCAGCGCCGGCGAGAAACAGCTGATCACCATCGCGCGCGCGTTCCTCGCCAAACCGTCCATCCTCATCCTGGACGAGGCGACCAGCTCGGTGGACACCCGCACCGAACTGCTCGTGCAGCACGCCACCGCCGCCTTGCGCCGCGACCGGACCAGTTTCGTCATCGCCCACCGCCTGTCCACCATCCGCGACGCCGACCTGATCGTCGTCATGGAAGCGGGCCGGATCGTGGAACACGGCTCGCACGAACGCTTGCTCGACGAGCGCGGGGCGTACTACCGCCTGTACAACGCCCAGTTCGCGGGCGCTGTGTGATTTGGCCGCGCCTTCGGCGCGGCGTGTTCGCGGCCCCTTTATGGCTCGCGTCCGAGCGACCGCCGCTTGCTCCTTCGTCGCCTACGCGGCGGTCACTCGGACGCGAGCCGGGCCGCGAACGGCGGATGCTCGGTCTCGCTGCGCTCGAAAGACGTGGTTGCGGTGCGCTGGGCGCGTCGGCGTTCGAGTCCGCTACTTCGGTGCATGCGATTCGCAGTGGCCGGCTGTCGGTTGGGCGTCCGAGGATTGTTGTGGGGGTCGCGCCCGCGCGGTGCGGTTGGTGATTTCCAGCGCGGCGCTGAGCGGCCTGGTTCGTGAACCGGCTCTCACGATCGCTTGTGGCCGAAACCGAGGCGTCGCGCCAGGCGGGCCATGAGCTGGGACATTCTCGACGGGAAGGAATCCGGTTCGGGGATGCGTACCGGGCGGACGCGGCCGTTGTGCAGCGCGGTGATCTTCCAGCCCTGGTCGGTGCGGATGGTCACCAGTGTCTGGCGGGACAGGCGGCGTTCGGGCAGCCGGGAACGCCAGGGCATCAGGACCGATGCCGTGCCGTGCAGGATCGCCGCGTCGGGGCTGATGAAGCGGATCGACTCGAGATCGCCGACCAGTGCCGAACCGGCCAGGACGCCGCGGAAGAGCTTGGCGTGGTTGGCCTGATGCTCGCTGCGGCCGATGGCTCGGGTGCCGTCGTAGGAGACGTAGTCGGAGTCCTCGGTGAACAGCGCAGCGTAGGCGGCGGCGTCGTTATCGGTCCAGGCTTGCATGAGGTTGTCGAACAGGCCGCGCAGGGCTGGATCGTCGGCGCGGCGCTGGTCGAGTGTCGTGTTCATGGGAGCGTGCCTTTCGATGTTAAGATTCGGAGATCGAAATGTACGATAGCCGAAAGTTTCGAATGTCGAAAGATGAATTGATCGGTGCGATCGCGCAGGAGTTGCGGCTACTGCAGCAGAGTTTCGACGCCTTCGACGAGGCCGCGGCGGTGCGCCTGGGATTGAATCGCACCGACCTGCGCTGCCTGGACATCGTGCTCGGCCGTGGGCCGCTGGCGGCGGGGGAGCTCAGCGTCGCGCTGCGACTGAGTCCCGCTGCCACCACCACCGTCATCGACCGATTGGCGCGGGCCGGATTCGTCTCGCGCGCACAAGATCCCGGCAATCGGCGGCGGATACTGGTGGAAGGCACCGCGCGGGCCGAGGAGGTGGCGCGAGAGATCTTCGAACCCGTCGGCATGGCGGGGGCCGACGCTCTCACTCGGTTCGACACCGACGAGCTGCAGATCGCGCTCGACTTCCTGCGCACCGCACTGCGCGTGCACCAGGAGCAGACCGAGCGAGTGTCGCGTCTCGGTGAATCCGACTGACCGGGGCCGAGGGCCGGGGCGAGCGGTGGCCTGGTTCGGGCGGCGACTGCCGAACTGCGAGGATAGCGGGGTGTCCGGTCCCGAATCCTTCTCCTTCACCGTCGGTACGCGCCTGGACGGGCGGCACGGCCGGTCCGGTGTGATCGCCACGCCGCACGGGCCGATCGCCACGCCCGCCTTCATCCCGGTGGGCACCAAGGCGACGGTCAAGGCGGTCCTGCCGGAGACCATGCGGGAACTCGGCGCCCAAGCGCTGCTGGCGAACGCCTACCACCTCTACTTGCAACCGGGCGCCGACATCGTGGACGAGGCGGGCGGGCTCGGCGCGTTCATGAACTGGCCGGGGCCGACCTTCACCGACAGCGGCGGGTTCCAGGTGATGTCACTGGGCGTCGGGTTCAAGAAGGTGCTCGCGATGGAAGCGGTCGACGTACGCAGCGACGACGTGATCGCACCCGGCAAAGAGCGGCTGGCCACCGTGGACGACGACGGTGTCACGTTCCGCTCCCACCTCGACGGTTCGGTGCACCGCTTCACGCCCGAGGTGTCGATGAACATCCAGCACCAGCTCGGCGCCGACATCATGTTCGCGTTCGACGAACTCACCACGCTGCTGAACACCCGCGCCTATCAGGAGCAATCGGTGCAGCGCACCCACGAGTGGGCGCAGCGCTGCATCGATGAGCACGAGCGGCTGACCGCCGCGCGCACGCACCGGCCGTATCAAGCGCTGTTCGCCGTCGTCCAAGGCGCGCAGTACGAGGACCTGCGCCGAAAGGCATGCCGCGGACTCGAGTCGATTCGCGGAAACGCGGGAACGGGATTCGACGGTTACGGCATCGGCGGCGCGCTGGAGAAGCACAATCTGGGTGCCATCGTCGGGTGGTGCTGTGACGAGTTGCCCGAGGACAAACCCCGCCACATGCTGGGCATCAGCGAGCCGGAGGACATCTTCACCGCCATCGAGAACGGCGCGGACACCTTCGACTGCGTGAACCCGTCCCGGGTCGCCCGCAACGCCGCGATCTACGTCGACACCGGCCGGTTCAACATCAACACCAGCCGCTTTCGTCGCGACTTCACCCCGATTGATGAGAACTGCGACTGCTACACCTGCGCCAACTACACGCGCGCCTACCTCCATCACCTGTTCAAGGCCAAGGAGATGCTCGCCGCAACGCTGTGCACGATTCACAACGAGCGGTTCACGATTCGCCTGGTCGACCGGATCCGCGAGAGCATCGAGGGCGGTTACTTCGATGAACACAAGGCGCAGACACTGGGCCGCTGGAGAAGTAAGAAGGGCGCGGGGCACGAAGTGGATCGGTAACTCCGCGAAGTCTTCGATCGTCTCTCGTGGCCCGCGCCCTGTTTGCCGGGGATTTCGTCAGGTGTGCAGCGGATCCACTTCGGTCGGCGCGTAGCTCGGTTCGTGCTTCTTGAGCAACGCGATCACTCGGTAGGTGATCGGGAGCACGAACACCTCGCATAGGGTCTTCCAGATGAAGCCGACGATCACATAGTTGATGAACTGCTGCCAGGTATCGATGCCGATGGCGCCCGCGGCGATCGAGCAGAAGATCAGCGTGTCGGCGAACTCGCCGACGATGGTCGATCCGATCAGCCTGGCCCACAGGTACTTTTCCTTCGTCCGCTCCTTGATCAGCACCAACGTCGCGGAATTCAGCAGCTGGCCGACGAAGTACCCGGCCAGGCCCGCGATGACGAGCCGAGGCGTCGTCCCGAGGACGGTGCGGAACGCCTCTTGGTTGTCGTAGAAGCTCGCGGCGGGCAGCCGGATCGCGATGGCGAAGCACACGACCGTCAGCAGCAGGGCAGCGAAGCCGTAGTAGATGGCCCGCCGGGTGGCGCGGAAGCCGTACACCTCGCTCAGTACGTCGCCGAGGATGTAGGCCAGCGGGAACAGGAAGAATGCGCCGTCGGTGGCGATCGGAAGGATTTGCAGCGGCCCCAGCGACACCGATCGGTCGCCGAAGAACTCCACCCCCTTGGTGGCGCAGATGTTGGAAATGATCAGGGTTGCCGTGAAAAGGGCCACGATCGGTGCGTAGTACCCCCGCGCTACCTGGGCAAATGCCGCGTGGTCCGCGGGGCGTCCAGGCCCGCCGTGCTCTTGTGTGGTTTTCGACTCACTCACCCGCATCATCCAACCAGGTTGTGGAATACGCTGTAGCAATGACGAATCCCGGGGACTCCGACGAGTGGTGGAAGCAGTACGGTGGCCAAGGCGTGTCGCCGGAGTCCGGTGGACAGAATTCGGTCCCGCAATACCCGAGCCCGGAGCAGCAGCCGTCGGGCTACCCGTCGGCGCCGCAGTACCCGGTGCAGCCGCCTTCGCAGCCGATGACGCCGCCCCCGCAGCCGCAGTACCCCTCCTATCAGCAGCCCGCGCAGCCGTATCCGCAGCCGCAATACGGCTACCAGACTCCGTACCAGCCCTACGGAGTCCCGGCGCAGGGCACCAACGGCATGGCGATCGGTGCGCTGATCTCGTCGCTGGTCGGGTTCGTCACCTGCGGGCTCGGCTCGATCGTCGGCATCATCCTCGGCGTGATCGCGTTGAACCAGATCAAGCAAAACGGCCAAGAGGGCCGCGGTATGGCGCTCGCGGGCATCTGGATCGGCGTCGGCGCCACCGTGCTCGCCATCCTGTGGTTCGTCGTCGTGATCATCGCGGGGACGACCAGCGCGTAGTTCACCGTACGAGTCGAGCCATCGAGGTGCCATTCGCGAACGAATGGCACCTCGTCCGGCTCACGCGCAGTTGTAGGTCCCGCGTGTGACTTCCGTCGTCCCCGCGAACGTGAGGCCATGGGGAATGAACCTGATGCCGACGCAGTTACCGTTCTCGTAGTAGGTACCCGCGTCGACCGCGATGTCGGTCGCGACGAGCGCGATCACTCCCGCGCAGACGGTACCCGCCACATTGAGGGGAGCGCAGATCAGGCCGGAACCGGCACCTACCAGCCAGCTCTTGTCTCTCGCGCTACGTGTCTGCGCGCGATCGAGCCGGACCGTGCAAGTGATGTTCCCGCAATCGCTCTGCGTCGATTGTGCTCCCGCCGCACCTGCCGGCAGGACGGTGCTCATGCCGAGCACCGAGCCGACGAGAACGGTGGCGGCTGCCGCTGATCTGATGATGTTCATACCGAGACTCTCTGTTGTCGCTGCTAACGGGGCCCGCGCGAGGAACTCGAGGCGCTACTCGGTTGCCTGGCCGTACGCAGGCTGACCGGACCCAACAGGTCCACGAAGCCACGCGCTGCCATCTGGCGAATCCCCCCTTGACCTCACTACGCGGCCGCGTGGCCGGAGTGGGTTAGTGCGATCCTACTTTCACGACCCGGACAACGATAGGCATTATCGAGTCGATGTAGACGTAATTCTCTGTCGGACAGAAGGAATCAGATGTAAGCGGTATGTGATCCTGCTTGTCCCGCAACAAAGAAAGCGGGTGTGCGCTGGTTCAGCGCACACCCGCTTCGCGGTTCCGGGCCTCCGGCGGATCAGGCCTTCACGACCTGGGTGCCGCCGGCGAACTTGTCGTGCCAGCCCTGCTTGTTCGGGTCCTGCTCGATGGTGATCGCGATGTAGATCGCCAAGCCGAACGACGCGAGGCCGCCGATGCAGTAGACGATGTTCAGGGCGACGAAGAGGTTGCGCTTGAGCGAGGTCTGCGGATCGATCTTCGCCGCGCCACCGGGAGCCAGGATCTTCAGTCCGAGGATCTTCTTGCCGAAGGTGGCGCCCTGGGAGGTCTCCAGCAGCACGTAGTAGCCGACGATGACGACGTAGGCGATGGCGGTGGCGAGAATGCCGCCGACGAAGCCGCCGATGCCGTACGCGACCAGCCAGTAGACGATGCCTGCCGGAATGCCGCTGAAGATGGCGTCGAGAACGCGTGCGCCGAACCGGGTCAAGAGGTCGCCGGGTTGTCCGCTGTAGTTGTTGAACCCGGGCTGCTGCGGGTACTGACCGTAGGGTTCCTGCCCGTACTGGGGCTGCTGGCCGTACTGCGGCTGCTGTCCGTATTGCGGCTGCTGCTGGCCGTACTGGGGCTGTTGCCCGTATTGCGGCTGCTGCTGGCCGTACTGGGGCTGCTGCCCGTATTGCGGCTGCTGGCCGTACTGGTCGCCCCCCTGGGGGTACGGCTGGCCGTACGGCTGCCCGCCCTGCGGATACTGGTTGGGGTCGTACCCACCGCTTGTCATAGTTGTTTGTCCTCGTCGATTGATCAGTAGTTGGACGATGCGTACGTTACGGACATGGGCTGCTTCGCAACAACCCGTCCACGTCGAATACCGACGGTTCACGGGGTAGCCGCCGGGTGTCGAAACGCTCGAGTAGCTCGGACGACGATGTCGCGGTGAAGCCGAGCGAAGCGGCCAGTGCCGAGACTACTTCCTCCGGCGTGTTGCCGAGCGCCAATCGTTCGCGGAGTGTCACCGCCCCATCCCGTTTCGCCAGCCGCCGCCCCTCCGAATTGAGCACCAGCGGCACGTGGGCATAGTGCGGCACCGGCAGATCGAGCAGCGTCGCGAGGTATGCCTGTCGCGGGGTCGATGGCAGCAGGTCGTCGCCGCGAACCACTTGGTCGACGCCCTGCGCCGCGTCGTCCACCACGACGGCGAGGTTATAGGCGGGGATGCCGTCACCGCGCCGTAGCACCACGTCGTCGACCGGGCCCCGGTAGCGACCGTGCAACTGGTCGTACACCTCGAACTCGGTGGCCGTGGCGCGCAGCCGGAGTGCGGCCGGGCGGCCCTGCGCGCGCAACCGCTCGCGCTCCAAGGGAATCAGGGTGCGGCAGGTTCCGGGATAGGCGCCCATCGGTCCGTGCGGCGCCGTCGCTGCTTTCTGTATCTCCCTTCGCGTGCAGAAGCATTCGTAGGTGAGCCCGGCGGCGGTGAGGCGTTCGATGGCCGCCTCGTACTGCGGCAACCGATCGGACTGTCGTACCACGGGCCCGTCCCAACCCACGCCGATCGCGGCGAGATCGTCGAGCTGCCGCTGCTCCGCACCGGGCCGCACTCGATCCAGGTCATCGATCCGGAGCAGGAAGCGGCGGCCGGTGGAACGAGCGAATGCCCAGGCAAGCAGTGCGGTGCGGAGATTGCCCAGATGCAGGTCCCCGGACGGGCTCGGCGCATACCGGCCCGCACCCGGCTCAGGCACGGGCTCGTCTGATGGACGATGAGAAGCGCACCCCGGCCATGGTAGAAGCGAGGCGATCAGCCGCGCAGACGCGGCCGCAGGTCGGCGTCCGCCGGTTCGCCGCCCGCTTCCAGCGTCGCGAGCAGAGCTTCGGCGTGGGCGATCAATCCGGGTAGGTCGATATCGTAGGGCGCCTGCCCGCTCTCCGGTCGGTATGCCGTCATCCGCGACACCGCGCGGGCGAGCAGTGTACGCGCCCCTTTGGGATTTCCGCGCTGTATGTGCGTCAGACCGACAGCGAACTGCGCGAGCGCCTGCCACAGCATCCGCTCGGCGAACGATCCGTTCTTCCATGCGGCCTCTAAAACCTCGTGCGCATTGAATGCGAGTCCCTCGTCCAGCAGTTGCTGGGCGAAGGTCAAGGTTTGCTGGGGTGGAAGATCGAGATCATCCGGAATTCGGGCAACTCCGGTACTGCCGGGAGGCAGCGGACGCCCGAGGCGGTCGCGCGGACGGGCATTACGGGCGCGACCTGCGTCGTCTCGATCGCGTTCGACCATAGGTTCCATCATGCACGGCCGCTGTGCCGCCGTCGACGCGGCCCTCGGCCGGAGGGGAATTGTCGGCCGATAACAGAGCAATCACATCCGTTAAAAACATTGTGGTACGCCAGTGTTTGGAATGAATACCCAGGGTCGGCAATGTTCCCGCAACCCTGTTGCTTCGCAAACGTGTGTGGTTGCGATGATTGAATAGGCAAGAGCCGGGCAAACTTTCGAAGGACCTGCTAGTGTTACCGCGCGGGGACGGGCCCCGCGCGAGGTTAATTTCCTCTCGAACTCGATGTGCGATATCGACGCACCGGGAAAGTGGGCTCCGGCAAAAGGTGCACCACGGGATTCGGCTTTCCAGTCGGATACCGCTGCTAGCTGGAACGATGTCAGGAGAAATCTCGCTCTCGACGCAGCAAAGGAGCTAGTACCGTGGAGGTTGGTTGGACGGGCGCTGTATGGCGCAAGAGCACATACAGCGGTCCGGATGGCGCGTGTGTGGAAGTCGCTTTTCTCGTCGACGGCCGTGTCGCGGTTCGTGACACCAAAGCCAGTGGACGTGGTCCGGTCTTGGCGTTTGCGCCGGGTGAGTGGGATGCATTCCTAGTGGGGGTCTCGACGGGAGCATTCCGGTGCGGCTGAACTGCTCCGGAATCGCCTGAACAAGGCAAAGCGGGCCCCGGGTCGTATCGGACTCGGGGCCTTCGCGGTTTTCCGGGCGGGTCGGGTGCCGAATGTTCAGTGGGCGGAACCGTTTCCGTCGCCGTTCGCCCGTTCCTGAACATTGCGCAGCACCGCGAGTTGCTTGCGTTCCTCTTGGTGCTCGATCTCGAAGTGCTGCGCGCTCTCGTCCCGCGGATCCGCGCGCAGGAAGCTGCCGGTGCCCGGCTTGCCCGCCGCGCCCAGCTTGCTCATCTTCTTCGGCACGGGCGCGCCCTGGTACTCCAGCGGAACCGGGTGGCCGTGCTTGTCCACCGGGCCGAGCGGCTGGTGGACCTCGATGTACTCGCCGTGCGGCAGGCGCACGAGCACGCCGGTCTCCACCCCGTGGTCGAGCACGGCCCGGTCGCTGCGCTGCAGGCCGATGCAGATGCGGTAGGCCAGGAAGTAGGCGATCGGGGGCGCGAGCAGCAGGCCGATGCGTCCGGCCCAGGTCGTCGCGTTGAGCGAGATGTGGAACTTGTACGCGATGATGTCGTTGACGCACGACAGCGTGAGCACCGTGTAGAACGCGATGGCCATCGCGCCGATGGCCGTGCGAACGGGCACGTCGCGGGGGCGTTGCAGCAGGTTGTGGTGCGCGCCTATGTCGCCGGTGAGCCGCTTCTCGATCCAGGGATAGGCGATGAGGACGACGAAGACCAGACCCATGATCACGGCGACCCAGAAGACGGCGGGCACGGTGTAGCGGCCCAGGTACAGCTCCCACGGCGGCATCAATCGCGCCATGCCGTCGGTCCACATCATGTAGAAGTCCGGCTGCGAACCCGCCGACACCTGCGACGGGTTGTACGGACCCAGGTTCCAGATCGGGTTGATCTGGAACACGCCACCCATGATGCCCACGATGCCGAGGGTGAAGGCGAAGAACGCGCCCTGGTCGGCGGCGAACACCGGCACGATCCGGGCGCCGACCACGTTGTTCTCCGTGCGGCCGGGCCCGGGGAACTGGGTGTGCTTCTGGTACCACACCAGCGCCACGTGCGCGGCGATCAACGCCAGGATGATGCCGGGGAACAGCAGCACGTGCGCGACGTAGAGCCGGGGAATGATGATGTCGCCGGGGAAGTCGCCGCCGAACATCAGCCAGTGCAGCCAGGTGCCGATGATCGGGATCGAGATCGTGATACCGGAGAACGCGGCCCGCAGGCCGGTGCCCGAGAGCAGGTCGTCGGGCAGCGAGTAACCGAAGAAGCCCTCGAACATCGCCAGGATCAGCAGCAGTGAACCGAGCACCCAGTTCGCCTCACGCGGCTTGCGGAACGCGCCGGTGAAGAAGATGCGGAACAGATGCACGATGATCGAGGTCGCGAACAGCAGCGCCGCCCAGTGATGCACCTGCCGCACGAACAGGCCGCCACGAACCTCGAAGGACAGATTCAGCGCCGTCTCGTAGGCGCGCGACATGGTCACGCCGCGCATCGGCTGGTAGGAGCCGTTGTAGACGACCTCCGTCATGGACGGGTCGAAGAACAGTGTCAGGTAGACGCCCGACAGCAGCAGGATGATGAAGCTGTAGAGCGCGATCTCGCCGAGCAGGAACGACCAATGCGTGGGGAACACCTTGTTGATCGACCGCTTGACGAACGCGGCGGCCTTATATCGCTCGTCCGCCTCATCGGCTTGGTTGGCGATTCTGCGAGCTAGATCTATAGCCATGGCCGACACCCCGCCTGGGTGAGTGGTATCCGTTCCTACTACAGACGGTAGCAGAGCTGCGTGGCGGAATCGATGGGATTTTCCGGACGGAATTGTGGAACAAGATCATTCACATTGCTCCGGCCCGCCGGAGGCGATCCGGTCCGAGTCGATATCGTTTTACCTGTGAGCGCGATGGCACCGCAGGACGCGACGATGTATTGGTTGTCCGAACGTACGCGCAACGATCTTTTTCTGTTGTATTGCTTCGCCGATCGTGGACTGCCCACGGTGGAACTGCGCGCCGCCGTCGCCGAACGGAGCGCGCGGATCGCCGACCTTGGGGTCCGGCTGCGCGAACTGCCCGCGGACATCGATTACCCGATGTGGACCCGATGCGAATTCGGCGCCGAGCAATTCGTGGAACACGAACTGCCGGAGCGCAGTTGGTCGTGCTTGCTGGAGGTCCTCGGCGATCTGCTCGGCACCGGAGTCGATGCCGCCGTGCACCCGTGGCGGCTGCACGTGTTCCGTGCCATCGCCGACGCGCCGGGGCTGGGCGGCGAGCCCGCGCTGGTGGCGGTGCTCCAGATGTCCCATGCCCTGGCCGATGGGCGGCGGTCCTCAGCGATCGCGCGTGCGCTGTTCTCGGAGACTCCCGCGGTCGAAGACGGAAGCCGGACAGCGTCGGCGGCGCCCGAAGCGGTGGGTTCGGCGGCGGACGCCAGGACCGCGCCCGGATCGCGGCTGGAGACCCTCGCGCGGTGGCCGGAGGTCACGGCACGGGCGCGGACGATCGGTGACGCGGTGTCGGCGGCCGGGGTGCTGGTCGACTCGGCGGTGGGTGTGCTGCGCATGCCGGTCCGGGTGGCGGCGACCGCGGTGCGCGGCTACCAGGCATTTCGGGCGCAGCGGCGGCTCGCGGAACTGACCGAGTCGGGTGAAGTGCCGCCACCCGCAGCCGGTTTCCCGCCGAGTGTGCTGAATCGGTCTTCACCGCAAGGCATCTCGCGGCACGAAGCTCGAATGCTGGTGTTCCCCTCCGCCGACTTGCGGGTGCCCGGCCGCACCGTCACGGTGGTCGTCTTGACCGCGGTGTCGCTGGCGCTCGCCCGCTACCTGGCCGAGCTGGGCGAGCCGGTGGAGCGGCTCGGTGCGCAGGTGCCGATGGCGCTTCCCGAAGCCGGCCGCGCACGCAACAACTATTGCGGTCTCGGCGTCGACCTGTTCATCGACGAGACCGATCTGCGCCTGCGCGCCGACAAGATCGCCGCGGCGCTCGCCGACCGGCGCGTCCGCGCACAGCACCCGCTGCTGTCCGCGCAGGGCCGGGTCACCGCGGCCATGCCGGCCCCGCTGCTGCGCCGCGACGTGGATCGCTACCCCCTCGACGCCGTGCCCGACTCGATCGCGGGCCACACCGTCGTCTCGAGTGTCGACCGTGGTCCAGCCGATCTTTCGTTCGGTGGCGGCGCGGTACGGTTCACGGCCGGGTTCCCGGCCCTCGGTTCCGTCATGCACCTCACCCACGGCGTGCACGGACTCGGCGACACCGTCACTATCTCGCTGCACGCCGACCCGGCGGTGCTGCCCGACCTCGACGCCTACGCCGCCCACCTGCGTGCCGCGCTGCTCGAAGCGCACCTCACGCGGGTCGACTCCGCTCCGGCGTCGCCATCGGTGTGACGAGCCCGCCGGTCAAGAACGGACGAGGGCCGGCTGCGGCGCGGCCTGGTGCACTTCGGCGGAGATCTTGATGTCCAGTTCCAGCCGGGTGGCGTTGATGACCGAGCGCTCCTCCTCGACGGTGTTCTCGATCGCCCGCGACCACAGCGCCTGGATCTCGGTGATCTCTTCGGCGGTGGCCTCGCCGTCGAATTCGATCCGGCGGCGCTGCAAACTGATGTTGAGCGCCGCGGTGAGCGTGCGCATCAGGTCCTCGCAGCGATTGGGGATCTTGCGATGCGACACGACGCGCAGGTTGCTGATGTAGCCTCGCGAGCCGGTGATGATCTGCCGGATCTCCGTATCGACCTCATCGAGCTCGTCGGCCTCCCAGAGTTCGCAATGCAGCAACTGCTGGCGGACGTCGCTCGAGATGGACAGCACGGACGAGACCGCGGTCAGCACCGATTCCCGCCGCCACTTGTCGTGCTCGCGCCGCTCGGCCGCCGCGTTGGTCGACTCCACATTGCGCTGCGCCGCGTCCAAGGTGACCCGGTTCCGCTCGTCCGCGGCGGTGAGCGCCGCACGGTTCGTGCGGTTGTTGACCAGCACGCCGACCAATGCCGCAATGGCAACGATGAGAGAACCGAAGAGCGGGAGCCACTGAGTCACGGAGAAGATCATTCCACCGGAATGGGCAGTCGCACAGCCCAGATCGGACGAACTGGGCTCGTCCGGCAACTCCGAGGGGAATCCGAAAGCTCGACCGGTGTCAGTCCCGTGCGGCGCCGTTCGGCCACACGACATCGACCGGCACACCACGTTCACGCGCGAGCTCGACCACTGTCCCGGTGCCCGCCTTCTGCCCCGCGTCGCCATCCCACACTGCGATCAGTCGATCGACCGACCCGACCACGACATCGTTGGCCGCCTCGTACGCTTCCCGGCCCGCGTCGTCGAAATCCAGCACGCGCACGGTGGTCGCGCGTTTCACAAGCTCATCGAACAGTTCGGCGTGATCCGGTTTCACCTTCCGCTCGCGGTAGTTCCGGGACGGCAACACCACCTCCAGCCGGCCGCCCGCATCGAGGACCGCCCGTGCGAACACCGAATCAGACCCGCGCGCAATACAACTCACCCCGACCAGATCGCTCGGATCATGCTCATCGAGCAGCGCGCACACCGCGTCGTACACCAACGGTGCCGTAGCCTCGGTGATGTTCATATGCCCGGTGACGCCGATCCGCACCATCCCGATGTGCTCCTATGCTGTCGCGGCAACCAGTGGCCGCATCCGCTCCCGCAACTCGACCACCGCGCCCACCGTCACGAACTGCCCGGTGCGGTTGTACACCCTCGCCAGCTTCTTCGCGACACGGTCGGACGCGGTTTGCTCGACCACTTGCAACGCAGTATGGCCGGCGCGAAGAAACCGTGACCGCCATCCTCCAGTGCTAGGTTCACTCCGATGAAGCTGCTCGTTATCACTAGCGGCCCTCCGACATGGTCCACTCGCTGGTTTCTGTTGCGCCGCCACATGCACGCCTGGTTCCGGCGCGAATCCCGCGAGCCCGGCTATACCGGTGAGGGCCAGTGGCATCCTCACCGCGAATACGGCGGTTGGGTGATCCGTCCGGCCACTGGGTGGCGTCGGTTCCGCTGGATAACCCCGCCCCTGCACTACACGCGCACCATCCCCGCCGACGACATGTACGCCCTCGGCACGTGGATGTCGGAGAAGCTGGAGAAGTAGACCGGCACACCGGATACAGCGATTCGGCCCGCGCCCGAATCAATGGAGGTGGGGGCGCGTTATTCGTCGGACAGGCTGACCGACGCAGGTCACGGAGTCGGCATCTGCCCGCCGGGTCACCCTCCAGTGGCGCTACGACCGAGCCGATATCTTTTCGATGCGTTCGGCCGCCGATGAGAAAAGGCCTGGTCAGAACGGGGTAAAACCGTCCTGACCAGGCCCTTCTTCAGCGGAGGATAGGGGATTTGAACCCCTGAGGGCGTTAACCCAACCCGCGTTCCAGGCGAGCGCCATAGGCCACTAGGCGAATCCTCCGTGGAGCAGCATACCGGTAGCCCCCGGCCGGTCGCCAAATAGGTGGGGTGACGTGGGGGAAGTGCCTGGTCGGTCGGGGGTGGTGGACCCGGAAGATGGGTTTGCGGGCCGGAGGCGCTACACTGGCCGACGGATCCCGCGCGGCGCGCATCCTGTGAACCCCCCCAGGGCCGGAAGGCAGCAAGGGTCAACGGGCTCTGCCGGGTGCGCGGGGTCCCCTTTCATTGGCCTCGTGCGGTGCCCGGCCGGTGCGGGCGCGGTTCGGTTTCGCCTCTGCATCCCGCCCTCGGATAACGCCTCCAATTCCGGCCGCTGCACGGGTAACGTGAACACCGTCCGCGGGTGTACGTGCGTCTGCGCGGACAACTGTTCGGTCGCCGCCGCACATCGGTCCGGCCAAACCCATCGTCCCCTCGCTGCTTGAAAGGCTGCCCAGGATGCCCCGGCAAACGCAGATCGGTTTGATGAGCCATGAGGAGCTCGTGCTCGAGCACGACACCCAGACCGCGAACTACGCGACGCTCAAGACCGAGAAGCTCACGCTGGACCTGACCCGGGGAAAACCTTCGCCGGAGCAACTCGACCTGTCCGCCGAACTGCTGCGCCTGCCCGGCGACGGCGATTTCCGTGACGGCACCGGCACCGACTGCCGTAACTACGGTGGCCTGCACGGTCTCCCGGAACTGCGCGCGATCTTCGGCGAGCTGCTCGGCATCCCGGTGGACAACCTGCTCGCGGGCAACAACGCCAGCCTCGAGCTGATGCACGACGTGATCACTTACGCGATGTTGTACGGCACGAATGATTCCGAGCGCCGCTGGGCCGCCGAGGACACGCTGAAGTTTTTGTGCCCCGCCCCCGGTTATGACCGGCACTTCGCGATCACCGAGGCGCTCGGCTTCGAGATGATCCCGATCCCGATGCGCCACGACGGCCCGGACACCCACGCCATCGCCGAGTTGCTGGCGAGCGACCCGCAGATCAAGGGTCTGTGGGCGGTGCCGAACTACTCCAACCCGACCGGCGTCGTCTTCTCCGAAGAGGTTGTCCGCGAACTCGTTTCGATGCCCGCCGCAGCGCTCGACTTCCGGTTGTTCTGGGACAACGCGTATGCGGTGCACCCGCTCACCGACACCGCGGCCCCGGTGATCGACGTGCTCGGGCTGGCCGCCGCCGCCGGAAATCCGAACCGCCCGTTGGTGTTCGCTTCCACCTCGAAGATCACCTTCGCTGGCGCGGGCGTGAGCTTCATCGGCGGTTCCACCGCGAACCTGGACTGGTACCTGAGCCACGCCTCGAAGAAGAGCATCGGCCCGGACAAGATCAACCAGCTGCGCCACCTGCGTTTCTTCCGCGATGCCGACGGCGTGCGCGCGCACATGCAGAAGCACCGCGCCATCCTGGAGCCGAAGTTCGCCCTGGTGCTGAAGATCCTCGAGGACCGCCTCGGCGCCTCCAAGGTGGCCTCCTGGACCGAGCCCAAGGGCGGCTACTTCATCAGCCTCGACGTGCTCGAGGGCACCGCGGCGCGGGTGATCGCCCTCGCCAAGGACGCGGGCATCGCGCTCACCGCGGCCGGTTCGGCCTTCCCCTACCGGAACGATCCGGAGGACAAGAACATCCGGATCGCGCCGAGCTTCCCGAAGCTGCCCGAGCTGGAGAAGGCGATGGACGGGCTGGCCACGTGCGTGCTGCTGGCGGCCACCGAGAAGCTGCTCGGCAAGTAGGAGCAGACCCCAACGATTGATCGCCCGGCACGGATTTCGTGCCGGGCGTTCCCGTTTGTATCGAACGCCGGAGGCGCGGCCGAAACGAAGGAGACAGTGTTCCGGTCGAGGCGGGACGGCTGGCTGCGCTGCCGAAGAGCCCGCTTCGAGCCGTGCTGCGACGCGCGCACGACTGGCGGAAACCGCGCCGCGAACGGGACCCTGACCGAGGCCCGACGCTTACCCGGTCTCCAGCAGTTCCTTCAGCCGCGCCAGGTCCGCGCGATTCGCCCGCCGGATCGCTGCTTCCAGCACGGGCGCGGCCAGCCTTCGCAGACCCCTCGGCTCGCCCCGGTTGCGCAGCGTCATGCGGGTACCGCCTTCGGACGTATCGGCCCAGGTGTAGGTGGTCTCCATCGGAAACGGACCTGTCACGGCACGCATCACCAGCCGCAGGCCGGGCGCGTAGTCGGCCACCTCGTAGGTATAGGTGAGCCTGCCGCCGAGAAAGTGGGCGACGAACGTCATCCGCGAGCCCACGCGCAGCGGCGGCTCCGTTTCCCACGTGACGCTGTGGATGCGCGAGTACCAGGCCGGAGCGTGCCCCGGATCGGCCGAGTACGCGGCGACCAGCTCGCGCGATCGGTTGATCACGACGTCGGTCAGCACGTCGACGGCCATCGGCCGGGTCAGCGGGGTTTGTGCGCGAGGACGGCGAACATGGTCACCGAGAGGTGGATGTCGCCATTGGCGGCGCCCGCGTCGAGGTCGGCGAGTAGGCGATCGCGCTCCGCCTCGGTGATCGCGCCGCGCGCGACCGCCATCGCCGAGATCCTGGTGATCAGCGAGCCCGCGCCCACGCTGCGGTCCTGCACCAGGGCCTCCGAGCCGATGTCGTCGACCACCAGGCCCGCCTTGGTGAGCAGGCCGGGCAGGCGACGGCCCGACAGCGGATTGGTGGTCGCCGACACGAGTGTCTCGATCACCTCGCGGACAACCCGCCGGTCACCGGGGTGCACGATCGCCGTGCCCCAATCGCTGTCCACCACGACCACGCGTCCGCCGGGACGCAGCACGCGGGCGATCTCGTTGGCCGCGCGGGCGGGGGCGGTGAGGTGCTGAAAGACGCGCTCGCACAGAACGGCGTCGAAGCAGTCCGCGCCGAACGGCACGCCGTAGGCATCCCCCGAGTGGAATTTGGCCGTCGAGCCGGCCTGAGCGGCACGGCGCTCGGCGGAGGCGAGCAGCTGCGGGTCCGGCTCGACGCCGACCGCGCTGCCGTTCGGGCCGACCGCTTCGGCGAAGGTGATGACCTCCGACCCGGTGCCGGAGCCGATGTCCACGGCGTGTTCGCCGGGCCGCAGCGCGAGCGCTTCGTGCGCCCAGGTGCGCAAGCGGCGGATACCGGGCAGCGCGGCCTGTAGGTCGCGCACGTCGACGAGCTGGTCGTGGCCTGCCCGGTCGAACCGATCGGGGCGCAATGCGTAGGTGTTCATGGGCCCGTGTCCATCCCTGGCCGTTGCCGTCGTCTTGGTCGGTGTCGCCGTCGTCTGAGGCATGGCCTGGAGCCTACGCGGCAGGTCATCTACCCGCGCGTAGGGGATGTGAGGTGGGTCACTATGGTCGATGACTAGTCTGGTACTGCCCGAATAGACGGAGAGGCGGGACAGTGACGCGCACGCTGTGCCTGGCGCAGGACGCCGAGGCGGACCGGCTACTGACCGAGGACCATTTCGCCACGCTGCTCGGCATGCTGCTGGACCAGCAATATCCGATGGAGCACGCCTTCCGCGGCCCGAAGAAGATCGCCGACCGGATGGGCGGCTTCGACATCCAGCGCATCGCCGAGGCCGATCCGCAGGAGTTCGAGGATCTCGCCGCGACCCCGCCCGCGATCCACCGCTACGGGCGGTCCATGGCCCGGCGCGCCCAGGAGTTGGCTCGCTACGTCATCGAGCACTACGACGGCAAGGCCGAGAACATCTGGACCGCGGGAGACCCGGACGGCAAGGAGGTGCTGCGCCGCCTGCGGGACCTCCCCGGCTACGGCGAGCAGAAGGCGAAAATCTTCCTGGCCCTCCTGGGCAAGCAACGTGGCGTGCGGCCGGAAGGCTGGCGCGCGGCGGCGGGCGCGTACGGCGACGAGGGCTCGCGCCGTTCGGTTGCCGACGTTACCGACGCCGAATCCCTCGCGCAGGTAAGGGAATTCAAGAAGCAGGCGAAAGCGGCAGCCAAAGCGAAGTAGTGCGGTGACCGTAACTCCCCGGTTGCCTATTTGAAATCGCCCTGCGTTTTTTCCTCGTTATCGCAGAGTCGGTGCCCGATGCTTTTGGCTGGTACGGCTCCACCTGAGATGAGGGATTGCAGGACATGAGGATGAGGAAGCTCGCCGTGGTGGCGGCGCTGGTGACCATTGCGACCGGAGTGGCCGCTGGTACGTCCGGTGCCGCCCCGGCAGAAGAAAACGCGGAAAGCGCAATCAATTTCACCGCGCACGCGACCGATACCCAGTCGATCATCGAAATCGACGCGGGCTCGCTGGTGGTCGAGAACGAGGTGCTCGAGGTGAAGGCCTCCAACGGTACCGTGCTCGCCGCGCAGCCGCTGCGGTTTCAACTCGACGACTTCGAATTCCCGATCGCCGCAGCGGTTTCCGGCCGCACCGCGACGCTGACGCCGGTGTTCGACCGGGAACACGCGGTCTACAAGCCGGTCGCTCTGCCGTACGAGGACAAGGCCCCGTGGAAGACCGAGTACGACCGTGAGGTCGCCGCTTGGACCCGTCTGACCAGCACGATCTCCGCCGGTGCGACCATCGGCACGCTCGTCGGCGGCCTGGCCGGCGGCGCCATCGGCTGCGTGCTCGGCGGCATCGCGGGGGCGACTGTCGCCTCCGCCGCGATCGTCGGCCTGTTCGGCGCGTTCATCCCGGCCGCGGCCATCGGCTGCCTCGGCGGCATCGTCGCCGTCGGCGCGCTCGGCACCCTCGCGGGCCAGATCCTGATCACCGCCCCGGTCGCCATCGGCGCCGCGATCCAGTACTTCACGACGATCAATCAGCCGTTCGTCGCACCGAAGTAATCCTTCCGCGTGAAAAGACTCCGCTCTGCCCGTCTTCCGGGTGAGCGGGGTCTTTTTCGCGTGCTCGCGACCTGGGGAAACAATGTGCGTGTGCACACAGCGGCGCGTCGAGGGTTGGTGCGTCGGGCAAATCGGTGTTAATTTTAATGACATGTCTGCCGGCCGATGGAACCTCCTGCGCGTCACTTACGTGACCGCCGCGTTGGGTCTGCGGCTGCCGTTGACACGCGAACTGTGTCGCCTCTCTTGCTGCAGCTGAGCTGTTTTTCCTGCTCGTTTGCTGCCTCGCCGCCCATGTAGGCATGTCCCGTTCGATTACGGGACTTCAGCAAGGATCTGCACAATGTCCCTTCCCACCCTTGAACGATCCGTCTCCAGGGTTGCGGGCAGCCGTGCCCGCGTCCAGCGCCCGGTTGTCGCCCCCGAGCTCCGCATCGGCGACAATCCGGCGGCCGCGGTGCTGCGCTCCGCGACCGGCGGTCCCGTCTCCCGCGACAATGCCGCGCGCACAACGGGTTTGAGCATCGCCACGGTCAACCGCCAGGTCTCCGCACTACTCGCGGCCGGCCTGCTGCGGGAACGTCCCGACCTGACGGCCTCGGGTGCGGTCGGACGCCCCCGCGTCCCCTTCGAAATCGATCACGACGCCTACCTGACCATCGGCATCCACATCGGCGCCGCGGTCACCAAGATCGTCGCCGCCGATCTGCGCGGCCGCATCCTCGGCGGCTTGGCCATCGCCACGCCGCAGACCGGCCAGGAATTCGCCACCACCACCGTCGCCCGCAGCGCCAAGGCGTTCCTGCAGCGCTGGCACCGTCGCAAAGCGCTGTGGGCCGGTGTCGCGATCGGTGGCCGAGTCGACCCGCTGACCGGCGTCGTCGACCACCCGAAGCTGGAATGGCGTGGCGCGCAGGTGGGTTCGGTGCTCGGCGAGGTGCTGGAGTTGCCCGTCTCGGTCGCGCCGCACGTCGAGGCGATGGCAGGCTCGGAGTTGTTGCTGCCCACCGGTGAGCCCAAAGACCAGGCCCGCGTCGAGCGGGGCAGCAGCCTGTATTTCTATGTGCGTGAAACCGCCGGTATCGCGGTGACTTTGGACGGTCGCGTGCACACGCCGAGCAACGGTCCGGGATCGATCGCGCACCTCCCCACCGGTTCGGACGTCGAATGCACCTGCGGACGGCGTGGTTGCTTGGAGGTGACCGTCGGTGATCGGTCGCTGCACTCCAGGGCCGTCGGCCGCGGCATCATTCCGGCGCACAACGGAACCGCGGGCTCGACCATCGCGGATCTGTATCGCGCGGCGGAGGCAGGTTCGGAATCGGCGCGCGAGCTGCTCGCCGAGCGGGCCACCATCCTCGGCCACACCGTGGCGATGGTGCGCGACATGCTCAACCCTGATCGGGTGATCCTCGGTGGCCAGGCCTTCACCGGCTATCGCCCGGCGGTAGCGCATGTGGCGCGCGCGTTCAACCAGGGTTCGACGCTGCCGCCCACCGATATCCGCATCAGCGGATTCGGTGGCAAGGTACAGGAATACGCCGCCGTGGTGACCTCGCTGAGCGTCCTCTACGCCGATCCGCTGGCCGCAGTCCGGCGAACCGCGTTGACCGACTGAGCAATACGACGAAGGGCGACCGGACGTGCTGTCCGGTCGCCCTTTTCGTGCGTGTGGGTCGTTTACCGATGCGGGTCGCCCGCGTTCGCGAACAAGCCTTCCAACGCCGTGATGAAGAACGGGAAGTGGCTTGCGAAGCGTTGCAAGTTGCGGTCGCGTTCGAAGCCGCCGAACCAGTAGAGGCCCGGTTGCGCGTCGGCCGACGGATCGAGGTCGCGGAAGGCGCGGATCCAATTGTCGGCCCGCGCACCGAGCACCGTGAACGGCAGGGCGCGAGAGAACACGGTCTCCTGGTCGATCGGCGGGATATGTTCGCGCCGCGTGGTCTCCAGGCCGCGCTGGAGCGCGCGGATCTGCCGGGCGAGTTCCAGCCCCCGGGTCGTCCGCACCGGCAGGTACTTCGGGGAGAGCAGAGTCGCGACACCGCCGAGCGCGATGGCGACACCGACCAAGGCGTGCCCCGAGGTGAGCGCGAGCGCTACGGTCACCGCGATACCCGCGACCACCAGCGCCCCACCGAGCCACACCGCGATGCCGGGACGTCGGCGATCGAGGAAGTTGCCGCGGGCGACGGCGTCGGCGATCAGTGCGGCGCGAATCGGACCGGAGGTCATCCGCCCCGAC
Organism: Nocardia sp. NPDC051900; assembly: GCF_044452545.1. Classification (NCBI taxonomy): domain Bacteria; kingdom Bacillati; phylum Actinomycetota; class Actinomycetes; order Mycobacteriales; family Nocardiaceae; genus Nocardia; species Nocardia sp. NPDC051900. Next base: position 92,840 of record NZ_JBITBU010000022.1, on the reverse strand, counting down.
GCGCGCAGCTCACCCAGTGTCACCGCGTCGGCGCCACCGGGCAGCAATGTCTCGTAGACGGCCTTCTCGTAGTCGCGCAGCTGATCGTCGGGCGTATTCACCCGGGTGATCCGCCAGTCGCTGTCGCTGAGCGGCGTGATCCGGATGTACCGGCGCACCGCGAGATCCACCACAGTGGCGGCGACGTCGACCGGATCGACATACCCGTCCAGCAGCAGGCCGGCCTCGCCGGGCAGCGCGCCCTCGGGTGAGGTGAACTGCACTCGATCGCCTTCGCGCAGCAGCGGGTCGATCGTTTCCGTGCCGCCGCCCACCGTCGCGTCCTGGCGGCGGGCGCGCAGCACGAAGACGACCAGGATCGCCAGCGCGAGCAGCAGGACACCGAACGCCACAAGCACCGGGGCGGTGATCGCGAAGGGGCCCGCGTCGCCGCCGCCGCGCACGTCGGCGTTGCTCGGCACGGTGCCGGGCGGCAATTGCAGCGTCAGGTCGATCGCGTCGCCCTTGTGCAGGTCGGTTTGCTCGAGAAAGAGGACGCCGTCGGACTCGATCTTGACGTCGGCACACGGGCGGGTGTTGCCGGGCGGCCCGAGTTTGCAGTCTACGATGCCCATTTCGAAGCTCGGGCTGATCAGCGAGGCGCTGATGGACGCGATGTCGGCGCCCAGCACGCCGAGCCAATGGAACACCTGGGTGCCCGGCGCGTCACTGACGGTGTTCTGCACGGAGTACTGGAAGGTGGACTTGCCCGGCCGCGCCTCGATGGTGAACTGGTCGTTCGCGACCGTCGCGGTGCCAGGGCCTTCGGTGTTCACATCGGTGACCCGGAACACGCGCTCGGCATCGTCGCTCACCTTCAGCCGCAGTGGAAGCGACATCCGGAACGATCCGTCCGTCGACACCGAAATCTGTTCGACGACCTCGAGGACACCCTCGCGATTCAGCTTCAGATCGGCGGTGATGGTCACGCCGTCGGGTGCGGGCTGGGCTTGGGCGACCGGGGCCGCCGCGAACATTGCCGCGATGGCGAGAAGCAGCACGCCTAGGGCGGCCCCCCGAAAAGTCAGCATGGCTGCCTACTTTAGACAGCTTGCTATTCTGCGTCAGCGGCTGTCGGCGATCACTGAGACGAGGGGGTACGGGGGCGTGACACAACCACCGTACGGACACGGACCGGTCCCGCACAGGGGGCGTCCGGTTCCTCCGCCGCCCGGCTACGGTGCGCCCTATGGACCACGCCCCGGCTACGGTCCGCCACCTGGATACGGCCCGCCACCCGGCTACGGCCAGCCGCCGGGGTATGCCCAGCCCGGTTACGGACCGCCACCGGGTTACGGCTCTCCGGTCCCTCCGCCGATGCCCTATGGTCCGCCCAGGCGGCCTCCTTACCCGCCGCGGCGCAAACGCGGTGGCGGTGGATGGGTGGTGCTGCTGATCGTCATCGTGTTCTTGGTCGCGGCGGGGCTGGTGCGCAACGCGATCTCGGTGGGACGCGGCGACAACGACGCGTTCGGCCCGCGACCGAGTTTCACGTTCGACGCCCAGCCGGACGGGTCGACCGGACCGTCGGAAACCGGAACCAACCCGTTGCTGACCGATCCGAGCACGACACTCGTTCCGGCGCGATGCGACTACTCGCCGTGGGGCACCCAGGTCGACGCCGCCCGCAAGTTCTTCGAAAGCGCCGCGTCGTGCCTGGAGTCGGCGTGGAAACCCGTGTTGCGCGAGGCGAATCTGCCGTTCCAGCCGCCGTCGCTGAACGTCAGCGCGACCACGTCGGGCATAACCACGCCGTGCACCGGCTCGACCAGCAATTTCGCGGCGTTCTACTGCCCGGCGAACAAGACCATCTACATGCCGATCAGCCAGTTGCAGACGGACTACTTCAAGGACAACTGGGTGGTCTACCTCTCGGTCTTCGCGCACGAGTACGGACACCATGTGCAGGCGATGTCCGGCATCCTGCGCAAGGCCAACAGCGATCGGGCCGACGCCGGGCCGCGCACCGCCAAGGGTTTGGAACTGTCCCGGCGAGTCGAATTGCAGGCCAATTGTTTCGACGGCATGTACCTCTCCTCGTCGTCGAAGGGCGGCTCGCTGACCGATCCGCAGATCACCGTGGCCCGCAAGGACGCCTATGGGCGCGGCGACCAAGCCGGGGACATGCGCGACCACGGGTCCGCCGAGAACGGCGGTCAGTGGTTCGAGACCGGACTGAACAAGAACCGTGCGGCCCAGTGCAATACGTTCACCGCGTCGGCGGGCTCGGTCAGCTGACGCGCCGAGCGGGCACGGGCCCCGCGGTGGTCATCCGGTCCGGCTCAGGCCGGGCGAAGGGCGGCAGCGCTCTCCGGTGAGATAGTCCGCGATACCGCCCCGAGCCCGGTGCCGATTGCGGGGAGTGGCCCCATCGATCAGAGCTTCGGATCGTCGTCGAGCGTGCGATCGGGATGTGGACGTCCGAAATGCCCCTCGCCGAGGCGGCGGGGCGCGTGTCCGTGCACCCCTTCCGCATATGCCGTTTCGGCGTGCAGGGCGAAGTCGATCCCGGCGGTCTCGTCCTCCTTGCTGACGCGGAAGCCGACGAGCCGGTCGATGCCCTTGCCGAGCGCGAAGGAGACGCCGAAGGCGTAGGCCGCGACGACCAGCACCGCTACCAGCTGCTTGCCGAGCTGGGCGAGTCCACCGCCGAAGAACAACCCATCGGCGCCGCCGGTCATCACCGCGGTGGCGAGCAAGCCGATCAGCACAGTGCCGACGACTCCACCGGCGAAGTGCACGCCGACCACGTCGAGCGAATCGTCGTAACCGGCCTTGAACTTCCAGCCCACCGCGAACGAGCACACCACGCCCGCGGCCAGCCCGACCAGCACCGCGCCCAGGGTGTTGACCGACCCGCACGAGGGCGTGATGGCGACCAGGCCCGCCACCACGCCGGAGGCGGCGCCGAAGGTGGTCGGCCTGCCGTCGCGGATCTGCTCGACCGCCAGCCAGCCGAGCATGCCGAGGCAGCCCGCCACCAGCGTGTTCAGGAAGACGGCCGCGGCGAGGCCGTTGGCCGCCAGCGCCGAACCGGCGTTGAAGCCGAACCAGCCGAACCACAGCAGGCCGACGCCGAGCAGTACGAAGGGCAGATTGTGCGGGCGCATCGCGTCGGTCCGGAATCCGATGCGGGGGCCGAGCACGAGCGCGAGGGCCAAGGCCGACGCGCCGGAGGCGATCTCCACCACCAGTCCACCCGCGTAGTCCAGCGCGCCGAACCGCGCGAGCCAGCCGTCCGGGCCCCACACCCAGTGGGCGATCGGCGCGTACACCGCCAGCGCCCACACCGGCACGAAGATCATCCACGCGGAGAATTTGGCGCGGTCGGCGATGGCGCCGCTGATCAGCGCTGCGGTCAGGACGGCGAAGGCGAGCTGGAACGTGACGAACAACAACTCCGGCACCGAGCCGTGCGCCGAACCCGGATCGATGCCCGCCATGCCCAGGTGATCGAGGCCGCCGATCAGGCCGCCGCCCGCGTCCGCGCCGAACGCCAGGCTGTAGCCGAAAAGTAGCCAGGCCACGGTCACCAGCGGGATCGCGATGAAGTTCATCATCAGCATGTTGAGCACGCCGGTCGAGCGCACCATCCCGCCGTAGAAAATGGCCAGGCCGGGGGTCATCAGCAAGACGAGGGCCGTGCTGATCAGCAGCCAAGCGGTGGCCGCGGGGTCGATGGTCGGGGACACGGGTTACTCCTTCCGCGCGAATGCGCTGCGAGGAAGTTACCGAATGGTCGCTCGCGGGCCGACAACAGATCGGGAAAGTGTGACTCCCGAGTCAGGCGGAGGGCTGATCCTTCCGGACACCGCGCAGCCACGCGGCGACCGCGTCCGGCGTGGGCGGGTCCGCGCCGACCAGGTCGAGCACGGTGTAGCCGATGCATGCCGCGCCCATCACGCGTGAGGCGGTCGCTTCCGCGTCACCCCAGGGCAGGAAGGGTTTGGCGAGCAGGAGGGAGGCGATGCCGTGACCCACCGACCACAGCTCCAGCACGATCGGCAGCGGGTCGCGCGGCGCGATCGTCCCCTCGTCCATGCACTTGCGCACGGTGGCCGCGAAATGCTGGAAGGCCCCGCTGGTGAGGACCTGATCCACCGCTCCTCCGGTCTCGGTGGGCGCGGTCGCCAGCCGGTACTGCTCGGGATGCTCGAGGGCGAAACGGACGTAGGCCATGCCTTGGTCGTGCAGCTGAGTCAACGGAGAGGTCGCGGGGTCGGTGGCGGCCCGGATCGCGTCGGCGAGATCTTCGAAGACCTTGGCGACGACCGCCTCGAGGAGCTCGTCCTTATCGGCGAAGTGCCGGTAGATCGACGGCGCGCTCACCCCGACCAGCTTGCTCACCGCCCGGATCGAGACGGCGTCGGCGTGCCCGGTGCTGGTGAGCAGCTCGGCCGTGGCCCGCAGGATCTCGTCGCGCAACTGGGCTCCGGAACCGCGCGGCGACCGCGGACGCCTCCCACCGATCATGCGCGTCCCGCGGTTTCCAGCGGGCGTGCTGCGGTGTCCTCCTCGCCCTCGGTCAGCCCGATCTTGGCGTGCAGGCGGGCCAGGGGTGCGGGCGCCCACCAATTGGCCGGACCGAGCAGGCGCATGAGCGCGGGCGCGAGCAGGCCGCGGATGAGCGTGGCGTCGGCGAGCACGGTCAGCGTGAGGCCGAGCCCGAGCAGCTGCATGAACGACACCTTCGCGGTCACCAGGGCGCCGAGCACGATGGCCATCAGCACGGCGGCGGCGGTGAAGATCCGGCCCGTGCGCGCCAGGCCGATCGCGACCGCGCGGGTGTTGTCGTGCGTGGCCAGCCATTCCTCGCGCACCCGCGACAGCAGGAACACCTCGTAATCCATGGACAGGCCGAAGGCCAGGCAGAACATCAGGATCGGCATGGTCGGCACCAAGTATCCGACCGCGGTGAAACCGAGCAGGCCCGACAGGTGGCCTTCTTGGAACACCCACACCATCGCGCCGAACGCGGCGGCCAGCGACAGGGTGTTCAGCACGAGCGCTTTGATCGGCAGCACGACGCTGCCGGTGAACAGGAACAACACGACGAACGTGGTCAGCGCGATCAAGGCGGCGGCGAGCGGGAGCCTGGCGGCCAATGCCTGCAGCGAGTCCGCGTTGGCCGCCGCGGCGCCGCCGTAGAGCGCGTCACCCGGTGCGGGGACCGCCCGGATCGCTTTCAGCTGACGGTCACCGGCGGGCGAGAAGGGGTCGAGTTTGGTCGCGACGCTCAAGTAGGTCCCGGTGTCGTTGATCATTCCGGGCGGCGGCGGCGCGACTCGCGCGCCCGTCACGTAGATGCCCGCGGCCGAAAGCACTGCGGGCACGCCGTCCACCTTGGACAGTTGCGCGGCGTATCCGCCGAGCGCCGCGCTGTCGCCGCGATAGCCGTCCAGCACGATCGTGGTGCCGGCGACCGGGTCGGCCTGGGGGAACTCGGTGCGCAGGGCGTCGCCGACCTGACGGCTGGCGGCGGAGTCCGGCAGCACCCGGTCGTCGGGATAACCGAACTTGACCGAGAGGAACGGCGCGCCCAGCGCGAGCAGCAGCGCGATGATCGCGACCGCGACCGGCGCGGCGTGCCGCATCACCACGCCGGCCAGCCGATACCAGGCGGTGTCCTCCGGCGCCTGCGGGCCGGGTGCGGGCGCGCCGCGACCGAACAGGCGGCGCAGCGGAGCCCGCAGGTCGAGGGAGTTCACCCGATGGCCGAGCAGCACCAGCGCCGCGGGCAACACCACGATCGACGCGATCGCCGCGGCGGCGACCACCGCGACGCCCGCGTACGCGAAGCTTTTCAGGAAGTACAGGTCGAACACGCTCAGGACGGCCATCGAGAGCGCGACGGTGAGCGCGGAGAACAGCACGGTGCGTCCCGCGGTCTGCACGGACCGGATGGTGGCCGCGGCTGGATCCAAGCCGTTGGCGAGTTCTTCCCGGAAACGGCTGACGATGAACAGGCTGGAGTCGATGGCCAGCGCCAGCCCCATCGCCGTCGTCATGTTCAGCGCGTAGATGGAGACATCGGTGAACAGCGTGAACATACGCAGCAGCGCCAGCGTCGCGAGAATGGCGAACACCCCGATGGCCAACGGGAGGGACGCGGCGACGAGGCTGCCGAACACCAGGATCAGCACGATCATCGACAGCGGCACCGCGACGCCCTCGGCCAGCGCGAGGTCGCGGGTGGTCTGCTCGGTGACGTCGTGATAGATCGCGGCGATGCCGCCTTGGCGCACGGTGATGCCGTTGGAGACGCCCGCGAACTGCCGTTCCAGGTCGCTCGCGGTCTGCTGCACCTGGGTCTCGTCGCCTTCGATGTAGGCAACCACCAAGGCGCTCTTGCCGTCGGTGCTGCGTAACGCGTTCCCCAGCGGCTGCGGCGTGGTCCAGTAGGACTGGACGCCCTGGACGTCCGTGCGGGATTTGAGCGAGTCGGCCAGCACTGTGCCCGCCGCCTTGGTGGCCGGATCGTCCGCGCCCCCGTCCGAGCTGACCAGCAGGACGAAATTGGGCGCCGCCCCGGCGAAGTTGTCCGCGATCAACTGGGCGACGCGAGCGGACTCGGCATTTGCGGAGGTGAAACCGCCCGATTTCAAGTGCGCGGGCGCGGTAGCGCCGAAGACGCCGCACAGCACGGCGACCGCGAGCGCCGCGGCCAGCACGGTACGCGGAGATCGGGTGATGAATCGGGCCATCCGGGTCAGCATCGCGGCTCCGCTCGCTAGGTTAACAGCGTTAGAGTAACGCCGTTAACCTATGCTGTCGAACTCGCACGACGCGCCCGAGGTCAACCGCGGGACTTACGGATGGCCCGCAAGCCCCTTCGGCCGGGCACGGGAAGGTCGTCGCACATTTCCACCCATTCCGCGGTGGTCAGCCACAGCTGCTGGGCGCGGGCATCGGCGGTGTTGTGGAAGATCCGGCGGCCCCGGTCGTCGCGCAGTTCTTGCGCGACCACCGACCAGCGCGGCGGGCGGCCGTGCTCGGCCTGGTAGTCCGCCAGATACGTCGCGATCGCGGTGCCGATGGTGTTCACGGGACGCAGCGACACCCGGTTGCCGTACTGCGCCGCGTAGAAACGCCGCGCCGCGCACAGGGACCGGGGATTGGCGTTGGAGGCGATCCACCCCGCGCGCTGCGCGCGCTCGATGAGCCAGAGGTGTTTGACCGCCGACGGCGCGATATTGCCGACGCGGGTGCGGATCAGCGTCATGATCTGTTCGGTGCACAGCACGTCACGGCGGGTGGGGCCGTAGCCGTGCGCGGTCCAGTGCGCGTCCGCGAGTTTGGCGAGCACCCGGCCGAAGTCGTCGATGCTGCGCTGGGCGCGGCGGCCGAGGCGTTCGATGCGCTCCGCCTCGCGGCGCATCTCGTTCTGCGCGGTCAGGGTGCGGATCGCCGCCATGGTGGGCACCTGGCCGCGTTCGAGAAGTTCGAGGATGGCGGCGGCGGTGGCCGGATCGGCGGCCGCGGTCACCGGCAGCGAGTCGCGCTTGATCGCGAACTCCTGGGGACTGATGGCGCGGCTCAAGAGGGCGACGGCGGAGCGGTCGCCTGCGAAATCGGTGCTGGAGAGCCAGGCGGCGGCGATGTCGTCACACGACACGTGGACGGTCCTCCGGTGGAAGTGGGGATTGGCGCTGGTCACCCGTTGGCGGAGCTTTGTTGGTTGTGCCCCGGTCGGGATGAGGGACCGGCCGGGGTCACCAACCTGATGAAGGTTTGGCTACCGAAGTTGCCGTCTGCCACGTTAGCCAGACGATTGCATCGGTGTCACCCATGGTGACGGTTTCGTTATTTCCAAAAAGTGGAGGTAAATCGGGGTCGGAGTCCATCTTTTCCGGCCGCGACGGGATGCCGCGGCGGGTGCGTCCGGTATTCGCACGCGCAGGATAAGTGATAGCTCTGAGGTTGCTGTTGCGCATGTCCCGGTCGGCCGTCGAAGAAGGCGACGCGCATGTTGTGACTTGGATCACATTTATCGGCGACCGTGTGCCGCTGATCCGGGCGGTAGGCGGGCATGCGCGTTGTCGGTGGTCGCCGGTAACCTCTGGCCGTGGCTCTGTACCGGAAGTACCGACCGGCAACATTCGCTGAGGTGGTGGGTCAGGAGCACGTCACCGACCCGCTGAGTACCGCGCTCGACACGGGGCGGATCAGCCATGCCTATCTGTTCTCCGGTCCGCGCGGCTGCGGCAAGACGTCTTCCGCGCGCATCCTCGCCCGATCGTTGAACTGTGTGCAAGGGCCCACTTCGACGCCATGCGGCACCTGCCCGTCGTGTGTGGCGCTCGGGCCGGGCGGCCCGGGCAACTTGGATGTCATCGAACTCGACGCCGCGAGCCACGGCGGTGTCGACGACACCAGGGAATTGCGGGACCGCGCCTTCTACGCGCCCGCGGAGTCCAGGTACCGCGTGTTCATCGTCGACGAGGCGCACATGGTGACCACCGCCGGGTTCAACGCGCTGCTCAAGATCGTCGAGGAGCCACCGGCGCACCTGATCTTCATCTTCGCGACCACCGAGCCGGACAAGGTGCTGCCGACCATCCGTTCGCGCACGCATCACTATCCGTTCCGGCTGCTGCCGCCCGCCACCATGCGCGGGCTGCTCGGGCGGATCTGCGAGCAGGAGCACGTGCCGGTCGAAGAAGCCGTGTACCCCTTGGTGATTCGCGCGGGCGGCGGTTCACCGCGCGACAGCCTGAGCGTGCTGGACCAGCTGCTGGCCGGCGCAGGCCCCGAGGGCGTCACGTATGCCCGCGCGGTCTCGCTGCTCGGTGTCACCGACGTGGCGCTGATCGACGACGCGGTCGAAGCGCTGGCCGCCGACGACGGCGCAATCTTGTTCGGCACCGTCGACCGGGTGATGGAGGCGGGCCACGATCCGCGCCGTTTCGCCGTCGACCTGCTCGACCGCTTCCGCGACTTGATCCTCCTGCGGGCGGTGCCCGACGCCACCGAACGCGGCCTGGTCACCGGCCCCGGCGACGTGCTCGACCGGATGCGCGATCAGGCCGAGCGATTGGGTTCGGCCACCTTGACCCGCTACGCCGAGCTGCTGCACGAAGGTCTCGGGGAGATGCGCGGCGCCACAGCGCCGCGACTGCTGCTCGAAGTCGTCTGCGCGCGCATGTTGCTGCCCTCGGTGTCCGACGCGGAATCCGCCACCCTGCAACGGTTGGAAAGGCTCGAGCGCGGTTTGGCCGGTGGTTCCATCGCCCCGGCGCCCGCCGCGTCGTCGGCGCATGCTCCCGCGCCGTCGCCCGCGGTTGGTTCGCCGTCGGACCCGCCTCGTCGCCGAGGTGCCGAGGCGCTGGCCGCGATTCGTCGCGAGAACCGCGGGGGTGACCGCTCGGGAAGCGCTGCGGAAGCCGGTGGTTCGGCGCATGTCGGGGCAGGGGAGCGTGCCGGAGGCGCATCCGCGGGTGCGGGGAACGTCGATGACACGACGCCGGTCGGTGGTGTGCGAGCCGGGAATCCGTCTGCCGATACGGCGGGCTCCAGTGCCGGTGCGGAATTCCCGGGTGCCGGAGGCGGGCGTCCGACGGAGCCTGTCGCCGGCGAGTCGGTCGCGCCGGGTTCTCCTGCGCAAGGGGGTACGGATCGCCCTGTGCCGGTGGCCGAACCGGATTTCGCCGAATCCGGTGGTGCGGCAGGAATGACGCCGCGGCGAGAGGCGAGTGCGACCATCGAATCGAGTGCTCCGCAACGCGGGACGGCAGGCTCGGCGTCTGCGCCATCCGCCGCCGCGCGTGACGCGAGCGCGATGCCGGGCGATCTCTCGTCCGAAACCGAAGAGGCACGAAGGTTTTCCGACCATTCGGCGAGGTCTGAGCGCGGATCGTCTGAGCAGGAAACGAATGCGCGGGCGGCCTCGTCGGTCGTCGATCCGGCCGCCGGGCGACAGCAAGGGACCGATCCGGCTGCCGGACGGGGCTCTACCGCCGGGCGGGAGCAAGGGGCTGATGCGGCTGCCGGACGGGGTTCTACCGCCGGGCTGGGGCGCGGGGCTGATGCGGCTGCCGATCAGGGATCTGCTGCCGGGCGGGAGCAAGCTGCCGGGCGGGGTTCTGCTGCCGGGGGCGAGCGCGGGGCTGATTCGGCTGCCGAGCGGGCCGTCGGGCACGGCGATCAGGCTCGGTCCGCCGCGCCGGCGTCTCATGCGACCGGTTCGTCCGCGCAGGAGCTCGCCGCCGGTTCTGTTGCCACACCGAGCGCTGATCTGTTGCGGGAAGTGGAAGCCGCCTGGGTGGACATTCGCGCCAAAGTGCGTGAGTTCGGTGCGGCCGTGCAGGCGATGCTCGCCGGTGCGTCGGTCGCCCGGGTGGAGGGCGAGGTCATCGTCTTCGCGCACCAGCACGCGCCGCTGGCCCAGCGCCTGTCCGATCCGCGCAACCTGGAGGCGGTCCGGTCGGCAGTACGGGCGGTGCTCGGCCGCGACCACGAGGTGCGCTGGGAAGCGGGCGGCGCCGCGCCACGGCCCGCCGCCGCGCCGCGATCGGGCGGTGCCGCGAACCGACCCCGCGGGCAGGCGGGCAACCAGCCGGGACGTGAATCCGGCAACGCGGCGAGCCGTGGTTCGGCCGCGCCCGCGCCGCGCTTCTCCCGCCCGAGTCAGGCGAAGAACGCGAACGCCGACAAGGCCGGCGGCGCGGGGCGTTCCGGCGCAGGGGGCGCCGACAAGCGGCCGTATTCCGCGGACGACGATATCCCGCCGCCCGACTACCCCGACCTACCCGACGACCCCGGCCCCGGCCCCGCGGACTATCCGCGGTACGACGCCGGGCCGAGCGCGGGCGACGCGTCGACCGACCTGGACTGGGACGGGGCCCGGGTCATTCCCGCCTCGACCCCGGAAGAGGAGCAGGAGATGATGGCAGCCGCGGCCGATCCGGTGGCTCCCGGCGACCGTCGCGACCCGGACGAGGTCGCCCTCGAATTGCTGAAGAGTGAGCTGGGTGCCACACGATTGGATGGTTGACAACCATCGTTCTCGCAACGTTAAGTTAACCGGAGTTCGCACTCCACGGTAGTATGGACGGGTAGCCGGGAGCTTCGGTACGCCGACGTTCTATGGTATGCCCAGGCGTACGGGCGACCTGGCCGTACGTTCGTCCTGTCCTGCCTGGTTTTGTACAGCGTTAGGAACGGTCGGTCGCAAGGCCGGTCGGCGAGGTCAGCCGCAGCCATGCCGCATCCGCGGTGTCGCCGCACACCAGCGCTCGGACGGACGAAAGTCCGGCCGCCGCACATTGAGGAAGGAACACTCCATGACCACAGAGGCCTACATTTACGAGGCCATCCGCACTCCGCGCGGCCGTGGCAAGAAGAACGGCTCGCTGCACTCGGTCAAGCCGATCGACCTGACTGTCGGTCTGATCCAGGAGCTGCGCGGGCGCTTCCCGAACCTCGACGAGGACCGGATCTCCGACCTGATCCTCGGCGTGGTCGCGCCGGTCGGCGATCAGGGCGCGGACATCGCCCGTACCGCGGTCACCGTGGCAGGCCTGCCCGACACCGTCGGCGGCTTCCAGCTCAACCGCTTCTGCGCCTCCGGCCTCGAGGCGGTCAACCTCGCCGCCCAGAAGGTTCGCTCCGGCTTCGACGACCTGGTTCTCGCCGGTGGCGTCGAGTCCATGTCGCGCGTGCCGATGGGCTCCGACGGCGGCGCCTGGGCCCTGGACCCGGCCACCAACTACGACACCTACTTCGTCCCGCAGGGCGTCTCCGCCGACCTGATCGCCACCATCGAGGGCTTCAGCCGCGACGATGTCGACGCCTACGCGGTGCGCTCGCAGGAGCTGGCCGCCAAGGCCACCACCGGCGGCTACTTCGCCAAGTCGATCGTGCCGGTCAAGGACCAGAACGGCATCGTCGTGCTGGACAAGGACGAGCACATGCGCCCCGGCACCACCGCCGAGGACCTGGCCAAGCTGCAGCCCTCCTTCGCCGTGATCGGTGAGATGGGCGGCTTCGACGCGGTGGCGCTGCAGAAGTTCCACTTCGTCGAGAAGATCAACCACGTGCACCACGGCGGCAACAGCTCCGGCATCGTCGACGGCGCCGCGCTCGTGCTGATCGGTTCCGAAGAGGCGGGCAAGGCCTCGGGCCTGACCCCGCGGGCGCGCGTCGTCGCGACCGCCACCAGCGGCGCCGACTCCACCATCATGCTCACCGGTCCGACCCCGGCCGCCAAGAAGGTGCTGGCCAAGGCGGGTCTGACCCTCGACGACATCGATCTGGTCGAGATCAACGAGGCGTTCGCCTCCGTGGTGCTGAAGTTCCAGAAGGACCTCAACATCCCGGACGAGAAGCTGAACGTCAACGGCGGCGCGATCGCGATGGGTCACCCGCTGGGCGCCACCGGCGCGATGATCACCGGCACCATGGTCGACGAACTGGAGCGCCGCAACGGCCGCTACGCGCTGGTCACCCTGTGCATCGGCGGCGGCATGGGCGTGGCCACCATCATCGAGCGGGTCTGAGCCCCAACCGACAGCTGAGAATTCATGGCGGCGTGCGCGTCGGGCCCGGAGGCGGCAGCCTGCGTGACCACGTAGGGCCGCGAACGCCGCTAATTCACCAAGGAGACACAAGAGCTGTGAGCGAAACCAACATGATCGGTTGGGAGCAGGATTCGGACGGCATCGTCGTGCTGACGATGGACGACCCGAACCAGGGCGCCAACACGATGAACGAGCTGTACAAGAAGTCGATGACGGCCACCGTCGACCGGCTAGAGGCGGAGAAGGACAACATCACCGGTGTCGTCCTGACCTCGGCGAAGAAGACCTTCTTCGCCGGCGGCGACCTGAAGAACATGATGAAGGTCGGCCCGGACGACGCCCAGACGCTGATGGAGGAGCTCACCGAGATCAAGAGCGCCCTGCGTCGCCTGGAGCAGCTGGGCAAGCCGGTCGTCGCCGCCATCAACGGCGCGGCGCTCGGCGGCGGCCTGGAGATCGCGCTGGCCACCCATCACCGCATCGCGGCGGACGTGCCGGGTTCGCAGATCGGTCTGCCCGAGGCCACCCTCGGCCTGCTGCCCGCGGGCGGCGGCGTCATCCGCACCGTGCGCATGCTCGGCCTGCAGAACGCCCTGATGCAGGTGCTGCTGCAGGGCCAGCGCAACAAGCCGGCCAAGGCCAAGGAGATCGGTCTGATCGACGAGCTGGTCGGTTCGGTCGAGGAGCTGGTCCCCGCCGCCAAGGCGTGGATCAAGGTCAACCCCGAGGCCGGCGTGCAGCCCTGGGACAAGAAGGGCTTCAAGATCCCCGGCGGCACCCCGTCGTCCCCGGCCTTCGCGGCCAACCTGCCCGCGTTCCCCGCGAACCTGCGCAAGCAGATCAAGGGTGCGAACATGCCCGCGCCGCGCGCGATCATGTCCGCCGCGGTCGAGGGCTCGCAGGTCGACATCGACAACGCGTCGCTGATCGAGTCCCGCTACTTCGTGCACCTGCTCACCGGCCCGGTCGCGAAGAACATGATCCAGGCGTTCTTCTTCGACCTGCAGACGATCAACAACGGCGGTTCGCGTCCGAAGGACGTGCCGAAGAAGGAGATCAAGAAGGTCGGCGTGCTCGGCGCGGGCATGATGGGCGCGGGCATCGCGTACGTCTCCGCGAAGGCGGGCTACGAGGTCGTACTGAAGGACGTCTCCATCGAGGCGGCCGAGCGCGGCAAGAACTACTCCGAGAAGATCGAGGCCAAGGCTCTCTCCCGGGGCAAGACCACCGAGGAGAAGTCCAAGGCGCTGCTGGACCGGATCAAGCCGACCGCGGACGCGGCCGACTTCGCCGGCGTCGACTTCGTCATCGAGGCCGTCTTCGAGAACACCGAGCTGAAGCACAAGGTGTTCCAGGAGATCGAGGACGTCGTCACCCCCGACGCGCTGCTCGGTTCGAACACCTCCACCCTGCCGATCACCGGTCTGGCGACCGGCGTGAAGCGCCAGGAGGACTTCATCGGCATCCACTTCTTCTCGCCGGTCGACAAGATGCCGCTGGTGGAGATCATCCGGGGTGAGAAGACCTCGGACGAGGCGCTGGCCCGGGTGTTCGACTACACCCTCGCGATCAAGAAGACTCCGATCGTCGTCAACGACAGCCGCGGCTTCTTCACCTCCCGCGTGATCGGCACCTTCGTCAACGAGGCGATCGCCATGCTCAAGGAGGGCATCGAGCCCGCCACCATCGAGCAGGCCGGTCTGCAGGCGGGCTACCCGGCCGCGCCGCTGCAGCTGTCGGACGAGCTGAACATGAAGCTCATGCAGAAGATCGCCAAGGAGACCCTGGAAGCCGCGCAGGCGGGCGACACCACCCTGGGCGTCAAGCGGCACCCGGCGCAGGACGTCATCGACTACATGGTGTCCGAGGGCCGTCCGGGCCGCCTGGAGAAGGCGGGCTTCTACGAGTACGACGAGAACGGCAAGCGCACCGGTCTGTGGCCGGGCCTGCGTGAGCACTTCAAGACCACTGCGGGCTTCGGCGTCCCGCTGCAGGATCTCATCGACCGCATGCTGTTCGCGGAGGCGATCGAGACCCAGAAGTGCTTCGACGAGGGCGTGCTCACCTCCACCGCCGACGCGAACATCGGTTCGATCTTCGGCATCGGCTTCCCGGCCTGGACCGGTGGTGTGCACCAGTTCATCGTCGGTTACCCGGGTGGCCAGGAGGCCTTCGTGGAGCGTGCCGACTACCTCGCCAAGACCTACGGCGAGCGCTTCGAGGTTCCGGCCTCGCTGCGTAAGTAATCGCGCGCCGCGACGCAACGCCGAAGCCCGCCATCGCTTTTCGCGGTGGCGGGCTTCGGCCGTTTTCCGGCCCGTTCGCCTGCGCGTCCGTTCGGCGCGATAGGTTGGCAGCCGTGCCGAGACGTAGTCGCCATGTTCTGATCGCCAGTTGCGCCCTCGCGCTCGCATCGGCCCCGGTGGCGGCCGCCGATCCGGTGACGACGTCATCGGTGCGTTTGCTGGGCGAGCAAGTCGTCGCGTCGAGCCTGGACTTCGCGGGCACCACCGTGGGTGGCCTGTCCGGGATCGACTACTCCGCGCGCACCGGTGAATTCGTGCTGATCAGCGACGATCGTTCGAACGAGAACCCCGCGCGGTACTACACCGCGCGCTTCGAGGTCGGCGAGCGCGGAGTCGGACCGGTGACCTTCACCGGCACGCACCCCCTGCTGACCGCGGCGGGCGCGCCCTACGCGCCGATGTCGGTCGACCCGGAGGAGATCCGGGTGGACCCGTGGACCGGCGATCACTACTGGACGCAAGAAGGCGAGCGGGACGGCGCGCTGCTGCAAGATCCGTCGGTGCGGATCGCGCACCCGGACGGCTCCTATGTCGGTGACCTGCCGATCCCGGAGAACGAGCGGATGCGCCCCGACTCCGGGCCGCAACAGAACCAGGCACTGGAGGCCGCGACCTTCCTCGCGGGCGGCACGTTGTTCGCCACCGCCACGGAGGGGCCGCTGCTGCAGGACGGGCCGGCGGCGACCACGACGAGCGGGGCACTTACGCGGATCACCGTCCAGGCGCGATCCGGGCCACTGCTCGCCCAGTACGCGTATCCGCTGGATCCGGTCTTCGCCGAGTCGCGGCCGCAGCCCGGCCGCGGCGCGAATGGGATCGCTTCGATCCTCGCCGCCGATCCGCTGGACCCCACGAAACTTCTTGTGCTGGAACGGTCCTTCTCGCCGGGCACGCCCAACAAGATCCGCGTCTACGAGGCCGATCTGAGCGCCGCGACCAACATCCTCGACGCCTCGATCGGCGCTGCCCGCCCAGTGGCCAAGCGGCTGCTGGTGGATCTCGACGACGTCGGGCTCGCCGCCGTCGACAACGTGGAGGGCATGACCTGGGGGCCGCGTCTGCCCTCCGGTGAGCGCACCTTGGTTCTGGTCAGCGACGACAATTTCGACAGCCGCCAGATCACCCAGATCATCGCCATCGCCGTGGCCTAGTCCGTGCCACGCAGCTCCTCGGCGGCGGCCTGGTACGCGGCAGCCGCCCTGGTGAAGTAGTCGAACAGCACCTCGCGCTGTTCGGGTGCGTAGCCGCCGATGATCTCGCCGATGCGCTGCCGTGCGGGGGCGAGCACCTCGTCGAGATCGGCTGGCTTGCTGATCAATTCGACGATCACCTTCCGGCGGTCGCCAGGGACCGGCGCGCGGCGCACGTAGCCCGCGTCCTCCAGGCGGTCGATCAGCCGGGTGGTCGGGCCGGTGGTCAGGCCGCTGCGCGCGCCGAGTTCGCCCGGCGTCATCGGCCCGGCCAGTTCGAGGATGTTGAGCGCGTACAGATCGGTGGCGCCCAGATCGACCGCCCGCGCCCCGGCTTGTCCGTGCAGCATGACCGCGCTCAGGTAGCGCCGGTAGATCTCGCGGGCGTCGGCGCGGAGTCCGGGCGCCGTGGGCTCGCGGTCGGGTTCAGGTGTCGACACGGTTATTCCTCCGCACCTAATGTCTGCTCACATGTAGATAGTTCTACAAAGAAGAAAGATCTTTGAAGAAGTAAAATATCACGGCAGGTCACCACCGCGCCGAGCGGGTTCCCGTAGCCGAGGTGGTTGGTCGAATCGACTCCGGGTATCCGCTCATGTGGACCTGAAGTGGCGGTGGTCACAACCAAGGCGGCATCGGCGCCGGAACCGCTCAGCGGTCGCGAAACACGCGGATTCGGAACACACCCGACCTGTTCGGAAACGTCACCCGCGTGATACCGCACCGCGCTACGTTGGAGTATGCGCAGGCATATCGGACACGGCGTCCGGCGGTCGGCGCGGAGTTGGTCGCCGATGTCGCCGATTCGATGTGAGTGTTCGAGGTGATCACATGAATCCACAGACGCGTTCGGGCCGGGTGCGCCCCGAATCCCCTGCGGCCGAGACGAAGACGCAGCGGCAGCCGCCCGTCGACATCGCCGACGAACTGGAGGCGATGGGCCTGTCCGGTGCGGTGGAGATCGGCCGCGGCGGATTCGGGGTGGTGTATCGCTGCATCCAGACCGCGTTGGACCGGGTGGTCGCGGTGAAGGTGCTTCCCTCGGAGATCGACCAGGAGAGCAGAGAGCGGTTCCTGCGCGAGGAACAGGCCATGGGCAGGCTCTCCGGCCACCCGAACATCGTAGACATACTCCAGGTGGACGTGACGGCAACCGGAATGCCGCTCATCGTCATGCCGTACTGCACCCACGGGTCACTGGAAAAGCTGATTCGCGATCAAGGCCCATTGACCTGGGCGGACTCGCTACGAGCAGGCGTCAAGCTGGCAGGAGCCATCGAGAGCGCGCACCGCGCCCGAATCCTGCACCGCGACGTGAAACCGGCGAATGTGCTGCTCAGTGGTTACGGCGAGCCGCAGCTGACGGATTTCGGCATCGCCCGCATCCCGGGCGGGTTTCGCACGTCGAGCAGCATGATCACCGGCTCGCCCGCGTTCACCGCGCCGGAGGTCCTCAAAGGTGACGAGCCCACCATCCGCTCAGACGTCTACGGCCTCGGCTCGACATTGTTCGCCTTGCTCACCGGGCACGCGGCCTTCGAGCGGCAGGCGGGCGAGCGGGTGGTCGCGCAGTTCCTGCGGATCACCACCCAGCCGGTGCCCGATCTGCGTGAACAGGATATTCCGCCGGATGTCGCCGGCGTCATCGAACAGGCCATGTCCCCGAATCCGCGGGATCGCCCGGCCAGCGCCTACGAGTTCGGCGAAATGCTGCGCGCGGTGCAGCGCGGCCACGATCAGTTGCCGGACGAGATGGCGCTGCTGGAGACCACGCCGGAGCCCGAAACGACCACCCCGGCAGCCGTGGGCGAACCGACCGCGGTGTGGACCGCCTCTCGTCCCGCGGTCACCGCGCGGCGCAGCTGGCCGTTGACGCTACGGCCCGCCGTCTCCCAGCATCCGGCGGTCGTGCCGACGACGCCGCCGACGGCCGTGACCAAGTTCTGGCCGCCCACGCCCACGCGAGAGCCGATTCCACGGCCGCGTCTGCTGGACATCCTGCGCGCGGGCGGGCGGCGCAGGTTGGCAGTGATCCACGCGCCCGCGGGCTTCGGCAAGAGCACGCTGGCCGCGCAGTGGCGCGCCGAACTCAGCGAAGGCGACACCGCGGTCGCCTGGATCGGCATCGACCGGGACGACGACAACGAGATCTGGCTGCTCGCCCACCTGATCCAGGCCATCCGCCGGGTACATCCGGACGTCGGCGCCGGTCTGGACCAGGTACTGGAGGAACGGCCCGCCGACGCGGCCGCTTTCGTGATTCCCACCCTCATCGACGAGATCCACGCGGCGGGCAGGACGGTCGTGGTGATCGTCGAGGACTGGCAGCGGATCACCGACGGCGGCGCGCATCGCGCGATGGAAGCTCTGCTGGACAACTGCTGCCACCACCTGCGTTTCGTCGTGACCAGCCGGGAACAGTCCGGCCTGCCGACCAGCCGCATGCGAGTGCACGACGAACTGGTCGAGATCGGCTCGGCCGCGCTGCGCCTCAACGAGGCGGAGACCAGGCAGATCCTGGTGGAGCGCAACGGCTTCGACCTGACGCCCGAACAGGTCACCGAAATCCACACCGCCACCGACGGATGGCCTGCGGCCATCCAGCTGGTGGGCCTGTCCTTGCGCGGCAATGCCGACCCGGCTCAGCTGATCGCCACCCTCTCCGAAGGCAACCACGGCATTCGCGAATACCTCGCCGAGAACGTCTTGGACACTTTGGAACCGAAGATGCTCGAGTTCCTGATGTCGATCGCGGTGACCGAGCGGGTGTGCGGTTCGCTCGCCGCGGCGTTGTCCGGCGAGCCGGACGCCGAGCAGCTGCTCGAGCAGGCCGAGCAGCGTGAGCTGTTCCTGCGGCGCATCGAGCACGACCCCGAGTGGTTCCGGATGCAGCCGCTGTTCGCGGAGCACCTGCGGACCCGGCTCGACCGCGTCCACCCGGGGAAGCTGAAGTCGCTGCACCGCAAGGCTTCGCGTTGGTACGCCGAACACCAGCTGCTGCGCAAGTCGGTCGACCACGCGCTGGCCGCGACCGATCTGAAGATGGCGCTGGACCTGCTCGAGGGTGGCGGGATGGACCTGATCGACGGTTCCCGGCTCGCCACGCTGCTGGGCAGCGTGTCGAAGCTGCCGATGCAGCAGGTGGCGTCGCGCTCGAAGTTGCTGATGGCGGTGGCCAGGGCGAACGTCAACCTGCAGCAGTCCGGCGCGGCGCGCAACGCCCTGGGCAGGCTGTCCAACATCCTGGCCCGCGGGTCCACCGGCGACGCCGATGTGCGAGTGCAGCGCTGCCAGGCGGCCGTGCTCGCCGCCGCCGACCAGATCGCGCGCGACCACACCGATGGCGTGCTGGATCGGGTCGCCGACTGCCTGCGGGAGCAGGACGATCTACCCGTGTGGACGGTCTCGACGGCGGCCAACCTGACATCCTTCGTGCGCCTGTGCGAGTTCGACTTCGAGGGCGCGAGGAACATCCAGGAGTGGGCCGAGGAGTACCACGAACGCTCGAAGGATCCGCTGGGCCTGGTGTTCGGTCGCTGCGGCCAGGGCGCCGCCGCCTACGAGCAACTCGACGTGGACACCGCCACGCGCTGTTTCCAGCAGGCCTGGGACTTCGCGCGGGAACGCTCGGGACCGCGCTCGCACGCGGTGCGGGTCGCCGCGGCGCTGCTGGGCGAGATGAGCTACCGCAGGGGCGATCTGGCGACCGCCGACCGGCTGCTCGACGAAAGTCACGAGCTGGTCACCCGGGTCGGTCCGGTGGACTTCCTGATCTCCACCTTCGTCGTCGGCGCCCGGGTCAAGGCGGTCGGGGGAGATCTGTTCACCGCGGCAACGCGACTGGACGAGGGCGCGCGCATCGCCGCCGACAACCGGCTGCCCCGGCTGGCCGCCCACATCCGGGCCGAACGGCTGCGTCTGGGCATGGCGCTGGAGTCCGCGGATCGCCGCTACACCGACCTCAGTGAATCCACGCCGCTCCAGGCGGCGCATCGGCTGACCGGCGCCGCCCTGCTCACCGCCGAAGCCGAGGAACTCGCCGCCATCCGCGCACTGCTCGCCGAACGCCGGCTCGGCTCCGACGACCGGGCGGTGCGCCGCGCCCGCGCGCTGTCCGACCACACCCGCCAGAAGCACCGCCCGCGCGCTCAATTGGACGCCGCGCTGCTCCTCGCGGAATGTCTGGCCACCGCGGGCTGGGTCGGTGAGGCCACCAACCTGCTGCTGCCCGCCGTCGCGACCTGCGCCGACCTCGGCTGGACCAGGCCGCTGCTGGACGCGGGCCCCGGCGTGGTCGGCATCCTGCGCGTGCTGCGCGCCGACCTGCCCGCCTCCGCCCAGGTCGGCGACGTCGAACTGCCCGCCCCGTTCCTGGATGAACTCCTGAACGAGGCGGGCAGCAACGCCTTCTGAACGTCCCGGTCTACGGCTGCCACCACGGGCGCAGCGGTACGGTCCAGTCGCCGTCGGCGGGCAACTTGACGCCGAGCACCTGGTGCAGCTGCACCACGTTGCGCTGGAAGCCCAGCCGGCACCCCGCCATATACAGGCCCCACACCTTCGCGGTGCCCTCGCCGACCTCCGCGACGCAGGCGTCCCAGTTGGCGACCAGGTTCTTGCACCATTCGTGCAGAGTCAGGGCGTAGTGCTCGCGCAGGTTCTCCTCGTGCAGCACCTCGAGCCCGATGTTCTGGATCTCGGAGATGATCCGGCCGGAGCCGATCAGCTCGCCGTCCGGGAACACGTAGCGGTCGATGAAATCGCCCGCCTTTGTGGTGCGGGTGTTGTCCGGGCGGGTGATGCAGTGGTTCAGGAACAGGCCGCCGTCGCGCAGCTTGTTCTTGATGTAGTCGAAGTAGTACGGGTAGTTGTGCACCCCGATGTGCTCGGTGAGCCCGATCGAGGACACCGCGTCGAACTCGCCCTCCGGCACGTCGCGATAGTCGGAGTGCCGCACTTCGGCCAGCTCGGCCAGGCCCTCCTCGGCGATCTTCTTCTGCGCCCAATCCGCCTGCTCGGCCGAGAGCGTCGCGCCGATGACCTTGACGCCGCGCTTGGCGGCGTAGCGCACCATGCCGCCCCAGCCGCAGCCGATGTCGAGCAGCCGGTCACCCTCCTTCAAGCGCAGCTTCTCGAACACCAGGCGGTACTTGTTCTCCTGCGCCTGCTCGAGCGTCCAGCTCTCGTCGCCGTAGGTCGCGCAGGTGTAGGTCATCGACGGGCCGAGCACGTGCTCGTAGAAGGCGTTCGAGACGTCGTAGTGGTGGTGGATGGCTTCGGCGTCGCGCGTCTTGGAGTGGCGCAGTCCCTCGAAGGCGATCCGCCGCCAGCGCGGCAGCGTCTCCTGCGGCGGCGGGGCGACCGGCTTGAGCCGCTCCCAGCCCAGCGAGCGCGCGATGGTCACCAGGGCCAGCGCGGACGGACGGCGGAACTTCAAGCTGTCCATCGCCTTCAGGATCGCGTACGGATCACCCGGGTGCACCCCGCTGGCGGTCATGTCGCCTGCGATGTAGGCGCGCGCCATGCCCAGGTCGCCGGGGGCCGTGGCCAGGTAGTTGATGCCACGCGGAGTCCGGATGTCCAGCGCGAACTCCGAGTCCTCCGGTCCGGTGGCGCTGCCGTCGTAGGCCGTCAACCGGATCGGGACTTCGCCCTCGACGAGGGTCTCGAAGATCTCGGCAATGCTGAGTTTGGTTCCGAGATCGGCGAAGACATCGGAACGGTCCTTGAATGTCGTCATTTGCGTTGCACCGCCTTCGAATACAAATCCAGCAGGCGCTGGTTCGGGTCGTAGCGTTTTTTCAGTTCGGTGTAGGTGTTTCCGCCGTAGAGCGCCGCGAACTCATCCTTGTCGTAGAAGGAATCCGAGTACAGCGACTTATGACCGTCGAATTCGGTCACTTTGTGCTCGATGGCGCGGTTGGCCGCGCCATCCTGCTGCCCCGGGACGGTGGGCACGGCCGACCAGAATCCGACGTTCACGTAGGTCCGGTCCGGCTCCAGGGGATACAGCGGCCAAGCGCGTCCGCCGGACCGCTGCGTGCGGCCGGTCTCGCGCAAACGCAGCGGGCACAGCCAGATCGGCTCGATCGGGATCTCGCGCAGGAACCACTCCACGAAGTCGGCGGTGCGGTCCACCGGCACCTCGATGTCCTGCACGACCCGCTCACGCGGGGGATTGCCCTTGCGAGCCTCCAGCTTGTCCCCGATGTCGTACTTGTGATCGAGCGCAACCAGCTTCCAATAGAAGCTGCTGCGCCGATAGCGCTTCGGCCAGAATCGGCGGATCCTCGGATTCTGCGTGCCGAAGGCGCGGGAGCACCAGAACCAGTCGGTGTCCCAGCGCCACAGGTAGTCGTGGATGGTCAGGCGGTCGCGTTTGGGCGTTTCGCCCTCGTGCTGGATGGACCGGTAGTAGATGTCCATCCCGGTGTAGTCGCTGACCGGGCCCGGCTCGTCGGTGCGGCGGCCCAGCGTCAGATAGCTCTCCTCGGCGGAGAAGACGACGCCGTCGAGGTAGTCCACGGGCTCGTCCGCATAGACCCGATCCGTGACGATCGTCGCGAGGGTGGCCTCCAGTTCGCGCAGGTCCCGGAAGCGAACGTGCCGCAGCGCGACGTACGGTTGTACTTCTTCCAGCTCGATCTTCAGCCGGACCGTGTAACCCAGCGTCCCGTAGGAATTCGGGAAGCCGCGGAACAGATCGGCGTGCTCGTTGTCCGGCGTGGCGGTGAGGATCTCGCCCGCGCCGGTCAGCACGTCCATCTCCAGCACCGACTCGTGCGGCAAACCGCTGCGGAAGGAGGTGGACTCGATGCCGAGGCCGGTGACCGCTCCGCCCAGCGTGATGGTCTTGAGCTGGGGAACGACCAGCGGCGCGAGCCCGTACGGGAGGGTGGCGGCGACCAGCTCCTCGTAGGTGGTCATGCCCGCGACGTCGGCGGTCCTCGCCACGGGGTCGACCGCGATCACCCTGGTCAGCCCCGAGACATCGAGGCCGGGCGCGGTGTTCTTCGCCCTGGCGCGGAAAAGGTTCGAGGTCTTCTTGGCCAAACGGACGTTGGCGTGCTCGGGTATGGCGCGGTAACTCGCCAGAAGGCGATCCACGCCGGCTCGATGCGCGGCAAATCCTGATTCGCGTGCGGCCGGTGCGTGTCCGGCCTTCCCCAACAGACTCACTGCCACCCCTCGACGCTAGTACGGACCATACGGCGGGGCCACCGCGAGGTCTCGGTCGTGGAGAAATGTCACGCATATGTTGCGAAATGGAATACCGAATCGTCCGGAGAAGTTCGCCACACGCTCCGCCCTCGCCGTTATCATCCGGGGCCGACAGGGCAGGATGGAGATCCGTCGAGACACCGCATCCGGACAAGGAGCTCATTGTGGGACAGGTCAGCGCCAGTAGTTCGATCGACGTGGCGGCGGATCCGCAGCGCGCGCTGGAGGCCATCGCCGACTACGACACGGTGCGTCCGCGCATCCTCTCGTCGCACTACCGCGACTACAAGGTGGTCGAAGGGGGCAAGGGCGCGGGCACCGTCGCGGAATGGACGTTGCAGGCCACCGAGAAGCGCTCGCGCAACGTGCACGCGGTCGTCTCGGTGTCCGATTCCATTGTCACCGAGCGCGACTCGAATTCGACCTTGGTGAACACCTGGACCGTCACCCCGGAGGGCGCGGGCGCGCGGGTCACGCTGCGCACCACGTGGAAGGGCGCGGGCGGCGTCGCGGGCATCTTCGAGGGCATCTTCGCGCCGCTCGGCCTGAAGAAGATCCAGGCCGAGGTGCTCGGCAACCTCCAGCGCGAACTGGCCTGATCGTACGGCCGCGACGACGGCCATGGCCGTCGTCGCGGTCTGCTGGGTCTATTCGGCCGCGATGTCGAAGAGGTTCCCCTCGGGATCGGCCAGCGTCGTCCACTTCATGCCCCACTCGTCGAAGTCGGCGACGTGCTTCGCGCCGAGATCGATCGCGCGCGCGACCTCGTCCCGGCCGGAAGCGAGCAGGTCGAGGTGGATGACGTTCTTGCCGGGGTTCTTGTCGGGCACGCGGATGAACATCAGCGGGGTCGCGGCGCCCGCGGTCCGGCCGACGGTGGCGAACTCCGGGGTGGGGTCGGGATCGACGGGCGTCTCCAGCAACTGTGACCAGAATTCGGCGAGCGCGCCCGCGTTCGCACAATCGATGGTGACGTGGGCGATCGAGATCGTCATGAATATCTCCTTTTACGGTTGGGCGACGGGCCAGCACACTTCGGTCCGGTAGCCGGCGGGTTCATCGGACGCGTCCGGTCCGAGCAGGTACATCTCGCGGATCGGCTCGGGCAGCGCGACAGCGTGTTCGGCGACGTGACTGCCCAGTGCGCCGTAGGTCCGGTCGAAATCGTCGAACGGACCCTCGTGCACGGCGACGGCGAAACGGCGCGCGGGTAGCTCGATGAGCGAAAGCGTTGCCGGCAGCGCCACATCCGTGTCGGCGACTGGGACGAACGCGACTACTTCGCCTTCGTCCTGCTCGAAGAAGTCGGTGCTGTAGGTGGCGCCGGCGACGCCCGCAGGCGCGATGCTCGCGGCGGCCAGCGCCTCGTACAACGCCTGGAACGTCGAAGCGCACCACTCGCCGATGTGTTCGCGCGCCACCGTCGCGCCGATCGCCGCCGCCGGGAACGCCCCGACCACGCGATACTCCACGGCGATCGGAGCCGATGGCGTCAGCAGCGCGCGCAACGAGGCCACGACCGCGCGGGTACGGGTCAGCTCGGCTTCCATGCGCTCCAGATGCGCCCGCAGCGTGGCGTCACGGGCGTTCTCGTCCGGTGCGGCCAGCACGGCGCGGATCTCCGGAACCGGCATGTCCAGCTCGCGCAGCCGCCGGATCAACTGTGCCTGCGTCACCTGCGCCGTCGCGTACCGCCGATAGCCCGAATTCGCGTCTATGCCGGCCGGAGCGAGCAGACCGATCTCGTGGTAGTAGCGCAACGTCTTCACGCTGAGATTGCTCAGCCTGGAGAATTCCCCGATAGGGACGGTGGCCGTCATGGCACCAGCCAACACCCTCCAGTGACGGGAGGGTCAAACGACACCCGCTGTTCAGGCGAGCGCGAAGGTCAGCAGCAGGGTGGTCTGGAACATGCCGCGCCACCACGAGTAGCCGAACCACACACCGGGAGTGACTTCCCGGATCTCGTCGTAGACCTGCGGCGTCGGCGAGGGCGCGTAGTTCAGTGCCCAGGTCGGCTGCCCATCGGTCAGGGCGGGCGCGACGTAGACGTCGGCGCCCCAGGCCTCGAAGCCCGCACCGGTGAGGCGGTTCATCAGGAAGCCGCCGTCCGGGCCGGTGTAGAAGGTCTTGCCGATCCACAGCGGGGGCGCGATGGCCTGCATGACCGGCGGCCGAGTGACCCAGCCCGATTTCACGCCGACCGGAACGGCGCCGAGCGGTGCGGCGCGGAAGATCGCGTCCTGCTGCTCCGGCGAGCACCGGGAACGCAGCGAATCGAGCGTCGCGGCCTTGTCGTCCGGGTAGAGGACGCAGCCGCCCCCGTAGTCGGCGACCGCCGGGGTCGTCCGGGGCTCGTCTGCCCCTTGCGTGTCGATCACTCCGGGCGTGTCGGTGATCTCCGTATCCGCGGACGCCGCTGCGCCGAGAAAGATGCTGGGAACACCGAGCGTGAGCACCAGGGTGCTCAGGAAACGTGCACGAACTGCGATCATCATTGGCTCCAGATTTGCACACCGCTTTCCGACTCGGTGTCGATGGTAAGGCGCGCATGGTCGGTTCCGATCGGAACTACCCAACCTGTTACCCGTCATGCGCGCTGTTATCCGTCCTGCGCCGCGGACCTGGGACCGTCGGGCCGCGCCGGGGACCGGCCACGGCAGGACTAGGCTGGCCGGTGACACCTTCTTCAGAGAGGACGCTCCCGTGCAGCCAGGTGGCCAGTTCGATATGCAACAGTTGCTCGCCCAGGCGCAGCAGATGCAGCAGGCGGTGATGGAAGCCCAGGCCGAGATCGCGGCGACCGAGGTGGACGGCGCTGCCGGCGGTGGCTTGGTGCAGGTCAGGCTGAAGGCGAGCGGTGAGGTGGTGTCGCTGACCATCGACCCGAAGGCCGTGGATCCCGACGATGTCGAGACATTGCAGGATTTGGTCATCGGTGCGGTCAACGACGCGATGGCCAACGCGCAGCGCATCGCCGCCGAACGGCTCGGACCCCTGTCCGGTGGCTTCGGCGGCGGCGGTTCGCTGCCCGGTTTCTGAGCCGAGGTAGCAGTTGTACGAGGGTCCGGTCCAGGATCTGATCGACGAATTGGGCAAGCTGCCCGGCGTCGGTCCGAAGAGCGCGCAGCGCATCGCCTTTCATCTGCTCCAGGTGGAGCCGCCGGAGATCGATCGGCTGCAGGCCGCGCTGCAGAAGGTGCGTGACGGGGTGCAGTTCTGCGTGACATGCGGAACGGTCTCCGACGGCGAGCTGTGCCGCATCTGCGCCGACCCGCGCCGGGACCGGACCATGATCTGCGTGGTCGAGGAACCCAAGGACGTGCAGGCGATCGAGCGCACCAGGGAGTTCCGCGGTCGCTACCACGTGCTCGGCGGCGCGCTCGATCCGCTCAGCGGTGTCGGCCCCGACCAGCTGCGGATCCGGGAACTCCTGGCGCGTATCGGAAACCAGGAGGACGGCGTCGACGTCAGCGAGGTGATCATCGCGACGGACCCGAACACCGAGGGCGAGGCCACCGCCACCTACCTGGTCCGGATGCTGCGCGACTTCCCGGGTTTGAGTGTGACCAGGCTGGCCTCGGGCCTGCCGATGGGCGGCGACCTCGAATTCGCCGACGAGCTCACCCTCGGGCGCGCGCTGTCCGGCCGCCGCGCGCTATAGCTCGCGAAAACGCCTCCCGCGACGGGGATTGCGCCGCGCCGGGCGTGCGTTACCGTGTCGGGGATGAGCATCGAATTCGTGCTGACGACGCTCGTCATCGTCGCCACCCCCGGCACCGGTGTGCTGTTCACGTTGGCGGCGGGGCTGTCTCGCGGTGTGCGAGCCGCGGTGATCGCGGCCTTCGGCTGCACGCTCGGCATCGTTCCGCACATGATCGCGGCGATCACGGGTCTGGCCGCGCTGCTCAACGCCAGCGCGGTCGCGTTCCAGACGCTGAAGTACCTCGGCGTCGGCTATCTGGTGTACATGGCGTGGACCACGTTCCGGGACAAGGGCGCGCTCGCCGTGCCGGAACAGACCGGGCGCACCGCACCCTCGGCACGGAAGGTGATCACCTCGGCGGTGCTGCTGAACCTCCTCAACCCCAAGCTGACCATCTTCTTCTTCGCGTTCCTGCCGCAGTTCGTGCCCGGCGGCGCGCCGAACGCACTGGCGCGCATGCTCGAACTGAGCGGCATCTTCATGCTCGCCACCCTGGTGGTGTTCGCGGTGTACGGCGCGTGCGCCGCCGCCGTCCGCGACCAGGTCATTTCGCGTCCCGTCGTGATCACCTGGATGCGCCGGATCTTCGGCGCGTCGTTCCTCGCGCTGGCGGGCCGGTTGGCCACCCAGAACCAGTGACCGGGTTCAGAGGTCGACGCGCGACCAGGGCAGGCCGGGGAACCGGCTGCGGTCGTCGTTGGCCCAGCCCCAGATGAGGGCGGCTACGGTGGCGGGATCGGAGATGGTTGTGCCCAAATGCTTGTCGGGGGAGCCGTCCCGGTATTCCACGGTGTAGGCGCCGGAGTTCTCCCGGTAGGTCTGGATGTAGAACTGCTCGCCGCGTTCGACGACGAGGTACGGGTTGGGCGGGGCCAGCTCCGGAATCCACTGCTGGACCAGCGCTTCGGTCAGGTACGGGAACTCGCCCGCGCCGCCGTGCGTGACGATGGCCTCGACGTGCTCGGCGGGATCGATCAGCCAGGCCAGTTGCGGGTCGTAGACGGCATAGTTCAGCGGTGTGGCGAGTTCGAACAGCAAGTGGCGGACGAAGCCGACCGCGTCGTAGGGGCACGGCACGTGCAGTGCCGCACCGGTGGCCGCGCCGCCGACCGGCACGGTGCTGAGGAAGTTGTCCTCCTCGGGCAGTTCCGCGTTGCGTCTGTTCAGTTCGGCCGCGATCTGCGCGACCGCCCCCGACTCGGGGACGCCCTGCTGGGTGCTCAGGTAGGCGTCGACCTCCGCGATCGACGATGCGACACCGGACGGCAGCAACACGTGGTCATAGCTCACCGGGCCAGGGTACGGAACCGCTCAGGCGCGGCGCCGGGCCGTCTCGCCGTCGCCACACCGGCAGCCGCCCGCGAGGTCTCGGCAATCGAGGACGAAGGCGTGTCTGGCGTGGCTGAGCTCCAAGCAGTGTTCGTCGGTGCATTCGGCGATCCGGCTCACGTGCACGATCAGGGTTCCGTGGCAGTGGTCGAACGCGGATTCGCAAGACGAACAGTCTGATCTACGCATAATGACCTCCTGACGAGATCGTTGTCGTCGTTCGGTGATACCACCGGTGCGGGCGCCACGGTGGGACCCAGGCCCGTGTGTCGCCGCGCCCGATGTTGAGCAAATTAGTTGTCGCCGCATAGCGTTTTACCCGTTATGACCCCTGCTACATGCGAAAATGGCCGCAAAGACCACTGATGCGGGTGTCCGGCACAAGGTTTCCGGACCGCACGGGAAGCATTCGGCGACCATTGGGCATGGATGGCGGAAGTGAGGTCGGCGCGGTGACGTTGCGCGATGAGCGGCGAGAGACCGCGATCACCGTGCGGGAACAGGTCGCGCGCTACCGCGAAGATGCTTCTGCCACCGCCGCCTACGACGAGTGCGGCGCGCCGGTCGCGGGCTACTACGACGAATTGGTCGACGCCGACGGCAAGGTGCGCCGGGTGTGGTCGCAACTGTCCGCCGACTTCGCCGAACTCGGCGGGGACGGCTTGGGCAAGCTGGACAGCCGGGTGCGCAGGCTGATCGACGACGACGGCATCACCTACCTCGAGGCAGGCGCGTCGGCCGAGAACACGCCTGCGCCGTGGCGCCTCGATCCGATTCCCTTGCCGGTCGCCGCGGACGATTGGACCCGGCTGGAGGCCGGGCTGGAACAGCGCTCCCGCGTGTTCGACGAGGTGCTCACCGACATCTACGGTCCACGCAGGACGCTCGCCTCGGGACTGCTCCCGCCGGAAGTCGTGTTCGGTAATCGCGGCTACGTACGAGCCGCGCACGGCATCACCGTGCCGGGGCGGCACCAACTCTTCCTGCACGCCTGCGATCTCAGTCGCTGGGGCGACGGCCGGTTCCGGGTGCTCGCCGACTGGGCGCAGGCGCCGTCCGGCGCCGGATACGCGCTGGCCGACCGCAGGGTCGTGTCGACCGCGATCCCGGAGGCGTTCGAGCACGCGAATCCGCGTCCGCTGACGCCCTTCGCCAGGGCGATGCGATTGATGCTGATCGAATCCGCGCAGACCGACGACGACGAACCGGTGGTCGTCGTGCTCAGTCCAGGCGTGCATTCCGAGACCGCGTTCGATCAGGCCTATCTCGCCTCCACACTCGGCTTTCCGCTGGTGGAGAGCGCCGATCTGGTGGTGCGCGACGGTGCGCTGTGGATGCGGTCGCTCGGCACGCTGAAGCGGGTGGACGTGGTGCTGCGCCGGGTGGGCGCCGAATTCTCCGATCCGCTGGACCTGCGGCCGGATTCGCGGCTGGGCGTGGTGGGACTGGTCGAGGTGCTGCGCCGCGGCGCGGTGACGGTGGTGAACACGCTCGGCAGCGGGCTGCTGGAGAATCCCGCGCTGGCCGGATTCCTGCCCGCCCTGTCGCGCGCGCTGCTCGGTGCGGACCTGTTGCTGGAGAACGCGCCGTCGTACTGGGGTGGTCAGGAACGGGAGCGCGGACATCTGATCGCGAATCTGGACAAGCTGATCGTTCGCTCGGCGGTCGACGGCGCCACGCTGTTCGGCCCCGAGCTGAGTCGTCAGCAGCGCGACGAGATCAAGGCGCGGATCGATGCGCACGGATGGCAATGGGTTGGCCAGGAACCGGCGCAGTTCTCCGTCGCGCCCGCCATCCGCGAGCGCGACGGACTCGCCGCGGCTCCGGTCGGCATGCGATTGTTCTCGCTCGCTCATCGGCGCGGCTACACCGTGATGTCCGGCGGTCTCGGCCAGCTACGTCAGCGCACGACCGATCACGCCGCGCGGAAAGTCGCCGCCAAGGACATCTGGGTGCGGGCCGCGCCGACGGCCGCCGCCGCGATCAGCACCGAGCCGTCGCGCGAGCCGCGGCGCACCGCTCCGGTCGTGGCGGGGATCAGCTCCCCCCGCGTGCTCAACGACCTGTTCTGGATCGGCCGCTACGGCGAGCGCGCGGAGGACACCGCCCGTCTCTTGATCGCCACCCACGAGCGCTACCAAGAGTTCCGGTATCGCCCCTGGCTGGAAGGCGCGGGTGCGTTACCGATCCTCTTGGCCGCCCTCGGACGGACCACCGCCACCGCGGCTCCGACCGACGGGTTGTTCGGTCCCGAGGTGCGAGCCTTTGCGCCGCAGCAGAGTTCGGTCGATCGCGGCCTGCTCGCTCCGTCGGGTGCCGGCGTCGACGAAGATGTCGCGCAATACGGCGACGAGCGGTCGCACGCTGCGGCCGGATCGTTTCCGGATTCTGGTGATGCTCCGGTATCGCCCGGTGCGGGCGAGTGCGCGCAGGGGACTTCGGTGCCGGTCCGGTCACGATCTTCCGGCCACGGTACGGCCGAAAAATCCTCGGCTGCCGCGTCATCCGGATCGCGGATGCCGGAAGACACTGGGGAAGAGCGTAGTTCGAATCACACTGAGCACCACGCTGCCGTGGCCCGGAACGAAGCGATGGCCGGAGCCGGAGCGCGACAACAGGTTACGGCCGGTGTGGAGGCCGTCGCCGAAGGGGCGGACGACGGCGTGGCCACCGGTGCGGCGCAGGACAGCGCTCCGGCGGTACACCGGGTGCCGGGCGCGTCCCGCGCGGGCCACGACTACCTCGTCGCACTGACGATAGACCGCGAGCTGCCCGGATCGCTGGCTTTCGCGATCGACCGGTACGGCAGCGCCGCGCGCGCCGTGCGCGACCAGTTGTCGGTGGACACGTGGATGATCCTCGGCTCGGTCGAGCGCGCGCTGGCGTGCTACCCCGCCGCGGTGGACGACCAAGAGGCGGAGTTGTCGGATGTGCATTCGCGAACCCTGGCCGGGCTGCTCGCGCTGTCCGGGATCGACGGCGAGTCGCTGATCCGCGACACCGGGTGGCACGTCAGGGACATCGGTAAGCGGATCGAGCGCGGTCTCGCCCTGACCGCGTTGCTGTCGGCCGCGCTGACCCAACGGTATCCGGAGGAGATCGAACGCGAGGTCACCGAATGGGTGCTGCGCGCCACCGAGTCCTCGGTGAGTTACCGTCGACGCCACCAGGATTCGGTGCGGATCGCGAACGTCGCCGAACTCCTGCTGTTCGACACCGCCAATCCGCGATCGCTGGCCTATCAGCTGGGCCGCCTGCACGCCGATTTCCAGGCGCTGCCCGGTGCGTCCGGCTCGTCGCGTCCGCAGCGGCTGCTCGCGGACGCGCGGCGCATGCTGCGCCGCCTCGATCCCGACGACCTCGAGGTCACCGACGCGAACGAACGGCGCACCGAACTGGCGGAGCTGCTGGAGGGAGTGCACGTGCGCCTGCGCAAGGTATCCGAGTCCTTCGAGACCACGACGCTGTCGCTCCCGGTCGACATCCAGCCGCTGTGGGGCAGCGCGCAGGTCGTCGGATGACCGGCCGTGCGGTCCGGCGCTACCGGATCGAGCATCGCACCAAGTACTCGTACTCCGGCGAAGTCATCAACTCCTATGGGCGCGCGTACTTGACGCCGCGCGATCTCCCCGGTCAGCGTCTGCTCGCGCACGAGATCCGGATCGACCCCGCCCCCTCGGACCGGTCGGTCGGCGCGGATGTGTGGGGCAACATCACGTCCTACTTCCACGTCACCACCGAGCATCGTGCTCTGACGGTCGTCGGCGAATCGCTGGTCGAAGTCGACGCGCCCGCCCGCGACGACGCGGGCCAGGCCGTCGAGCCGTGGGAACGCGCGCGCCCGACGGGGGCGAACGGGCCGTTCGCCGTGGAGTTCGCCCTCGACCTGCACCCGCAGGAGATCACGTCGGAGATCGTCGCGTACGCGGCCGAATCCCTCCGGCCGGGCAGGCCGCTGCTCGACGCGGTGGCCGAGTTGAACACCAGGATCTACACCGACTTCGCCTACCGGTCCGGCGCCACGACGGTGTCCACCCGGGTGGCCGACGTGTTCGCGGCCCGCGCAGGCGTCTGCCAGGACTTCGCGCGCCTCGCGGTCGCCTGCTTGCGGTCGCACGGCCTCGCTGCCCGGTACGTGTCCGGCTATCTGGCCACCGATCCACCACCAGGGAAGGAGCGCATGGTCGGCGCCGACGCCACGCACGCCTGGGCGGCGGTATGGGTGCCCGGCGCCGACGGACCCGACCGCTCGGGCCGGTGGATCGACCTCGACCCCACCAACGACCAGCTCGGCGACGAGCGCTACATCACCGCCGCCTGGGGCCGCGACTACGCCGACGTCCCTCCGCTGCGCGGCATCATCTACACCGATGCGAAGGACAGCACGATCACCGTCTCCGTCGACGTCACCGAGGTGGGTGTACCACGCGATTTACCCGCGGCTCGCGAATACGGCCGGTGAAGGCATGGTCCCGGATCGACGACGAGGTCGAGCGCCCACCGCGCCGACTGGCGCGGTGGCCAGGCGGACAAACCAGGCAAATCGGCTCGGGCCCGTGGCGCGGTGTGACGGATGGTCGGACCGTCCGGTTGACGCCGTCCGCGATCCGGCCGGACGTTGGTCGTCAGCGCCCGGCTCGGACGTAACGGGTCAGCACGGCCGCGCCGACCGTGTCGACCGACAGCAACTCGAGGTCCGCGGGCGGCTCGCCATCGGCGAACAAACGGTCACCGCTACCGAGGACCGTGGGGAAGATCAGCAGTCGGTACTCGTCGATCAGATCCTTTTCCCGCAATGCGCGAACGATGCTCAGGCTGCCGGTGACGATGACGTCGCCGGGTGCGTTCTCCACCGCCGTATGGAGGTCGCCTTCGACAAGCGTGGAATTCGTCCAGCTCGACGTGTCCGCCAGCGTATGCGAGACAACCAGTTTCGCGGCCTTGTTCATGCGCATGGCGAAGGGATCGTCGCGGCCGGGCCAGATGGTGGCGAACAATTCCCAGGTGCGGCGGCCCAGCAGCAGCACGCCCTCATCGAGGGCATGCGCCAGGCGGAACTTGTCACCGCCGACGGTCTCGGGACCGTAGCGGAAGGCCCACCCGCCGGTCGCGGTGCCGCCGCGGCCGTCGGGGTCGGACACCCTGCCGTCGAGGGTGACGAACTCGCAGACGATGACGCTCATGACCGGATTCCTTTCGATGGTGTGGCTGTGCACCGGTATGTACCGGCGAACACGCCCGAACTCATCGCTTCGGTCCGGATTGCCGCGAATTCAGCTACTCCGGCGACCTGACCGGCGGGAACAGGCTCAGGCGCGCAGGCGCTCCCGGCGGAGCTGGTCGACCTCGGGCAGGTCGAGGGGCGCCAGTTCGGTGACGCCGAGGGCGCGCATCAGCAGCAGGTCGGCGAGTTCGGGGTTACGGGCCAGCGCCGGGCCGTGCATGTAGGTGCCGATCACCGAACCCTGGACGACGCCCTCCAGCCCGTCGCCGACGCCGTTGCCGACGCCGCGGGTGACACGGGCCAGCCCCTGCGCGTCGCCGCCGAGTTTCGTTCCGCCTCGGTGATTCTCGAAGCCGGTGAGTGGTGCGGTGAGCCCGTCGAGCAGTGGAGTGGTGGTCACCTCGCCGATGGCGCGTTTGTGCTGCGGCGAGGTGGTGACGTCGAGCAGGCCGACGCCGTCGACTCGCTCGCCCGCCGAGGTCTCGTACCACTGGCCGAGGACTTGGATGGCCGCGCAGATCGACAGCACCGGAGCGCCTCGCCCGGCGGCGCGCTGCAAGCCGGGGTAGCGCTGCAGGTGCCGGGTGGCCAGACGCTGGGCGGAATCCTCCGCGCCGCCCAGGGTGTAGACGTCCAGGGAATCGGGCACCGGCTCCGACAGCGTGATCTCGACGATCTCGGCGTCGTAGCCGCGCATGCGCAGTCGTTGCCGCAGCACGAGCGCGTTGCCGCCGTCGCCGTAGGTGCCCATCACGTCCGGCAGCACCAGGCCGATGCGGAAGGTCGACTCGGTCATGAAGCCCGCTCCTCGAGGTCACGGTTGAGATCACGGAAGGCGGTGTAGTTGGCCAGCACTTCCACATGGCCCGCGGGGCACGACGCGATGGCGCGGACCGGATCGGGCACCAGGGTGTGCTCCACGCCCGCGTAGGTCAGTCGCACCGCCAGGTCGGTGGCGCGTTCGCCCGCCGCCACCACCTGCACGCCTTCGAAGTGCTCGAAGCGCACGTCCCACAGCCAGGACAGGTCCTCGCCGTCGGGCACCTGGCCGTTCACCGCGATCACCAGGCCCGCCGAGGTCGGCTCGATCATCGACAGCGCCTCCTGCCACCCGGCCGGGTTCTTGGCCAGCAGCAGACGCGCGTCGTGCTCGCCGACCTGCACGGTGCGGTAGCGGCCCGCGATCTCGCGGACCGTGCCCGCGGCCGCGACGGCCTGCTCCGGGTCGGCGCCCAGCGCGACGGCGGCGGCCACCGCCTGTGCGGCGTTGCCGCGGTTGGCCCGGCCCGGCAGTGCGAGCCGCAGCGGGAAACGCTTGCCCTCCCGCCCGACCAGATCGTCCCCGTCGAGCCACCAGTCCGGTTCGGGACGCTGGAACTCCGCTCCGGTACTGCGCCAGTGCGCGCCCTCCCAGACGATCGGCTCGCCGCTGCGCGGGCAGCTGGTCGCGTCCATCGCCCAGCCGCTGCCCGCGGCGACCCACACCACGTTGGGATGGTCGTAGGCGATGGAGGTGACCAGCACGTCGTCGCAGTTGGCGACCACCACGGTGGCCGGGTGCTTCGCCAGGCCCGCGCGCAGCTTTCGCTCGATCATGTTGATCTCGCCGACCCGGTCGAGCTGGTCGCGGCTGAGGTTCAGCAGCACCACCGCCGACGGATTCAGCGAATCGGTGACGTGCGGCAGGTGCAGTTCGTCGACCTCGATGGCGGCCAGCGGCGCGCGCCGGTGCGCGTTCAGCGCGGCGACGATGCCCGCGTCCATGTTCGCGCCGTCGGCCTGGGTCGCGACCGCGCCGAGGGTGCTGAGCGCGGCGGTGGTCATCCGCGTGGTGGTCGACTTGCCGTTCGTGCCGGTCACCAGCACGGTGCGCCGCCGCTGCCCGAGCTGGTCCATGACGGTCGGATCGATCTTCAACGCGATCAGTCCGCCGATCATCGACCCTTTGCCACGACCCGCCTTCTGCGAGGCCCAGGACGCCGCGGCCGCCGCCGCCAGCGCGAGCCGTCCGCGCACCGATAGTTCTGCCACGTCGCGAGTCTATGTTCGACGCGCGATCCGGGCGCGCCGCGGTCGGGTGGCGTGGGCCACGCGGGTCAGTCGCGGTAGAGCTTGGCCGCGTAGTTCTCCGGTGAGTAGTAGCGCTCCAGCTCCTCCACCGTCTCCGCGACGTTCGTCTGCACCTCTTTGACCAGGCAGGCGGGACTCGGCAGGGTGTCCTCCGGCCACTGCTCCGGCTCCCAGAGATGGCTGCGCATGAACGCCTTGGCGCAGTGGAAGAAGATCTGGTCGATCTCCACCTCGACAGCGAGGATCGGGCGGTGCCCGCGCACCACCATGTCGTCGAAGTACGGCGCGTTGCGCACCAGCCGGGCGCGGCCGTTGATCCGCAGCGTCTCGCGGCGTCCCGGGATCACGAACAGCAGGCCGACGTGCGGGTTGGCCAGGATGTTGAGGTAGCCGTCGGCGCGGCGGTTACCGGGGCGCTCCGGGATGGCGAGGGTGGTGTCGTCGAGCACCCGCACGAACCCCGCCGGATCGCCTTTCGGCGAGGCGTCGCAGTTGCCGTCCGCATCGCTCGTACTCATCACCAGGAACGGAGAGAGCGCGATCCACTCCCGGTCCCTGGCATGCAGGACGGGGCGCTCCTTGGTGGCCGCGCGCGGCGCCACCTCGCCGAGCAATGCCCGCAGGTCCGCCGGGTCGGTGATCTCGTCGGAGGCGGTGCTCTCACGCATAGTTCGATTCAAGCACCGCGGCCTGGGGGATGGCGATCGAATTCGGCTCCGGCGAAGGGAGATCGATCACATCCGCTCAGACGGGGACGTCGAACATGTTCGGCTGTCCGGCCGCGTAGCGGTCGGCGTCGACGCGGCGCAGCGGTTCCAGTTCGGTGGCGCGGTAGAGGGTGTACATCCGGCAGCGCTCCGCGTTCGAACCGGCCACGTCCAGCAGGGCGTTCACCGCGGCGCGCGCGGACTCGTTGGCGCCCTCCATGGTGGCCAGGTCGACGTTGGTGCGCACGTAATCGCCTGCCAGGAAGAGGTTTTCCAGTGCGCCGTGCGGTTGCGGACGGTACTCCCACGACCCGGCGGTGTTGATGAGCAGCGGGTCGGCGTTGGCGTTGCGCCGCTCGCCCTCCTGCCAGGTGATGCCGGGATCGAGGAACCAGGAGTGCAGGTCGGCGTCGCGCAGCACCTCGCCGCGATCGTCCAGATGGGCCTTGATCTGGGCCCACGCCTCTCGAGCGATCTCCTCGTGGGTGCACTCCTTGGCGGGTTTGCCGAACACGATGCCGGGGGTGTTCCAGTCGGAGATGTCCACCGAAAGGCAGTCCTGCACGCCGCCGTCGCCGAACTCGGTCAGCTTCCGGCGCCACAGCTGGTTCTGGCTGATCGAGGTGAGCGACCACGGCGCGTCGATGTAGGCGGTGTGGCCGCGCGAGATGTCGGCCGGTCGGCGCAGATAGAACTGGATGCCGTTCATCCAGTCGGTGAACAGGTTGTCCATCCCGGCCAAATCGGGCCGGACCTCGAGTACTTGCGGCGACCACAGCGTGCGCGCCCGTTCGGCGGGCAACGCGACGACGAAGTAGTCGGCCTCGACCGTGCGTTGCGCGCCGGTCTCGTCCACGACCCGGGCCGCGACGATCCTACGGTCGCGCACCTCCAGCTCGCGCACCTCGGCGCCGAGCACGAAATCCGCTCCGAGTTCGCGGATCCGCCGCGTCCACGGCTCGATCCAGACCGCGTTGGTCGGACCGTTCAGTACCCGGTCCAGGCTGCCGTCGTTGCCGATCCCCAAGGGATTGCCGAGGAACTGCTCGCCCATGGTTCCGATGGTCCGCACGCTCGCGATGTTCTCTTTCGCGGCGACCATGATGCTGGTCAGCGTGCGCGACAGCAGCGCGCGGAACTCGTGCGAGCGCGCGTGGCCGCCGACGAAATCGTGCCAGGAGGTGCGCTCCCATTGGCCGAGGCGGCGGGCGTCGCAGCTGGTGTTGAAGACCAGCAGGCGTTCGGCGAAGTAGACGCCCTCGTTGGAAGGCATCTTGAGTGCGGTCGACAGCGCCGCGCCGAGCGTTTCGCGGAAACTGTCCGGGGAGAACTCGGCACGGGCGCGCGGACCGAGCGGGACGCGGAAGTCGTCGCCGCCGTGCCGGGCGAATCGTGCTTCCGGCACCGCGACCAGGTTGTCCCACACGCCGTTCGCGTTGCCGGGGAACGGGATTCGGCGCATCGTGTCCGGCACGTGCTGATAGAAGCCGGGGAAGAAACGGAAGCCGTGTTCACCGGGCAGATCCGGCCGTCCACCCGTTCCGGTGCCGGGCACGCCGACGCTGCGGGCTTTGCCGCCCCACGCCCGTTTCTCGTAGATGGTGACCTGGAATCCGCGTTCCGCCAGCTCGTGTGCCGCGGTCAGGCCCGCGACACCGCCGCCGAGTACCGCGACCCTTTTGCCGCCGGGATTCGCTGCGGCAGGCGTGGGTTTCAGCGCACCCGCCGCCAGTGCCCCCGCCGTAGCCACCCCCGCCGCGACCGTGTTACGAAGCAGTGCTCTTCGCGATACGGTCCACTGATTGTCTGCCATGCGCCGCTCTGCTGCCTAGCCTAGGGACCAACTTCCACGCCGGGCACTACTGTAAAGCGGCAAGCCGATCGATTCGCACCGACCCCGTACAGCGGCCGGTGCGGAATGCGAATGTCGTGACGGAGTGCACATCGAACGTGGGTACGGCCGCTAGGCCGGGCGACCGGTACCTGCCATCGCGGGTGTTCCCGATGGCTCGATGCGGGCGTTCACCGTAGTCGCGCGTGGCCTGCCCGACGTGGCGG
This sequence comes from Nocardia sp. NPDC051900, assembly GCF_044452545.1. Taxonomy (NCBI): domain Bacteria; kingdom Bacillati; phylum Actinomycetota; class Actinomycetes; order Mycobacteriales; family Nocardiaceae; genus Nocardia; species Nocardia sp. NPDC051900. The sequence goes on along the minus strand of NZ_JBITBU010000022.1, from coordinate 54,472 downwards.
CGAACGCTCCCGCCAGCACCACCACCCCGCCGATCAGCGACAACGTGGTCGGAGTTTCGCCCAGGAAAGTCCACGCCGCGGCGATGCCGACGATGGGAACGAGCAGGGAGAACGGCGCGACCAGGCCGGCCGGATAGCGACCGAGCAGATAGGTCCACAACCCCGTGCCGACCACAGTGGCGAGGACGGCGATGTAGGCGAGCGCCAGCAGAGCGGGCAGGCCCGCCGGTGTGAACGCTTCGGCCAGAGCCCGCGCTCCCGTGGTCGGCCCCTCGGCGAACGCCGACAGCGCGAACAGCGGCAGCGGCGGGATGGCGGTGGTCCACAGCATCAGGTGCAGCGGGTTGACGCCGGGGGTCTCGGTACCGGCCAGTCGTGCGCCGATATTGCCGAATGCCCAGCCCAACCCGCCCGCCAAGGTCAGCAGCACCGGAAGCAGGGTGGCGTGGGCGAGCCGGTCCCAGCCGATCACCGCCATGCCCGCCACCGCGACGGCGATGCCCGCGATCTGCACCGGGCGGATCCGCTCGCCCAGCAGCAGCGTGCCGAGCAGCACGGTGAACGGCGCCGAGGATTGCAGTACCAGCGAGGCCAGCCCGGTCGGCATGCCCACCCGCATCGCGGTGAACAGGAACGCGAACTGCAGGATGCCGAAACCGGTGCCGTACAGAAGGATCCACCGCATCCGCACCGGAGGGCGCGGGATGAAAAGCAGCGCGGGCACCGCGAGCACGGCGAAGCGCAGCGCCGCGAAGAAGAACGGGGGGAAGTGGTCGAGCCCGACCCGGATGGCGAGGAAATTCAATCCCCAGAGCAGGACGACGGTCAGGCCGAGCAGGCGGTCGCGGTTGGTCACGCCTTCATCGTGCGGTCTGCTAAAGATCAGAACAATCGAATAATTATGGATGAATGATGTAGCTTCACTTAATGAATTTCGGTTCCGAACCGGTCGCGGCCGGTCCGCCCATGGCGCTGGAGAGGCTGCGTGTGCTGCGTGAGCTGGCCGATCGCGGCACAGTGTCCGCCGTGGCGGCAGCACTGTCCATGACGCCCTCCGCCGTTTCCCAGCAGCTCAAGGTGCTCGCGCGGGAGGCGGGCGTGGCCCTGCTCGAACCGGACGGCAGACGCGTGCGGCTCACCGACGCGGGTCGTGCACTGGTGGTGCGCGCCGACGAAGTGCTCGCCGCAATGGATCGCGCGGTCGCCGAGATGGCGCACTATCGCGGCTCGCCGCGCGGACGGGTCCGCGTCGCGGTGTTTCCCTCGGGCGGTGCGTTGCTGTTGCCGCATGTGCTACCCGGCATGGTGGACAGCGGAGTCGAGGTGATCGCGCGGGACGAAGACGTGCCGCCCTCGGAAGTGGCGCGACTGCTCGCCGATTATGACGTGGTGCTGACCCATCGTGACGAGCGCGCCGCACCCATCGCCGACCCGCGCGTCGCGACCCGGGTGCTCATGCGCGAGCCGATCGATGTGGTCGCGGCGCCGACGCATCGGCTCGCGGGCCGTTCGGCCGTCGTGCCGGAGGAACTGGCCGACGAGACCTGGCTCAGTGTGCGGGGCGGTTTTCCCGTCGACGACGTACTGCGCTCGATCGCCACCGTGACCGGCGTGCAGCCGCGTATAGCGCAGCGTCTCAACGATTTCCGCGTCATCGAGACGCTGGTCGCCGTCGGCTACGGTGTCGCGCTCATGCCTCGCTACGCGGTCGGCCACCCTGATCTGGCGGTGCTACGGCTGTCCGGCGTGCGCGCCGCTCGGATATACGAACTGGCCACCCGGCCCCGGGCCGAGGCCCGTCCGGCGATCGCGGCCGTGCTCGCGGCGTTCGAGTCGGCCGCCGCACTCACGACGGCCGACTCCGCGCACGGAACGGGCTCCGCCGCACGAGCATGATTCCGCGCGACGATCAGAATCCGTGCGGTGGCTGGTGCCGATAGGGATGCTGGGCCTGCGAGCTGACGTAGCCGAAGTCGTCGGCGACCATCGCCGCCAGCTCCAGCAGCGCCCGCCGGGTCGGCTTGCTCACCAGTTCCAGATCGATTTCCGCGCCCTCGGCGAGGTGATCGTCGAACGGCACGACCTGCACCGCGCGGGTGCGATCGAGGAACAGCTTGCGCAGCTGGTCGAGGTCGACGGTGGACGCGCCGCGCCGGGAAGCGTTCACCACCACGACGGTTCGTTCCACCAGCTTGCCGTAGCCGTGGTGGTCGAGCCAGTCCAGCGTGGCCGACGCGCTGCGCGCGCCGTCGATGGCGGGCGAGGTGACCAGCACCAGCGAGCTCGCCATATCCAGCACGCCCGCCATTGCCGAGTGCATCAAGCCGGTTCCGCAGTCGGTCAGGATGATGTTGTAGAACGACTGCAGAATGCTGATCGCCTTGCGGTAGTCCGCTTCGCTGAACGCCTCCGAGACCGCCGGATCCTGTTCACTGGCGAGCACTTCCAAGCGGCTCGGCGCCTGCGAGGTGTGCGCCCGCACGTCGGAGTACCTGGTGATGTGCTGATCCTCGAGCAGGTTGCGCACGGTGGAGCGGGTCTGCCGTGGCACCCGGTGCGCGAGCGTGCCCAGGTCGGGGTTGGCGTCGATCGCGATGACCCGGTCGCCGCGCTGCGAAGCGAAGGTGGAGCCGAGACCAACCGTGGTGGTGGTCTTCCCGACACCGCCCTTGAGCGAAAGGATCGCGATCCGGTAGTCACCGCGCACCGGCTGGTTCACCCGGTCGGCGAGGTCCTGGTAGACGATGTCGGCCGCCGACTCGCCCGGATTGATCATGCCGCCGGACACCTTGTGCACCGCGCGACGCCAGCCGCTGCGCGGCGCCCTGCGGGCGCGCCGGAGCAGATTCAGGTCGTTCACCGAATGTCCCGGCTGGCCGGGCTGCGGCACATGCTGCGGTTGGAACGGCGGTACCGAATGGTGCGGACCCGGCCCGCCTTGCCAGCCCGGCCCCTGCGGTTGCCCGAGCGGCGGCGGAGGCGGCGGTTGATAGGCGGGCGGCGGAGGCTGGTGCGTCACCGGCGGAGGCGGCGGCGCCCAGCTGTAGATCGGGCCGCTGGGCTGATCGAGTTGCGGCGCAGGAGATTCGGGCTGCGCGGAATCCATGGGCACATGCCGGGTCAGGCCGTCGCCGCCGATCTCCTGGCGGTACTCCCCGTAACCGGGATGAGGTCCGTCCGGAGGCGGGGCTATCGGGTGGCTACCGCTATGGCCCGACGGTGGCTGAAAGGTGCCGGTAGTGAACGGCTCTCCCGGAAAGGGCGACGGAGGGGGATACGCGCCCGCGTTCGGCGGGGCGTACGAGCCGTAGGGCTCGGCCGGTCCGGCCTGCGGGGGAGCCCATGCCTGCGCCACCGGGGCGGCTTGCGGGTAGGCCGTGGTCTGCTCCGGCGAGCCGTGCGGCTCGGGCTGTTCGGGTTGGGCGTCCGGCTGGGCCGACCCGGCCGACGCGTCGGTTTCCTTCGCTTCCGTACCGCCGGCCGGCACGGCCGACGGGTCCTTGGCCGATGACTCCACGTCGCTGACTTCGGCCGTATCCACGGAATGACTCTGCAGCCAGGGTGGAGAGGTCGGATTGTGGTCGTTTGTTGTCACGGTTCCCCCATCTGCTCGGGAGTTCGAGCAGAGAGCTCGGCGCTTGGAGTGCGAATCCAACGCTAGCACGGGGTTCGCTACCCCGTGTCGCGGTAGGCATGCCGGGCTTGGGGAGCCGAATGCCCGCGACAAATGGTCTGTCCCAGCGAGATCGGGCGCCGCGCGGTGGAACCCGCGCGGCGCCCGTCCGCGTACTTGCCGAGATGCGCTGTCAGTGCGCCCGGTTCACCGCCGACACCACCGCGCGCAGCGACGCGGTCGTGATCGAGGTGGCGATGCCGACGCCCCACACCACCTTGTCGCCGATCGCGCACTCCACGTAGGCGGCGGCCTGCGCGTCGTCACCCGCGGACATGGCGTGCTCGGAGTAGTCCAGCACCTCGACGTCGAAACCGACGGCGGCGATCGCGTCGACGAACGCCGCGAGCGGTCCGTTGCCCTTGCCGGTGATCTCCTGCTCGACGCCGTCGACCTTCACCACGGCCACGATCGAGTCGACCCCGCCGTCGGTCTCCGACGCGGTGACCTTCTGGCGCATCCGCTCCAGCGGCCGGATCGGGCTCAGGTACTCCTCGTGGAAGACGTCCCACATCTCCTTGGGCGTCACCTCGCCGCCCTCGCCGTCGGTGATCTTCTGGATCGCCTGGGAGAACTCGATCTGCAGCCGCCTCGGCAACGCCAGCCCGTGGTCGGTCTTCATGATGTAGGCGACGCCGCCCTTGCCGGACTGCGAGTTGACCCGGATGACCGCCTCGTAGGTGCGACCCACGTCCTTCGGGTCGATCGGCAGGTAGGGCACCTCCCAGACGATGTCGTCGACGTCCGCCTCGGCGGCGTCGGCCGCGGTCTTCATCGCGTCCAGACCCTTGTTGATGGCGTCCTGGTGGCTGCCGGAGAACGCGGTGTAGACCAGGTCGCCGCCGTACGGGTGCCGCTCGTGCACCGGCAACTGGTTGCAGTACTCGACGGTGCGGCGGATCTCATCGATGTCGGAGAAGTTGATCTGCGGATCGACGCCGCGGGAGAACAGGTTCATCCCCAGCGTGACCAGGCACACGTTGCCGGTGCGCTCGCCGTTGCCGAACAGGCAGCCCTCGATCCGGTCGGCGCCGGCCTGGTAGCCCAGCTCGGCGGCGGCCACGGCGGTGCCGCGGTCGTTGTGCGGGTGCAGCGACAGCACGATCGCCTCGCGGCGGGCCAAGTTGCGGCTCATCCACTCGATCGAGTCGGCGTAGACGTTCGGAGTCGCCATCTCCACGGTGGCGGGCAGGTTGATGATCAGCGGCTTCTCCGGCGTCGGGGCGATGATCGCCGAGACCGCGTCGCAGACGTCCTTGGCGTACTCCAGCTCCGTGCCGGTGTAGGACTCCGGGCTGTACTCGTAACGCCAATTGGTGTCCGGGTAGCGCTGCTCGATCTCCAGGCACAACGCGGCGGCGTCGGTGGCGATCTTCTTCACCGCGTCGCGGTCGGCGCGGAAGACCACCTTGCGCTGCAGGATCGAGGTGGAGTTGTAGAAGTGCACGATGACGTTCTGCGCGCCCGCGCAGGCTTCGAACGTGCGCTCGATCAGCTCCGGGCGGCACTGGGTGAGCACCTGGATGGTGACGTCGTCGGGGATCGCGCCGTCCTCGATGATCTCGCGGACGAAGTCGAAATCGGTCTGGCTGGCCGAGGGGAAGCCGACCTCGATCTCCTTGTAACCCATCCGCACCAGCAGGTCGAACATGCGGCGCTTGCGGGCCGGGCTCATCGGGTCGATCAACGCTTGGTTGCCGTCGCGCAGGTCGACCGCGCACCAGCCGGGCGCCCGGTCGATGACCTTGTCCGGCCAGGTGCGGTCGGGCAGCGTGATCGGCTCGACCTCCTCGGCGAAGGGCCGGTAACGGAACGTCGGCATCGAGGAGTTCTTCTGTTTGTTCCAGCCGGGCTGGTCGGCGGGGGCTGGTCTGCTCGGCGCGGTGATGGTGCGCGCGCCGGACACAAATGCGTCAGCAGGGGACATGGGCGGTTCTCCCGAGGATGTCGTTTTTCCCAATGGGGGCTGGTCGACCGGCGCGGCAAAACCCCGCGACGGGAGCCGGTCCGATCAGACCCCGTCGCGGCGGTCGAGAAGAAGTGCCCGCTGCATGATGTCCGCGAGTTTACCGTGCGGACATACTGCCGGGAAGGGTGGTCCCGTCGTCGGGTGATCCGACGACCCCGCTACCGTTCGGTCCGGCAGTGAACCACGCTTGTACGGGCCCGAGGTCCGACGGGACGTCGAAGGATTGGCAATGACCTGGCTGGAGCAACTGGCCGTCTTCGGTGCGGGCATCGCGGCGGGCGGCATCAACACGATCGTCGGCTCCGGCACGCTGATCACCTTTCCCGTTCTGCTCGCGTTCGGCCTGCCGCCGGTGACCGCGAATGTGTCCAACACCATCGGTCTGGTCCCCGGCTCGATCAGTGGCGTGCACGGATACCGCCGCGAACTGACGGGGCAGCGCGATCGGCTGCTGCGGTTGGGCACCGCCTCGCTGCTCGGCGGCATCACCGGTGCGGTGCTGCTGCTGGTGTTGCCCGCCGAAGCGTTCAAGGCGATCGTGCCCGTTCTCATCATGGTGGCATTGGTGCTGGTCGTCGTGCAGCCACGGCTGGCGAGCTGGGTCAAGCGCCGCCGGGAGAACGACGGCGCCCCGGTGCCGGAGCACGGGGGGCCCATCCTGCTCGCCGCGGTTTACGCCGCCGGTGTCTACGGCGGGTACTTCGGGGCCGCGCAAGGCGTGCTGCTGATCGGGTTGCTCGGCGTTTTCGTGCACGACGACATCCAGCGCCTCAACGGGGCGAAGAACGTGCTCGCCCTGATCGTGAACGCGGTCTCCGCGCTGATCTTCATCGTCGTGGCGGACGTGGACTGGCGCGCGGTGGTGCTGATCGCGCTCGGCTCGATCATCGGCGGGCAACTCGGCGCGCGGTTGGGCAGGCGGATGCCGCCGACCTTGCTGCGGGCGGTCATCGTCGTGGTCGGACTGATCGCGGTGATCCGTTTGGTGATGTCCTAGAGCCGGATGTCAATCCTCAGGGTGACGACGGCCACCGGGCACGGAGCCCAGGATGAGTGCCGTGCCTAGCTGGAGAATCGTCATCGTCGCCGCGCTCGCCGCGCTGCTGCCCGTGGTGAGCGGCTGCGGCGGCCCGCCGAGCCGACACGAGTCGGCGGTCGCGGACCTGGTCGCCCAGGCCGACGCCGCGCCGACGCCCCGGCTGGAGTGGGCGGGGTGCGCGGAGCCGGAGCTGAGCCGGTTCCAGTGCGCGACCGCGCAAGTTCCGGTGGACTACGCGCACCCCGACGGCCCGACCCTCGGGCTGGCGGTGGTGCGTCAGCAGGCCACCGACCCGCAGCGGCGGATCGGCACGCTGTTCTCCGCCGTCGGCGGTCCCGGAGGCTCGGGGCTGCGCTGGGCGGCGAAGGGAGAACTGTTAGGCGGCGAACTCGCGCGCCGCTTCGACGTGGTCACCTTCGACCAGCGCGGCGTCGGCCGCAGCGGGCAGGTGCGGTGTTTCGCGGACGCCGAGCAGCAGCGGCGGTTCTGGTCCGGCGCCCCGCTGCCGCCCGTGCGTCCGGAGCAGGAGCGCGCGGCCGACGCGGCGAGCCGCGAGCTGGCCGCCGGTTGCGCGGCGCACGGCGGCGCGTTGCTCGGGCACCTGACCACCGTCGACGCGGCGCGCGACCTGGACCTGCTGCGCCGGGCCGTCGGCGACCCCCAGCTGACCTATGAAGGCGGTTCCTACGCGAGCTATCTGGGCCAGGTTTACGGCGCGCTGTTCGGCGATCGGGTGCGCGCCCTGCACCTGGCGTCGATGATCGACCCGGACGCCTACACCAACGACACGCGCAGCGCCATCGAGACCACCGCGGCCGGGACCGAGGAAGTGCTCGATGAATTCCTGCGGTTGTGCGCGGACGCGGGCCGGGAGCGCTGTGCCTTCGCGGCGCCGGACGGCGGCGCGGGCGATCCCGGCCGCTCCACTGACCTTCGCGCTCGCAATGACGCTGTGCTGCAACGTCTTCGCGACGCGCCGCTGATGGTGGGGGCCGGGGAGCGAGCGCGCACGGTCACCTACGCCGAGGCGCTGTCGTCGCACGCGCTGTTGCTGTACGACCCGGACGAGGGTTGGCCCGCCCTGGCTCAACTGCTCGCCGAACTGGAGCGCGGCCCGTCGGGCGATCCCGACACGGTCGGCCGGATCCTCTCGGCCACAACGCAACCGTATGACTTCCTCGACTCGTTCACGGCGATCTCCTGTGCGGACAACAACTTTCCCCGCGACTCGGCCCAATGGCCTTCACTTGCAAAGGATCTGACGCGTGTCAGCTCCGCTTACGGCCCGCTCTGGCTGTGGCTGCACCAGGCCTGCGCCTCTTGGCCGTCGCCGCCCGAGGGGTATGCCCAGCGATACGCCGGGCCGTGGATCCTGCGATCGGACACCCCAGCCGTGCTGGTGAACAACCGATTCGATCCGGTCACCCCGCTCAGCTCCGCGCGGCGCGCGCAGCGGGAACTGGTGAACGCACGGTTGGTCGTCGTCGAAGGCGGCTACGGGCACGCTGTGCTCGGCGAGTGCACACGCAAACTGCGCGAGCGCTATCTCGTCGACTTGCAACTGCCCGCCCCGGGAGCGACCTGTCGCGCGGACGAGCTGCCGTTCGAGCGATAGCGAAAACGGATATCTGTTCACAAATCGGGAATACCGGTAATCTGCGCACGCTAAGCCTGATGATGGAAGGTGACCGGTGCGTAGACGTGCCTTGTTCAAGGCGGCTGGCACGGCCGCCCTGCTCGGTGCTGTGGGATCGATGACGGGAACCGGCGCGGCGGCCGCGGATCCGATGTGGGAGGCCCTGTTCCACGCTTGGGTGCCGGAGATCTTCGCCCCGATTCCCGACCCGCCGGAGCACTCGCCCGCGATCGTCGTCGGCTCGGGCTTCGGCGCAGCGGTGTCCGCGTTGCGCCTGGCCGAGGCCGGGGTGGCCACCACCGTGCTGGAGCGCGGTTCGCGCTGGCCGAACGACCCGTGGCGGGAGATCTTCACCGGCGACGACCTCCCCGACGGTCGCGGCTTCTGGCACCGCACCAACTTCACCGGCGTCACCAAGGTGCCGATGCATTTCGCCAGTTTCGGCGGCGTGCTGGACTGCACCGAGTATCCGGGCATCGACGTCTGGCGCGCGGCTGCCGTCGGCGGCGGTTCGGTGATCTTCAGCGGCGCCATGATCGCCCCGGAGCGCCGCTTCTTCGACCACGTCTTCGGTGGCGGCGTCGACTACGGCGAGATGGAGCGCGTCTACTACCCGCGCGTGCGCCAGATGTTGCGGCTGAGCCCGATGCCCGCGGACATCTACAACTCCTCGCCGTTCGCGCACTCCCGCGCCTGGGACGACCAGGTGCGCAAGGCAGGCTATCAGCCCCAGGCCAACGACTCGATTTTCAACTGGGACATCCTGCGCGCCGAATTGGCCGGAGCGTCAAGGGCTTCCGCGACGGCGGCCAGGAGCAATCTGGGCAACTCCAACGGCGCCAAGTTCGACCTGAATCAGAACTACCTGGCATACGCGCAGGGCACCGGCCGGTGCGGAGTCTTCCCCGGCCACCGAGTCGACGCCATCGCGCAGGAATCCGGCGGCCGCTACGCGGTCACCGTGGCGAAGCTGTCGCCGACCGGTGACGTGTTGTCCACCCGCACCCTCACCTGTGATCGGCTCTTCCTCGGCGCCGGGTCGATCGGTACCTCCGAACTGCTGGTCCGTGCGCAGGCCACCGGCGCGCTACCGAACCTGAACGAGCACGTCGGCGACGGGTGGGGCACCAACGGTGACGTGGTCCTGGCCCGCGGGGCCAGCGCGCTGGCCGGTCAGGGCCAAGGCGTGCCGAGCGCGAGCCGGATCTTCGACGAGTCCGCCGTGCCGCTGACCCTGGAGAGCTGGTACATCCCCGGCATCCCGTTCGAGACCGGCGCGCTCGCCTCGCTCGGCATGGTGCTCGACTCGACCCGCACCCGGTTCGGCTACGACCGGGCCACGAACCGAGTCGGGCTGAGCTGGTCGGTCAAGAACCGGGACGAGACGGTCGCGCTGGCCCGCGCGGTCGACCACCGGATCGCCGAACGCGCGGACGCCCTCGTCGAGTACAGCGCCCTCGGCTACGACGCGAACGCGCTGTTCACCGCGCATCCACTCGGTGGGGCGGTGCTCGGGCGCGCCACCGACGGCTACGGCCGGGTGCACGGTCACCCCGGCCTCTACGTGATGGACGGCGCCGCGATACCCGGCAGCACCGGAACGGTCAACCCGTCGCTGACCATCGCCGCGCTGGCCGAGCGCAATATCGAGGCGATCGTTCGCGCCGGTCGCTGAGATCCGCCTTTTCCGGGGGGTATCGCCAACCGTGCCGAGCGTGCTTTCCGCGTACTAATGTCGGCGGCACCGTTCGGCGTCGAAGGGAACCGCAGTGTCCGCTCCCAGCTCGGGTATCGAGAGCTCCTCCGTCGAGCGATACGGTCTGCGGGACGCGCCGGAGCCGCAGGACTATCCGCGCAAGCCGCCCATGCTCTGGACCGATTTCCTGATGCTGGCGCTGGCCATCGTGTCCGTGGCGCTGGTCGCCTGGATCACCTTCCTCCCGGTCTCCGGGCACACCTACCACGTGGTCGTGGTCGTCGACTGGACGTTGTGCGGGGTGTTCGCGATCGAGTTCCTGTGGCGCTGGCGCCGCGCGGGCTGGCCGTGGACGTTCCCGTTCATCTACTGGTACGAGGTCGTCGGCATGATCCCGGTGACCAGCCCGTTCTTCCGCGGCTTCCGTTTGCTGCGGGTCGTGGTGATCGGCGTCCGGCTGGCCCGGGTGGCCGACCGGGTGTTCGGTGACCGGGTGACCGCCGCGGTGGTGAACCGGTTCGTGGCGACCATCGTCGACACCATCCGCCGTCCGATGACGATCGCGGTGATGGACGAGGTGGCCGAGGTGCTGCGCACCGGCCACTACACCCGCAACATCGCGGCCGCCCTGGAGGAGAACCGCGCCGAGCTGGACGAGATGATCGTGGAGTTGATCAAGAAGGACCCGCAGGCGGGACGGGTGCGCTACATCCCGTTCCACGACGAGATCATCCGGCTGATCGCCGACACCACGTTCCGCATCGTGTTCCAGGTGCTGGAGGATCCGCGCACCGACGAACTCGTCGCGGACGTGCTGCGGGAGAACATCGATCAGATCCGCGACGCGGTTCGCGACGGTGTGCGGGTGCCGCCGTCCGCGTACGGGCCCACGCCCGACGAGGACTGCGTGCGGCATCGGCTCAATCAGGTACCGCGTGCCTGATGGCGTCCCGCGGCTGTGCCAAACGCACGGTCTCCCAAGCGATCAGCGCGACCAAGACGCCGCACAGCAGGGCCAGCGAAGCCAGCGCGGGCAAGGCGCAGGCCAACGGGATGAGCGCCAGCAGCACCACGATGGCGACCACGCGCGGCGCCGTGACGGTGCGCGTGGCGTAGTGCTTGAAACCCACCAGCGCGATCAGATACAGCACGACGCCGCCGTAGAGGGCGTAGAGCGGAATTCCGTACAGCGCGTCCGTCAAAGTGTGGTGTGCGGAATCCCCGACGTAGTACAAGACCTTCTTCAGCCCCAGTGACAGCGCGATGATCCCGACGATCATCGGGAAATGCCAGAAGGTGTAGGACGCCTGCGCGATCTTGATCTGCCGCTTGCCCTCGGCGTGGACCAGTTCGTGCTCCACCGCCAGGGCCGCGACGTCGAAATACGCCCACCACAGGAGACCGGAAATGGCGAGACCGAGCAGCGAGCCGAGCGCGATCGGCCAGGAGATCGGCAGGCCGGCCACCCCGATACCGATCGAGACGATCGATTCACCGAGCGCGACGATGATGATCAGCCCGTATCGCTCGACGAAATGGGTGGCCGAATTCAACCGCCAATCGGTGCCCGCGAACAGTGTCCAGAGGTAGTCGCCCGCGATCGCGGCGATCCACAGCGCGATCTGCACGCGACCGGTGGTCATGGCGGCGACGACGAGCAATGTGGTGCCGAGGGTGATCGACCCGAGCGCCCAGCGCAGCAGCTGGCCGCGCAATTGCGCATCCTCGGAACTGGCCAGCCAGAACATCCCGAAATGCACCAACCGCACGATCAGGTACGCGACGGCGAAGACCAGCGGACCGAACCATCCTCCGGCCAGATCTCGGAACGCCTCCGGGATGGTGAGCGCGGCGAGGAAGGCGCCGCCCATCGCGGCGAACATCGCGACCCGCGCGATGCCCTCGTCGGCGCGGACCACGTTGCCGAGCCAGGAATAGGCGATCCACAGCCACCACATCACCGCGAGCACCAGCAGCCCGCGCAGCATGTTCTTCGCGCTGGTCTCCTCCGCGACCAAGCCGGTGACCATGGTGAACGCGAAGACGAGCACCAGGTCGAAGAACAACTCGAGCTGGGTCACCGACGCGCCTTCGGCCATCGGCTGGAACCGCACCCGTTTGGAACCGATCATGCGCTCATCGTCGCACCCCGGCCGATTCCGCGCCGGTCCGCTGCTTCGCCCGGCGGCCGATTTCGCGCAGAGCGCAGCCGTCCGCGCTATACGGGTTGATAGGTCTCCGTTTCGGGGAACCGCTCGGCGAAATCTATGAAGCACTCCACGACCACCTCGTTGGCCTTGCGGAAAGTGCGTTTGAGCAGAAATCCGGGAACCGGGAGGGGCAGATAGAGCTCGACGTGATACCAGACGTGCGTGCCGTCGACGCTGTCGGTCACCTCGAAAAAACCGCCGCCCCGCACGCCCCTGGTGCTGTCGGCGACGATCCAGGAGGACCGGTCGTCGGTCCAATCATATTCCAGCACTTGCAAATCCGAGCTGCCGAGCAGCTCCGCCTTGAGGAAGACCCGCCGGGGTCTGCGTCGTGCGTCGCGGGTCGCGACCCGGACGTCGCTGTAGGACGACGACCATTCCGGAAGCGCTTCGACGTCGGTCAGGGCGTCCATGACCTGTCCGGGATCGGTGTCGACGAAGAATCGGATATCCGTTTTGGTGCGCATGGCATACCTCCGACACCCGGATGGACAAGTCCGGCCGATTGTCTCCGTGATTTGTCCGGTTCGTCAACCTGACTGTGCCAGACCACATCTCGGTTACCGGGATAACGTGCCGTTATCTGCTCGAGATCGGCGATCGGGCAACCGCCGGAACAACTTCCGTCCGGAAGGACGGGCTCGGCCGAGGTTCGCGCGCCTACGATCGGATCCGAATGGGCGCCGGTATCCGGCGCCTTCGGTACGGGCGGGAGGATGTCATGAAATACGCCGAACTGCTGGCGCAGGCGCGCGACGCGATCACGGTGCGCCGGGTTTACGGCGACCCCTACGAATCCGGCGGCGCGATAGTCATTCCCGCCGCCTCGGTCGGGGGTGGCGGTGGTGGCGGCGGCGGTACCGGGAACAGCGCCGACGGGGATGGCTCCGGCGAAGGCGTGGCGTTCGGTGTAGGCGCCAAGCCGGTCGGCGCTTACGTGCTTCGCGATGGTCGGCTGACCTGGCATCCGGCCGTGGACGTCAACGCGATCATCGAGACGGCGGGCAAGGTGCTGATCGCGGCCATCCTGGCTTTCGCGCTGGCCCGGCGCGCCAAGCGAAGCGCCTGAGCGATGCGGGCGCAGTTCCCCGTCGGTGAGCGCCGGGCCGGGCGCGGGCGAGGCCGCCCAGCGCTCGGTCCGGCGCGGCGGTCATTCCGACGTGGCGGGCTCGACGATCGCGTCGGGCCCTGGATACACCAGTGACTCGTGACCGTCGGAGAAGCGCACCACGTAGGGCGGCGTCCCGTCCGGCCCGCGGACCTCGATGATCTCGGCCAGGTGATCCACTTCTCCCACCACGTGTCCGTGCACGCAGAGTCGATCTCCTACATGTGCGATCATCGCCCCATTATCGAACGGAGTGCTGCGCGTCACAACCACTCCGTGAAGGCGCACGGGATCCGATCACGGTCATCCGGGCTCATCACGCGGTCGGCCGCGGCTTCGATCAGTGCCCGGCTCCGCTCCGTGGTGACCGCGGCGGACCGCTCGGCAGTTGAAAGCACTCCGCTTGTAGTACTACGTGTCACGCGCTGCGGCGGAGTCCCCCCGGGACGCTGCCCACGCCCGCGCGGCCACACGTCGGCCCGGCGGAGTCGGGCCGGGTCGTCACGCCGGGGTTGGGCTTGTCCGGGCCGCGGTCTGCCCGGACATTCGTCGCCTCGGCCGGAGGGGCCCGGTTCAGCTCGCGTCGGTGAGGAACGACAGCCGCACCTGCCGGTCCGGGTTGTCGACATTGAGATCGACCAGCGCGATCGACTGCCAAGTACCGAGGGCGAGCTTTCCGCCGAGTACCGGAACGGTCGCGTAGGGCGGGATGAGGGCGGGCATCACGTGCGAACGCCCGTGTCCGCGCGAGCCGTGCGCGTGCCGCCACCGGTCGTCGGCGGGCAGGAGATCACGTAGCGCGGCCAGCAGATCGTCGTCGCTGCGCGCGCCGAGTTCCATGATCGCGATTCCGGCCGTGGCGTGCGGCACGAAGACGTGCAGCAGCCCGTCACCGCCCGCTTCTCGCGCGAATGTCGCGCACTGCGGCGTGATGTCCTGTACCACTTCACTGTGGCCCGTTCTCACCTCGAGCAGCGTGCTCTTCATGCGCCCATCGTCCCCCATCCGCGGCGGCCCGCGCGGCGCGACCGGGATCGGATGCGGCTGTGTGCTTTTCCACAAGCCGGGTAGGTAGCGGCAAAACCGCTGGCCTCGGCCGGTACCCTGGATGACTGTTACCAGTTTGTTGTCGATCTTGGAGGACCCTGTCGTGGCTCTCGTGGTTCAGAAGTACGGAGGATCCTCGGTAGCGACCGCCGAGCGGATCCGGCGCGTCGCTGAACGGATCGTGGAGACCAAGAAGCAAGGCCACGACGTGGTGGTGGTCTGCTCCGCCATGGGTGACACCACCGACGAGCTGCTCGATCTCGCTCAGCAGGTGGCGCCGTCGCCGCCTGCCCGCGAGATGGACATGCTGCTCACCTCGGGTGAGCGCATCTCCAACGCGCTGGTCGCCATGGCCATCCACTCCCTCGGCGCGGAGGCCCGCTCGTTCACCGGCTCGCAGGCGGGCGTGATCACCACGGGCGCGCACGGCAACGCGAAGATCATCGACGTGACCCCCGGCCGCGTCCGCGACGCACTGGACAAGGGCCTCGTGGTGCTGGTCGCCGGTTTCCAGGGCGTGAGCCAGGACAGCAGGGACGTCACCACGCTCGGCCGCGGTGGCTCCGACACCACGGCGGTCGCGCTGGCCGCCGCGCTGGGCGCGGACGTCTGCGAGATCTACACCGACGTGGACGGCGTCTTCACCGCCGACCCGCGGATCGTGCCCGACGCGCAGCGGCTCGAGCAGGTCTCCTACGAGGAGATGCTGGAACTGGCGGCCTGCGGGGCCAAGGTGCTGATGCTGCGCTGCGTCGAATACGCCCGCCGCTACAACGTGCCCGTGCATGTGCGCTCGTCCTACACCGACAAGCAGGGCACCTACGTTTACGGATCGATGGAGGACATCCCCTTGGAGCAAGCAATCCTCACTGGCGTCGCGCACGACCGCAGCGAGGCCAAGGTGACCGTGGTCGGCCTGCCGGACGAACCGGGCTACGCCGCCAAGGTGTTCCGCGCCGTGGCCGACGCGGAGATCAACATCGACATGGTCCTGCAGAACATCTCGAAGGTCGAGACGGGCAAGACCGACATCACTTTCACGCTGCCGAAGACCGAGGGCGCCCGCGCGGTCGAGATGCTGACCAAGCGCCAGTCCGAGATCGGTTTCTCCCAGGTGCTCTACGACGACCACATCGGCAAGGTGTCGCTGGTCGGCGCGGGCATGAAGAGCCACCCCGGCGTCACCGCCAAGTTCTGTGAGGCGCTGGCCGAGGCGGGCGTCAACATCGATCTCATCTCCACCTCCGAGATCCGGATCTCCGTGCTGGTCAAGGACACCGAGCTGGACGAGGCGGTCAAGGTGCTGCACAGGGCGTTCGACCTGGGCGGCGACGAGGTCGCGGTGGTCCACGCGGGAACGGGGCGATAGGTCATGGGTGTTCGCGTAGGAGTCGTCGGCGCGACCGGCCAGGTCGGCGCCGTGATGCGGAAACTGCTGGAGGAGCGCAACTTCCCGGCCGACGAGGTGCGGTTCTTCGCCTCGGCTCGTTCGGCGGGCAAGACGCTGCCCTGGCGCGGCCGCGAGATCGTCGTCGAGGATACCGAGACCGCCGATCCGTCCGGCTTGGACATCGCCTTGTTCTCCGCGGGCGCCACCATGTCCCGCGTGCAGGCGCCGCGCTTCGCCGCCGCGGGCGTCACGGTGATCGACAACTCCTCGGCGTGGCGCAAGGATCCCGAGGTCCCGCTGGTGGTCAGCGAGGTCAACCCGGAGCAGGCGCGCAACCTGGTCAAGGGCATCATCGCCAACCCGAACTGCACCACGATGGCCGCCATGCCGGTGCTCAAGCCGCTGCACGACATCGCCGGTTTGCGCCGCTTGATCGTCTCCAGCTACCAGGCGGTCTCCGGCAGCGGGCTGGCCGGTGTCGAAGAGTTGGCGAGCCAGGCCCGCGCGGTGATCGATGACGCCGAGAAGCTGACCCACGACGGCCGCGCCGTCGACTTTCCCGCGCCGAACAAGTACGTCGCGCCGATCGCGTTCAACGTGCTTCCGCTGGCCGGTTCGCTGGTCGACGACGGCTCCGGCGAGACCGACGAGGACCAGAAGCTGCGCAACGAGAGCCGCAAGATCCTCGGCATCCCGGATCTCGCGGTGAGCGGCACCTGCGTGCGCGTCCCGGTCTTCACCGGCCACTCGCTCTCGGTGAACGCCGAATTCGCCGAGCCGCTCTCGGTCGAGCACGCCAAGGAGATCCTGGCCAAGGCTCCCGGCGTGAAGCTGGTCGACGTGCCTACCCCGCTCGCCGCGGCGGGCGTCGACGATTCGCTCGTCGGCCGCATCCGCCAGGACCCGGGCGTGCCGGACGGTCGCGGACTCGCGCTGTTCATCTCCGGCGACAACCTGCGAAAGGGCGCTGCGCTCAACACCATTCAGATTGCCGAGGTACTGCTCAGCGACCGCTGAGACGTTCGTTTCTCGATCGAACGGGCTGTGGACTTTCCGCGGCCCGTTCGTCGTTTCCCGCATTCGCGCGAGCGCGCCCAGCGTGGATGATGCCGCCGGTGCTGTTGGCGGCTCCATGTCGCTGGTATCCGCGCTGTGCTGGTCGCGGATCGGGCGGCCTGCCGCCGGGAGGCGCTTCGGCGACGGATCAGCGGGCCCGCAGTCCGTCGAAGACGACGGCGAAGGTGCGTTCGCGCTGCGCTGGAGTAGCGGCGGTGCCGTGGGTGGCGAGGAAGGCGCCCTTGATGAGGCGCATCAGGTCCTCGACCTCGATGTCGGTGCGCACGCCGCCCGCCTCCTGCGCGCGGGTGAGCAGCGTGCCGATGGCCGAATTCAGTTCGTGCACCGGCCGGAGATATTCCGGGGCGTCCTGCCCGCCTACGGCGTCGGCGAGATCGCGCTTGACGCTGCCCTCCGCCACGAGCCGGGCCAGGAAGTCGAAGAACGCGGTCACCGGTTCCGCGGCGTCGGCCGATTCCCTTGCCAGCGCGATGATCCGGTCGACCCGATCCACGATCGCCGCCTCGAACAGCGCTTCCTTGGTGGGGAAGTGCCGGTAGACGGTGCCCGCGCCGACGCCGGCCCGCCGCGCGATCTCGTCCAGCGGCACCGAGAGTCCTTCCGCCGCGAACGCTTCCTGCGCGGCTGCCAGGACTCGCTCGCGGTTACGGCGAGCGTCGGCGCGCAGCGGTCGGCGCTCGGGTTCGGTCACGAGGACCGAGTCTACTGTTGACAAACGGGGCGCTCGTTCCGAAAAATAAGCGGGTCCTTGGTTCCGCTTATCTGGAGGTTTGTGATGGCTGCTGATTCGTCCGTGCGAAGCCCGCGCGAGTTGGTCGAGCGGTTGTTCGGTGAGCTACCGGCCCGTGACCCCGATGCGTTCGTCGCGCTGCTCGCGCCCGACGCGGTCTTCGAAATCCCGTTCGCGATCCCCGGCCACCCGAGCCGCTTGGAGGGCCGCGAAGCGATCCGCGAGCACCTGGCGCAACGATGGTCGGGCCTGTCCGGAATCGAAGTGCACGCGATCCACCCGCAGGTCTACGAGACCACCGATCCCGAAGTGCTGCTCGTGGAGAACGAGGTCGACATGACCATCCCCGGATCCGGCCGCGCCCGAAGGCGCACCTCCGTCAACGTCGTCCGGGTCCGCGACGGCCAAGTGGTGCTCTTCCGCGACTACATGGACACCGCCCGCTTCGCCCGCCTGGCCGCGGGCTGAAAATGGCCTCGCCCGGCGCGGGGCGGGGCTGTTAGCCTGCGCCGATGGCGAATCCACATCCTCACGTGTATCTCGGCGACCGGATCGTCGCGGCCGAAGCGGCCACGGTGGGCGTCGCATCGTCGGCGGTGTTGTACGGACTCAGCGTCTACACCGTGTTCCCGGTGCACGTGGACGGGGCAGCGCGTACGGCGTTTCGTTTGGACGACCATTTCCGTCGGCTCGAGGAGTCCTGCAAGATCATCGGGATCGATCGATTCGCGCAGGAGTGGGATTACGCGCGTTTCCGTGCGGCCGTTGTGGAGCTGATCGCCGCGAATGCTCCGCGTGAGGACGTTTTCGTGCGTGCGACGGTGCACGTGGTCGAGTCCATTCCGGGCACGCGGGTGCGGGGCTGTGCCATTCGGGTCAGCATCTTCGTCTACGACGCGGTGCCCATCGTGCCGCAGGACGGTATGCGCCTGAAGTCCAGTCCGTGGCGGCGCATTCCGGACAACGCGATCCCCTCCCGCGCGAAAGTCAACGGCGCGTACGTGAACTCGGTGCTGGCCAAGCAGGACGCGATCGACAGCGGCTACGACGACTGTGTCTTCCTCGACGGCAACGGGCACGTCTGCGAACTCAGCGCGGCGAACATCTTCCTGGTCCGCAACGGCACGTTGATCACGCCCGACGTCTCCTGCGACATCCTCGACGGCATCAACCGCAGGACCGTTCTCACCTTGGCGGCGGAGGACGGCATCCCGGTGGTGGAACGCACCGTGGATCTCACCGAGTTGTACATCGCCGACGAAGTGTTCGTCACCGGCACATCATCCGGTGCCGCGCCGGTCGTCGAGGTGGACGGCCGCCTTGTCGCCGACGGCGTCCCCGGCCCGATCTCCCAGGCGCTGCGCAAACGCCACCATGCGGCATTGCGCACCGACGACGTGCACGGCTGGGTCACGGATCTGTCCGCGACCAGGTAGCGGCTCGTTCAGCGGATGGCCGGGGTGCGCGGGTCGGGTCCCAGGCAGACCAGGATGGCGCAGCCCGGCGGGACGTCCGCGAACGGCGGATCCAGCGGGTGGCTCAGGCAAGCGAAGACGTTGCAGCCCGGATAGGCGGCGGGACCGAGGCCGAATACCGCGATCAGGATGTCCGTGTCGACGAAACGACGTGGGTCCAGCCGCAGCGGCGGCTCGACGTACGGTCCCGGGTCGGGTACCGGCCGGTCGTAGAACGCGTCGAACACTTTGCGGAAGAACTCGTAGGGCAATTCCTGGGTGTTCTGCACGACTCCGGACACGCCCTGGCTGCTGACGTTCCCGAAGACGCCGGTCCACACCACGGTGAGGTCGAGGCTGGGTATGACGAAGACGTTCTGCATGCCGAGGCCGGCCATCGCGTACACGTCGTCGGGCAGGAAGTCGGCGATTTCGGCGCAACCGCCACCGAGCCAGAACAGGTAGCCGTAGCACGCGTTCGTGGGTGAGGGCGTGCGCGCCTTGCGCAGGTAGTCGCGGGAGACGATCTGCTGCGCTCCCCAGCGCCCGTCGTTGCTCACCAGGAGTCCGAGCTTCGCGAAATCGTTCGGCGGGATCATCAAGTGCGCGTAGCCGTAGGTGTGCCCGGATCGGTCCTGAGCCCAGTAATAGTCCCCGCGAGGAATTCCGAGCGGATCGAACAGTTCGCGCTGCGCGAAATCTTGCAGAGGTTCGCCGACGGCCAGCTCCAGCACGTAGGCCAAGAGATCGACATTGCGCTGGCTGTAGGTGAAGACGGTGCCCGGCGGGTTGTCCAGCGGCACGCCGAGCGCCTGCACCGCGCTGTCCGGGTCGACCGGGATCACACCGGTGACGCCCTCGGTCAGCACGCCGACCCGCATGCCCGAGGTCTCGGTGAGCAGATTCTCGACAGTGATCGACCGGTGCTCCGCATCACCGAGCCCGGCGGGCAGATAGCGGTCGATGGGCGCGTGGAGATCTAGTTTTCCTTGGTCCCACCCTATTCCGGCGAGCAGCGAGACGACGCTCTTGGTCGCACTCCAGATATTCCACGCCACGTTGCCGGTCCGGTCGTTCGTCGGTCCCTCGCCGATGAGGCAGTTGTGCCGGAACACCTGCACATTGAAGCGGTTTCGGCCGTTCGCGAAGGTCAGCGCATCCCGCAGTTTCGCGGAATCCAAACCGACTTGTTCGGGCGCCGCCCGCTCCAGATCGCGCCCCGAGGTGACCGCGCACCGCACGTCGCCGGTCGCGGCGGCCGCGCCTCCGGCGAAGACGTTGCCCGCCACCAGCGAAACCGCCGCGATTCCCGCCAGGAATCCACCGAAACGCCCCATGTGCAAAAGGCTAGCGCCCTTTGGCCTGTTCACGCGGTAAACAGGCGGGGAACTGGACATCTGATATCGGTGTCGAGGGGTGGAACAGACCGGGCACTTGCCGTGCGGCGCGACCCCGCCGCTTCGGTACACCACACCGTTCGCCTTGGTCGGACACCGCGGGCCGGTACGCCGCGACCCCTTCGGTGGTAGCGCTCACCCGATGTCTACAGCGCAAGGCCAAGGGAGGTCGGTGGGCCAGTCGGGGCGGCGCGGTGGACGGCCCGATCTTCAGCGGTAGCGCTTGCCCGACACGTACAGCGCCGCGCCGACGAGGAGCGCGCCGAGCCCGGAGAGAACGGAGCCGAGGGGCAGCGCGAATCCGACGACGACGCACCCCACCGCGCCGACCACGGGAATCCACCGGGGCGGCCGATTCTCCTCGACGGTCAGTGTGGCGGCGGAGAGGTTGGCGATCAAGTAGTAGAAGAGCACCGTGAACGAGGAGAACCCGATGGCCGCCCGTACATCGAAGAGCGCGGCGACCACGGCGACGATCGCGCCGACCACCAGTTCGGCGCGGTGCGGCACCCCGAACCGCGGATGCACGGCGGCGAGCGCGCCCGGCAGATAGCGGTCCCGCGCCATGGCCAGCATCGTGCGGGATACGCCGAGGATCAGGGCGAGCAGCGATCCGGCCGCCGCGAGCACCGCGCCGATCCGCACCACCGGCGCGGCAGCGGGAACGCCCGCCGCGCTGACCATTCGCGCCAGCGGGTCGGCCGCCTCGGCCAGTCCGGCGGAGCCGAGCACGCTCAGCGTCGCGACCGCGACCAGCGTGTAGACCGCGAGCGCGAGTGCGAGCGCGATCATGATGGCGCGGGGGATGGTGCGTTGCGGTTCGCGCACCTCCTCACCGAGCGTGGCGATGCGCGCGTACCCAGCGAACGCGAAGAACAGCAGTCCCGCCGCCGTGAGCACGTCGCGCGGACCGACCCGGCCGGGCAAGGCGGTTGCCGCCGAATGCGTTCCGAACAGCCCGATCACGACCACCACCGCGAGCACCGCGAGCACTACCGCGACGAGCACCCGAGTCGCGAACGCCGACTTCTGCACGCCCGTGTAATTGATCGCGGTGATCGCCACCACCGCGCCCACCGCCACGGCGTGCGCCTGCTCGGGCCAGGCATAGCTACCGACCGTCAGCGCCATCGCCGCACAAGAGGCCGTCTTCCCTACGACGAACCCCCACCCCGCGAGATATCCCCAGAACGGTCCGAGCCGCTCCCGCCCATACACATAGGTGCCGCCGGAAACGGGGTATCGCGCCGCCAGCCGCGCGGACGACGTCGCGTTGCAATACGCCAGCACCGCCGCCACCGCGAGCGCCACCAGCAACCAACTCCCCGCCGACGCGGCCGCAGGCGCGAGCGCCGCGAATATCCCCGCGCCCACCATCGCCCCCAACCCGATGACCACCGAATCGGCAAGCCCGAGCCGTCGACGCAAAACCCCATCTCGCGACGCCATAACCGCATCCTCCCCCACTACCCCCGCCCTCGCAGCGCGACTCCGCGAGTGGCACATGGCCGCGGCAGAACGCGAGAAGCCCGCACAACCATGTCCCACTCGTGGGGTGGAGACCGCTGGAAGCGACAGCGCCGCCAGGTCGGAATGACCTGGCGGCGCTGTGGGCTGGGACACCGTGCTGGTGTCTGTAACCGTCGACGTCCCACAAGCGCCTCTCGGCGGGTGGTCGCTCGTAGCGACAAAGGGTGCGGCCCGGGGCTGTCCGGACGCCGACGGTGGGTGTCGACGTCCCACAAGCGCCTCTCGGCGGGTGGTCGCTCGTAGCGACAAAGGGTGCGGCCCGGGGCTGTCCGGACGCCGACAGGGGGTTCAACCACGCGCTCGCGGAAGCTATTCCGGGCCGGATTTGTGACGCTCGCCACTCGATGCATCGATGTGGCGCGCCGCGCTGCGAGACCCGTTGTTGCCCGTCCTGCCGTTCCGAGTAGTGGTCCATACATCCGGGTCGGTCCCATCCCGGGAAACGATGTTCACCAGCCGAGGAGTCTCCTGTGACCGAACCACGAACACCGGCATCCCGGTCGAAAGCGACGACGAATCGCTCACCGCGGGCGCACAGGGCCCGGCATCGGCTTCTCGCCGGACAAGATGCTGCTCGGCCGCGTCTTCGCCTACGCGGACGCGCACCGCTACCGCATCGGCACGAACTACGCGCAGCTGCCGCCGAACCAGGCAAGGGCGGCGGAGGTGAACTCCTATTCCAAGGAGGGCGCCATGCGGTACTACTACAACGAATCGAATGTGCCGGTGTACGCACCGAATTCGTTCGGTGTACCGCACGCCGACCCGGAAAAGTCTCAGGACGACGGCATCTGGGACTTCGATCCGGCCATCGTGCGAGCCGGTTACCTCCAGCATGCCGAGGACGGCGATTTCACCCAGGCGGGCATTCTCGTGCGCGAGGTACTCGATGACGCGCAGCGGAAGCGGTTGGTGGACAACATCGTCGGCCACGTACTCGGCGGTGTCCGGGAGCCGGTGCTGAGCCGGGTCTTCCAGTACCGGAAGAACGTGGACGCCGATCTCGGCAAGCGTGTCGAAGAGGGCGTGCGCGCGGGGCTCGACGGCTCGCAGAGCTGAGAAATCCGCATCGAAGGCAGGTGTGTGGCGTCGCGCACCTGCCTTCGGCGTGTCCGGCCGATCCTGTTTGCCCGGTGGGTGCTCGGATGTCAGAGTGAAGACATGTCTCGGCTGACACGCGACTACCGGGTGGCGCTGGCCGCCGCATTGGCGCTGCTGGCCGGTTGCGGTGCCGAAACCGATGCGACGCAGCCGATCACGACGAGCGTCGAGGCCGGTCCCGCCGCGAACGCGCGCGTGGCGGATCTGGAGGCTCGGTACGGGGCGCAGATCGGGCTGTTCGCGGTGGACACCGGCACCGGCAGGACGGTGACCCACCGCGCCGACGAGCGTTTCCCGTTCCTGTCCACCTTCAAGACGCTCGCGGCGGCCGCGGTGCTGCGAGCGCATCCGCTCGACACGGGATACTTCGATCGAGTGATCCGCTTCCACGAGGCTGATCTGGTCGACAACTCGCCGGTGACCAGCGCCGAACTGGCCGACGGGATGACGCTGGCGCGCGTGGCCGAGGCCGCGATCACCCGCAGCGACAACACCGCGGGCAACCTGTTGCTGCGTGAGATCGGCGGCCCGGCGGGGCTCACGGCGTTTCTTCGCACGCTCGGTGATCCGACCAGCAGGCTCGACCGCTGGGAGACCGAACTCAACACCGCGATCCCCGGGGACGAGCGCGACACCACCACTCCGGCCGCACTGGCCGCGGACTACCGCGTCTTGGCGTTGGGCGACGCGCTCGGCGCCCGGGAACGCGACCAGTTGGCCGTCTGGCTGAAGGCGAACACGACGGGTGGCAAGCGCATCAGGGCGGGGTTGCCCGCCGAGTGGGTCACCGGTGACAAGACGGGCACCGGCTCCTACGGTTCCGCCAACGACGTCGCGATCGTCTGGCCCGAAGGCGGGCGGGCGCCGATCGTGATCGCGATCATGAGCCGCAAACCGGCCGAGGACGCCGAGGTGAACAACGACCTGCTGGCGGAAGTGACGAAGGTGGCCGTGGACCGGCTCCGGTGACACTCGCCGGGTGTGTCGGCGGAAGCGGACGCCGATAGCGAGGCCGGGGACCGTGGCGGGGGCGGCGCCCTCGGCTCGTCGAGGACGAACTCGGTGGCGTCCGAAGGGCAAAGATTACGACGAGTTGTAGTAGACCTGGCCGGATCGGGCGGCCAGGCTCCGGTCAGCTACAGCAGGCCCCACCAGTAGAGCAGGGTCGCCAGAATCCAGACCACCACGGTTTCCATCGTCGCTCCCAATCTTCTTGGCGCACTTATGACCATCATCCCGCGATCCGGGGCCGGGCGATAGGCGCTAGCGGGGTCACCGCTCGGTCGACCCGCTCATCTGCGATTTCGATCTTGCAAGGTGTTCTTAAGTGCGCGCCAAGCCCGCCCCTGCATTCTTTGTCTCGCGGGAGGGACATACCCAGCACCGCAGGTGCGAACCGAGGAACGACCTGTCTCGAGGGGTGACAGGTCGGAACTCGGGGGTGGTGTCCGCCGGGCCGGTCTACGAGGGGTGGCCGGTCCGGCGGACGCGGGACGCGGAGCGGTCGCTCGCGCTGGCTCTTCCTGGAGCTGACCGGCAACGAGACGGTGTTGCCGCTGCCGAAGGTAACCCACGAGTGTGCGGCGCCGGGCCCCACGCGAGGCGGGCGCGGCTGGGCTGGTCGTGAATGGTGACCGGCCGGCCGACCTGAAACCAGTTCTAGACAGTTTGGTTAATTTGTCTTACGGTCGATACATGGCGGATGTTGCGTATCGGACGGATCCCGTTTTCGAACTTCGTTCCGGTCCCACTTGGGCGTCGCCGTGGGAGATGTACGCGGCACTGCGCGAGCACGATCCGGTGCAGCACGTCGTACCGGCCGCGCGACCGGAGAACGACTACTGGGTGCTCACCCGGCACGAGCACGTCTACGCGGCGGCGCGCGACAGCGACACGTTCTCCTCCCGCGACGGGCTGACGGTGGAATACGGCGAACTCGACGAACTCGGCCTGACCGACAACCCTCCGCTGGTGATGCAGGACCCGCCGCAGCACACCGACTTCCGCAAACTGGTCGCTCGCGGATTCACCCCACGCCAGGTCGAGGAGGTGGAGCCGGTGGTCCGCCGCTTCGTGCGCGACCGGCTCGACGCCATCGCGGCCCTGGGCGGCGGGGACATCGTCGGGCAATTGTTCAAGCCGCTGCCGAGCATGGTGGTGGCGT
Organism: Nocardia sp. NPDC051900; assembly: GCF_044452545.1. Taxonomy (NCBI): domain Bacteria; kingdom Bacillati; phylum Actinomycetota; class Actinomycetes; order Mycobacteriales; family Nocardiaceae; genus Nocardia; species Nocardia sp. NPDC051900. The sequence continues at coordinate 29,251 of NZ_JBITBU010000022.1, read as the reverse complement.
ACTACCTCGGGGTGCCGGAACAGGACCGGGCGAGGTTCGACGGCTGGACCGATGCCGTCGTCGCGGGCAGCATCGACCGGACGAACACCAAGGCGCAGGCGGCGTCGGCGGAGATGATGGGCTACTTCGCCGAGCTGATCGAACGCAGGCGCACCGACCCCGGCGACGACACCGTGTCCCTGCTGGTCCAGGCGGGAATGGCGGCCGACGACACGGACGTGCGCGGGTTGATCCAGATCCTCGCCTACACCTGGACCATGGTCGCGGGCGGCAACGACACCACCACGGGCCTGCTCGGCGGCGCCGTGCAACTGCTGCAACAGCACCCGGACCAGCGCGCAGCGCTCGCCGCGGAACCCGACCGCATTCGCGTCGCGGTGGAGGAGTTCGCCCGGCTCACCGCACCGGTGCAAGGGTTGGCGCGGACCGCGACGCGCGATGTGGAACTGGCCGGGAAGACGGTGCCCGCGGGGCGGAAGGTGTTACTGGTGTTCGGGTCGGCCAACCGGGACGAGCGGGCGTTCGGCGCCGACGCCGCCGAGCTGGATATCGACCGGAATCCGCAGCGCATCCTCACCTTCGGGCACGGGCCGCATCACTGTCTCGGCGCGGCGGCCGCGCGGATGCAAGCCCGTGTCGCGCTCGAAGAGTTGCTCGATCGCTTCCCGGAGTACGTCGTCGACGTCGACGCGGTCGAGTACGCGAGCGGTCCGTACGTCCGCAGGCCGACTACTGTGCCGTTCCGGTGCGGGGCGTGACCACGGAAGACCTCGTTCGCGCCGGAAGGGACACGGCATGAGTGGCGATTGGCTGGGCGACGGTCGCGCCGAACTGGCCGGTGAGCGCATTCTCGACGCGGTGCGCGCGCTGTTCATCGACAAGGGCGTCAGCGGGGTCGGCATGGCCGAAGTCGCCGACGCCGCGGGCTGTTCCAGGGCGACGCTGTATCGCTATTTCGAGAATCGGCAGGCGCTCTACGTGGCGTTCGCGGGCCGGGAGGCTCGGCAGCTGGTCGAGCGGGTGTGGCGGGACCGGGCGGAGCCCGCGAGCGCGGAGCCGGGGGAGCGACTGCTCGACACGTTGACCGCACTGTTGGCCGAGGTGCGCAAGACGCCGCATCTGGCGGTCTGGTTCGAACCGTCCAACGCGGGAATCGTGACCCAGCTGGCCAATTCGCCGGGTGTGGTCGACGCGCTCGCCACGGATTTCGTCGCCGGATTCCGTCCTGGGTTGCCCCTGCTCGCGGCCGAGCGCGTCGGCCGATGGGTGGTGCGCGCGATGGTGTCGTTGCTGACGCTGCCCGGCGCGGGAGAAGACGAGGAACGAGCGATGTTGCGCACCTTCGTGCTGCCGTTCCTGCTCGACGACCGGACCGTGATCGACTGACGCCGGTCGTCGACCGGAGCCCTACGGGACTCCGGTCGAAGCGCGGGCCACGGGTTCAGACGGTCGCTGCCGAGTAGTCGGGCAGGTCGTAGGTCTCGGTCTTGCTCAGCATCCGCATCATGACCGGTCGCATCGCCTTCGACAGCATCAGTTTGCTGAGGGTGTGGCCCGCGCGGATGCCGAAGCGCGACTTGGGCGTCATCGCGTTCAAGCCGCCCGGCTGCAACTGCTGGGCCGTCTTCACGAAGGGGCGCAGGACCTCCTCGTAGCGGGCCAGGCCCTGTCCGGGGTTGTCGGCGTGCGCGGCGAGTTCACCGGCGAGCACGTACGCGCCCACCAGTGCCATCGCGGTGCCCTGCCCGGTGAGCGGGGAACCGCAGTACCCGGCGTCGCCGAGCAGGACCACCCGGCCCTGGACCCAGCTCGGCATGTCGATGCGGGCCAGCTCGTCGAAGTAGAAGTCCGGCGCATCGATCATCGCCGCCGCGATGCGAGCGGACTCCCAGCCGCCGCCGGCCAGGCGCTCGCGGATGAACTGCTGCTGTGCCGTGACGTCCCGGCGCAGCGCGGGATCCGCCGCCGCGCGGATCACGACGAGCGCTTTGCAGGTGGCCGGGTCGGCGTCGGGGCGCATGCCCAAGCCGGTGGCTCCGACCATCGAATGCATCGTGAACCAGTGCGGTTCCAGGTCTTCCGGTCGCGGCAGGGTGAAGAACGACATGTATCCGCCCAGGTACGTCGCGAACTGCTCCTCGGGGCCGAACACCATCCCGCGGGTAGCGGAGTGCAGCCCATCCGCGCCGATCACGATGTCGAATCGCCCGGCCGCGCCGGAAGCGAAGGTCACGTCGACGCCCGCGTCGTCCTGCCGGATGTCGGTGATCCACTCGCCGTAGCGGTAGTCGACGCCGCCTTCGGCGTCGAGCAGGTCGAGCAGCACTTGGTTGAGGTCCCCGCGGGTGATCTCGATTTCGGCGACGGCGCCCTTGCCGTCGAAGAGTTCTGCGGGCATGCGGAGGATTTCGCGGCCCGCGTCATCGACGTACTTCATGCCGCGCTCGTCGAGCTGATAATCGCGGATGCCGGGCATCATGCCCATCCGCTCGGCCACCTCGCGGCTGGGTCCGCGCAGGTCGACGGCCTGCCCGCCCGGTCGCGGCGCCGCGGCGCGCTCCACCACTGTGGCCCGGATGCCGGACCGGAGCAGTTGCAGCGCGACGGCATTGCCGCCGATGCCGCCGCCGGCGACGAGCACGCGGAGCTGGCTGCTTACGGACTTGGCGCTCATGACTTTCCTCGACTCCCATGGGGTTTGTCCAAATGTCTTAGACATATGTCTAACACGACACTTGCACGGATGTCTAGTACAAATGTCTAAGCGGCCCCGAATGCGAAAGGCCCATGGCGGCGAGGAGTTCTCGCGGCCATGGGCCACTGGTGGATCGCAGGAGCTAGGCGCGGTGCCGGAGGTATCCGCGCCAGCTCGCGTGGTGGGTGATGTCGGTTGCGGCGCTCGCGGCGTCGTAGGTACAGGCGAACCCGACGACGTCGCGGCCATCGGCGAGTTCGATGCTGGTCAGCGCCATGGGAGCCGGCAAATCGGCGAGGAAGCCACCCAGCCCCGCCGGGGAGACGCGGAACAGTTCCCCTTCGATCGGAGCGCCGCGGCCCGGTCCGTGTCGCACCAAGCCCGGCTTGGGCGGCGTGGTGTCCAGTGCGGTCAGGCGGTAGGCGTCGGTGGTCCGGATGTCGCCGAGGAAGCGGGCGCCCAGTTGCTCGAGCTGCCAGTGCAGCGGCTGCCCGCGCAGGTGCGCGCCGAAGATGGCCAGGTCGACACCGCGATCGACGAACAGCGGAGCGCTGTCGAGACCGACAAGACGGGCGGCGAGATCGACGGCCACCTGATCGGCGAAGGCGGGAGTGACCAGCATGACGCCGAACGGCGCGCCCTCGGCGGTAGGGGCGCCGGGGACGGCGACTGCGGCCATGTCCAGCAGGTTGCAGAAGTTGGTGTACGTGCCCATTCGCCGGTTGATGCCGATCGGATCGGCCCGCACCGCGGCGATGCTCGGGTGCTCGGTGGTCGTCGGCAACAGCAGTGCGTCGAAGCCGTGCAGGAGTTCTGTGGCCGCCGCCTTGGCGCGGGCGAGGGTGTCGAGGTCGGCGGCGAACGCGGGACCGGTCTTGTGCCGCGCCGCGCCGATGATGGCGGCGACCGTGGGATCGGCGCCCGCGGGGGCGGTGTCCAGGAACGCGCCCACCGCGGCATAGCGTTCGGCGACGAGCGCGCCGTCGTAGAGCAACAGCGCGGCGTCGAGCAGGGCGGAGATGTCGATCTCCTCGGTCTTCGCACCGGTTTCGCCGACAGCGGCGACGGTGCGCGCGAACGCTTCCCGATATGGCTCGCTGAGCGCGGCCAGGTCCTCGGGGCGCGGCACGGCGATGCGCGGCGCGAGCGGGGCGGCCAACCGGACGTCGGCGGGCCAGCTTCGGCTGCGCGAGTCACGCGGCTCCGGGCCCGCCATCACCGCCGCCGCGGCCACCGCCGAGGCGAGGTCGGCGGCGAAGACCGTCACGGCGTCGTAGTCCGCGCAGGCAGGCACGGTCCCGTGCGCCGGGATCACGCCCAGCGTGGCTTTGATGCCGACGATCCCGTGCAGTGCGGCGGGCACGCGGCCGGATCCGGCGGTGTCGGTGCCGATTCCGATATCCGCGATGCCGAGCGCGACCGCCACCGCGGAACCGGAACTCGACCCGCCCGACACCAACTCCGGATCGAAAGCGTTGCGCACCGCGCCGTACGGGCTGCGCGTCCCGACCAGCCCGGTGGCGAACTGGTCCAGATTCGTCTTGCCCAGCACCAGCGCCCCGGCCGCGAGCAACCGCTCGATCGCCGCCGCGGTCACCTCCGGCTGGTAGGCGAACTCGGGGCAGGCCGCGGTGGTCGGCAGCCCCGCCACATCGATGTTGTCCTTCACCGCCACCAGGACTCCCGCCAGCGGCAAGGTCTCTCCGGCGGCGAGCCGTCGCGCGAGGGCGGCCGCTTCGGCGGCGACCTCGCGCTCCGGTCGCAGGGTGATCCACACCTCCGGCCGATCGACCTCGACGATCCGCCGATAGGCGGCCGCGACGCGTTCGACGGGGTCGGCTGCCGTGTTGCCTGGAACGGGCATTCAGTCGACTCCGATCACTAGTAGGGGAGTGCCCGGCTCCACCTTGGCGCCGGGCGCGGTCAATACCTTCAGCACAGTGCCCGCGCTCGGGGTGTGCACAGGTAGTTCGAGCTTCATCGCCTCCAGGACGGCCACCGGCGCATCGGCCGTGACACGCTGCCCGGGCTCGACTTCCACGCGCCACACATTGCCGATCATCGGCGCGGACACCACCGTCGCGTCGGCGGGCAGCCCGGCCAACGGGTCTTCGATCGGTGCGGCGACGGGCGCGACCGTGCCGCGTTCGAACTCGCCCGCCGCCCGCCAGGCTTCCTTCTCCGCCTCGAACGCGGCGGCCTGCCTGGTCTCGAACTCGGCGATCGAATCGGCCTCCGTGCGCAGCAGCCGCAGATGGTCGGCGAGCGCGAAACTGCCCTCGCTCACCTCGGCGTCGAATCTGCCCGCCTCGGCCGCGGCGCGGTGTTCGAGCAACTGCTCCGCGCCGACGGGTTCCCAGACGATGCGATCGAAGAATCGGAACAGCCAGGGCGTGCCCGCTTCGAACGGCGCGGACTGCCGGTAGCTGGACCAGATCGGCACGGTGCGGCCGATCAGCTGGTAACCGCCCGGTGAGGCCATACCGTAGACGCACAGGTACTTGCCGCCGATGCCGACCGCGTCGGAGGGAGTCCAGGTGCGCGCCGGGTTGTACTTGGTGGTGACCAGGCGGTGCCGCGGATCGAGCGGAACCGCCAGCGGCGCACCGAGATACACGTCTCCGAGGCCGAGCACCAGATACTCGGCGTCGAAGACGGTGGCGCGCACATCCTCCACGCTGTCGAGCCCGTTGATGCGGCGGATGAACTCGATGTTCGACGGCAGCCAGGGCGCGGCGTCGCGCACGCCGCTGCGGTAGCGGTCGATCGCCTCGGCGATGGAGGGATCGTCGAACGACAGCGGCAGCCGGATGGTGCGGCTGGGCACCACCAGGTCGGTCGTGGCGGGCAGATCGAGTTCGAGTTCGGCCAACGTGCCGAGCAACCGATGCTGCGGCAGCACCTCCGGGTCGAAGTGGACGTGCAGCGACCGGACGCCCGGAGTCACGTCGAGAATGCCGGGCAGCCGCACGGCCGCGAGAGCTTCGGCCAGTGCGTGCACCCGCATGCGCAGCCCCAGATCGAGGACCATCTCCCCGTATTCGACCAACACGTTGTCGTCCCCGCCGCGCAGATAGCGCACGCGCGGGCGGTCCTGCGACGCCTCGACACTGCCGAGTACGCCGCGATCACGCAGGGCGGCGCGGGTATCGGTGACCAGATCCGGCACGCGGCTGCCGTTGGACGCGCGCAACGCGGCCGCCTTGTCGTCGTCGACCGGCACGAACCGCACCGAGTCGCCGGGACGCAACTGGCCCATCCGCCAGCGATGCGCGGACACCACGGTGAGCGGGCAGGCGAAGCCGCCGAGGCTCGGACCGTCGGGACCGAGCAGGATGGGCGTGTCGCCGGAGACGTTCAACGCGCCCACGCTGTAGGGGTTGTCGTGCAGATTGGACGGGTGCAGCCCGGCCTCACCGCCGTCGCTGCGCGACCAGGCCGGTTTCGGGCCCTCCAGCCGGATGCCGGTGCGGTTGGCGTGGCTGCCGACCCGCCATGGGTACGTGCAGAACTGGGTCATGTCGGCGTCGGTGAAGTACGCGGGCGAGGTCTGCGGGCCGACACCGACCGCGAGCTGCCATTCGTGGGTGAACTCCGGCCGGTCACCCGGCGGCACCGCGGCCGGCGCGCCGAGCGTGTCGGCGGCCGCCGGGGCGATTCCGAGCACGTCGCCGGTGGCCACCGCCTTACCGGTCACACCTCCGAATCCGCCGAGGGTGAAGGTGGACGCGCTGCCGTGATAGAGCGGCGCGTCGATGCCGCCGCGTACCGCCAGATAGGTGCGCAGGCCGGTGTCGGCCGGTGCGCCGATGTCCAGCACCGCGCCCGCGGCCACGGTGACCGGCTCCCACATGGCCACCGGGCGGCCATCCACCGTCACCGGAGCCTGCGCACCGGTCACGCACACGACCGTGGTGTCGGAGAAGCGCAATTGCGGTCCCTGCAAGGTGCATTCGAGCGCGGGGACGCCGACCGGGTTGCCGACCGCTGTGTTGGCGAGGGTGAAGGAGAGGTCGTCCATCGGACCGGACGGCGGAATACCGACCTCCCACAAGCCGATCCGGCCCGGATGGTCCTGCACCGTGGTCATCGTTCCGCCGCGCAGCACGTCGATGCGGCGGCCGACCGGGCGGATCTCGGCCAGCGTGGTCGTGGTGTGCTCGGTGCGCAGGACCCGGCCGTCGGCCGCGGCCTGGCGCAGTTGCGGCAGATTCGTCTGCACACCGTAGACGCGGGTCGCGCCGAGCGCGGTGCGCAGCGCGGCGAAGGCGTCGGCTCGGCTCTCGCCCGCGCTGATCACCTTGGCCAGCAGCGGGTCGTAATACGAACTGACCTCCGAACCGGTGCCGACCCACGTGTCGACCCGGACGTCGTCCGGGAAGTGCGCGGCCGTGACCAAGCCCGCGCTCGGACGGTAATCGTGGCCGGGATCTTCCGCGTAGACCCGCGCCTCCACCGCATGGCCGGTGATCGCCGGTCCGCTCTCGGGCTGCTCGTCCACCATCGCGGTGTCGCCGCCGGCCAGGCGCAGCATCCACTCGACCAGGTCGACGCCGGTGATTGCCTCGGTGACCGGGTGTTCGACTTGAAGGCGAGTGTTCATCTCCAGGAACGACGCCGCGCCGCTGTCGGTGTCGTAGACGAACTCCACCGTCCCGGCCGAGCGGTACCCGACCGAGCGGGCCAGTTCCCGCGACGCGGCGAGCAGGTGCTCGGACAACTCCGCGGTGAGTCCCGGCGCGGGCGCCTCCTCGATCACCTTCTGGTTGCGGCGTTGTAGCGAGCAGTCCCTGGTGCCGAGGCTGACGACGCGGCCGTTGCCGTCGCCGAACAACTGCACCTCGACGTGCCTGGCGCGCGCGACGAAACGCTCCAGGAAGACGCCCGCCGAACCGAAGTTCGCCGCGGCGATGCGCTGCACCCGCTCGTAGGCCGCGCGCACCTTGTCCGGGCCGAAGCAGGCCTGCATACCGATGCCGCCACCGCCGCCGACCGCCTTCAGCATCACGGGGAAACCGATCCGCTCCGCTTCCGCCACCGCGTGTTCGGCCGATTCGAGCAGGTCGCTGCCCGGGATGAGCGGCACGCCCACCGCGCGTGCGGCGGTGCGTGCGGTGTGCTTGTCACCGAAGACGCGCAGTTGCTGTGGGGTCGGTCCGACGAACGCGATGCCCGCTTTCTCCACCTCGGCGGCGAAATCGGCATTTTCCGAGAGAAATCCGTAGCCGGGATGAATGGCCCTCGCTCCGGTCGCCAGCGCCGCCTCGACCACCGAATCGGCACGCAGGTAGGACTGCGCGGCCGGTCCCGGACCCAGGTGCACGGCGACATCGGCCATTTCGACGTGCGCGGCGCCGACATCGGCATCGGAGTACACGGCCACCGTCTTCAGCCCGAGTTCCCGGGCTGTGCGCATGATGCGGCAAGCGATCTCGCCGCGATTGGCGACGAGTACCGTATCGAATTCCAGACTCACTACCGCTCCCTGCTATTCCGTAGCCAGCGACATCGCCGCGATCGCGCGGGTGACCCGCTCGAGCACGACGTCCAGCGATTCACCGATGTGCGTGTGCAGCAGCCGATACGCGAGCGGAAGGTCCTCCGCCAGAACGGCGTCCAGGATTCCGAGGTGCTCGGCGATGGTGGTCTCGATCCGGTTGTTGACCATGAAGTCGTACATGCGTACGTGCCGGATGCGGGAATTCACCGCTTTGAGCGCGCGCACCATCTCGGTGTTTCCCGCCGCGGTCAGCAGCGTGACGTGGAATTCCTCGTCACGCACCACGAAGCCGGGCTCCTGGGCCGGAGGGTCGGCGCGCAGTTCCAGCCAGGCGGCGCGCTCGGCCTCCAGCAGCGCCCGATCGTGCGTGACCGCGGGATTGGTCATCGCGCGCTGGAGACCGCCCAGCTCCAGCGTGATTCGCAGCTCGTACAGGTCGCGGATCAGCGGAATGCTCGGCCGGACCGGACTGAACCCGTATTCTTCGCGTTGGAGTAGTCCGTCCGAGCACAGGACGGTCAGCGCTTCGCGGATCGGCGTGCGCGAGATGCCGAAGCGGGTGGAGAGTTTCGGCTCGGTGAGACGTTCGCCGAACTTGATGTCCCCGTTCATGAGTTCGCTGCGCAGCTTCTCGTACACCACGTCGCGCAGGGGTTTGCCCGCCGCGTCGGCCAGTGTCGCTATCCGTGTCGACATGGCTGTATACGCTATTTACCTCGCGTTTCGATGGAGTGACCGTAAGTTATCGCCGCGTTAGCGTCTGCTCACCGCGCCGGTCGGAGCAATGTTCGGCCGCCGTCCGGGGTACTCGGAGCGAAACGAAATCCCGCGCGGCCCCGACAGTCTCATCGAGTCGGTTGTCCATCAGCGAAGCATCAAGGAGACGGTATGAAGCGCAGCACGAAGATCGCCGGAGCCCTCGCCGCCGCGGCGATGGCGACCCTTGTGGCGGCAGGCAACGCCCAAGCCGATCCGGGCACGGTCTACTTCTCGGCGGGCAGCACGAACTGCGCGATCTTCGCGGACGGCTCCGTCGGATGCGATTTCGGCTATCCCCAGCACATGAGCTACTACGTCGGCGGCACCTACATCCCGGTACCGGTGACGGTGAACGAGATCGTGATCGACCAGGCCTGGCTGCCCGCGCATCCCACCTTCGACCCGGCCACGCCGTACACGCTGCCGGGTGGCAACCCCAGCATCAACGACGTGAAAACCGGCTCGGGCCAGTGGGGTCCGATCATCGAGCACGCCGGAGCGTCGTGCCAGGTCGGCTTCCACGGCAGCTTCACCTGCCAGGCTCTGGGCCGGGGATTCAGTTCCTACGGCGGTACGGTCACCGCCTGAGCGACCGGCCGGCGCGCTCGCTGACCGCGGGCGCGTCGGCCGCAGCCGCGCCTGCTACCGGCCGCCCGTGCCGTCGAGCCGGATGACCTGTGCGTTCACCGTGCTCGCCGCGTTACCGGCCAGATAGGCGACCACCGCGCCCGGCTCGGTCGGCCGCATCGCGGCGAGGGCGGTCTCGAGTTCCGCGTTGTCGGTCGTCCCGGCGCCGTAGCTGACCGTATTGACGGTGATCCGGCGGGAGCCGAAGTCCGGGGCCACCGCCTGGCCGAGCTGCTCGACCGCGCCGCGCACCGCTTCGTGCACCGCGCCGCCCGGGTCGGCGGGATCGCAGACGGTGATGACCCGGCCTTCGTCGGCCAAGTGCTGCAAGGCCAGTTGCAGGCCGTGGAAGACGCCCTTCACCGTGGCCGCGAAATTGCTGTCGAACGCCTCCGAGCTGAGCTTCGGGAACGGCTCGGACTCCGGCACCGCCGCGGTGTTGACCAGCACGTGCCACCCGCCGCAATCCTCGAGCAGCGCCTGCACCAGCTCCTCGTATTCGTCGCGATCGGCGATATCCGCCGCGAGTGCCAGCGCCGCGCCGCCCGCTTCGGTGATCTCCTTGACGACGTCCGCGGCGGGCTCGGGGAAGTGCGGATGCTGCACCACGACCTGAGCGCCTTGCGCGGCAAGAGTTTTCGCGATCGACCTGCCGATTCCGGTGTAGGCCGCCGTGACCAGGGCGGTCTTCCCGGACAGCAGTCTGTCCGCGGGCACGCTGTCGACGGGCTTGCTCATCTGCCGACCTTTCGTCGATTGCGGGAATTCGGTTTCAGCGATGATATTCCCGCATGCGAGCGGACCAACCTACGAAGGGCCGCACAACGGAGAAGGCCCCCGACCGTGAACCGGTCAGGGGCCTTCCCGTCGTCTCAACCACGAGTCGGGGTGACAGGATTTGAACCTGCGACCTCTTCGTCCCGAACGAAGCGCGCTACCAAGCTGCGCCACACCCCGTGAAGCGAACCTGGAGTAGCTTACAACAGGGGTGCCCGAGACGGTAAACCGGCAGGTCAGTCACCCTGCGAGGGGGCGGATGCTGGTGAAGATCTTCTTGGCGGTCTCGGCGTCGAGCGCGTGCGGGACGCCCGTGTCGGCGGCGATCACCATGACGAAGTTGCCCTGGTCGTTGGGGAACGCGGCGGTGTAGACGGAGTACGCCTTCGCGCAGCCGGGCTTGGCGTCGGAGACGGTGCCCTTGGTCTCCACGAACATGCCGTGCTGTGATCCGTCCAGCGACGCCAGCGGCATGGGCAGGCCGGGTGTGCCGCCCTGGGTCGCGGTGTAGGCGAGCGTGGCGGTCCTCGTGCCGAGTTCGGTGGCCGCCTTCCCCGGGTCTGAGGTGTTCGAGCCGGTCAGGAAAGCTACGGTCCGGGTCGAGCCCGGGCAGTAGCCCTTGCCCTCGCTGGCCAAGCCCTTCCCCGCGACGGCATTCGGCGGCTCGCCGAAGCCGCCGATGGTGCCCTGCGGCGCCACCGTCCAGTCGGCGGGCACGTCGTAGGCGGCGCCGCTGTCGGGTGCTCGGACCACCTGATAGCCGGGGACGACCGGAGTCTTGTCGCCGGAACCTCGCGCGGTCGTCGTCGGGGCCGATCTGGTCGTGCTCCTGGCGGGCGCGCTCGCTGTGGTGGTGTTGAGCGCGTTCACCATCGATGGCGCGGCGCCCTCGGCGGGATCGTTCGTCTTCATGCGGGTGAGGGCCACTGCCCCGGCAACGAGACCGGCTACCAGCAGCACCGCCAGGCCAACCGACAGAAGGACCTTCCCTCGGCCGCTCCCGCTCGGACGGTTCGGTGGCGGCCCTCCGGCCTGTGGACCATAGCCCGGGTGATATCGGCCATCCGGTGCCGTGCCGTATTGCCCGGGCCCGCCGCCCGGTTGCCACTGTGGGGCCTGTGCCGGTTGGCCGAATCGATCGGCGCTCGGATAGCCGAGCAAGGTCGGTGCCGAATCGCCGGAGCCCGGCGCGGGACCCGGCCCCCCGCGGCCGAAGGGGTCGAGCGCGCCGAGCGGTTGGCCGAGCATGGTCGGATCGTTGCGCCCGCCTGTACCGGGGCCGGGACCGCCCTGTGGCGGCCACTGCCCGGAGGGCGTCTGCCCGAGGGACGGGGCCTGCATGGTGGGATCGTTGTGGCCCGACGGTCCGGGTTGCGCGGGACCACCCGACGACGGAGCGAGCAAGGTCGGGTCGTCCTGCGTGCCCTGCGGCCGAGCCGGTGCGGGATCGCTCTGCCCGCCCGGCTGCCACTGGAGTGTGGGTGCGGGCTCTTGGTACTGCTGCCACTGCGTGGCCGGGTCGGGCTGCCACCACTGAGGCGTCGCGCCGTGCTCGGCTGGGCCCGAATGCGGCTGCCCCGGGATCAGGCCGGACGACCGAGCGCCCCGCTGCCAAGGCGTGCCGGCGGGGCGTCCCGAGTCGTCGGCTCCGCCGGGATGCGCTCCGCTGTGCGGTGGTCGAGCGTCGTTACCGTCCGCCGAGGCGGGAACGGAACGTAATGGGGGGTAGGACTGTTGCCGAGGAGTCGGCGGCCCGGCGGGCCGTTCCGGAGTCGTCGGGTCGCGCCGGTCGTCGAATCCACTCACAGTTGTCCCCTACCTGCCACACGTCTCGGCAGGGGACATTAGCGGGCGACGGCCTCCGATGCCGACACTCCCTGGCCCGTGTCGGCGCCCGGCCGCTTCGGCGGCGCGGCTACCAGCGTCAACAGGGTCGCCTCCGGGCGGCAGCAGAACCGGTACGGCGCCCACGGCGAGGTGCCGACACCCGCGGAGACGTGCAACTGGGTGTGCTCCCCCCACTTCGACGGACCCTTCACCCGGGACCGGTCGATCCCGCAGTTGGTGACCAGGGCGCCGTAGCCGGGCAGGCACAACTGGCCGCCATGGGTGTGCCCGGCGAGCACCAGGTCGTACCCGTCCTCGGCGAAACGGTCCAGCACTCGGGGCTCAGGGGAGTGGGTGAGGCCGAGCCGCAGGTCGGCCAAGGGGTTCGGGGCCCCCGCGACAGTGTCGTACCGGTCGCGCTGCAAGTGCGGGTCGTCCACACCGGCGGTGGCGATGCGGATGCCTGCCACTTCGAGATCGCGGCGCACGTGCGTCAGATCGAGCCAACCGCGCTCGGTGAAAGCCGCACGCAGGTCTTTCCACGGCAGCGGAGCGCCGTAGGTGCGGCGGTGGTCCTTCTTGAAGTACTTCAGCGGGTTCTTCGCCACCGGCGCGAAGTAGTCGTTGCTGCCGAAAACGAAAAGGCCCGGGCGGGAGAGCAATCCGCCGAGGGCCTGAACTACCGCGGGCACCGACTTCTGATGCGAGAGGTTGTCGCCGGTGTTGACCACCAGGTCGGGCTCCAGCCGATCCAGCTCCCGTAGCCACTGCTGCTTGAGCTTCTGTCCCGGCATCATGTGCAGGTCACTGAGGTGGAGCACCCGCAGCGACGACGACCCCGGCGCCAGCACGGGCATGGTCGCCTCCCGTAGGACGAAGGCGTTGCGTTCGACCAGCGAGGCGTAGCCGATTCCGGCCACCGCGGCCCCGGCGGCTCCCAGCGCGGTCGTGCGTACAGCAGAGGTCGAGATCACGGGCATTTGCCCAGCATAGGTGACCTCGCTCAGGAGCGCCGAGTGTGTTTCCGCACAGGCGCCCGTTTTTCCGGCGGGAAATCGGGCCGCGCGGCAAATGTAGTGGGACCGCCGCGTCCCAGCGGCTACCGTGAGCGGCATGTCGGAACTCAAATCGCAGCTGCGGACGGATCTCACCGCCGCGATGAAAGCCAAGGACACGCTGCGCCTTTCCACGTTGCGGATGCTGCTGTCGGCGATTCAGAACGCCGAGGTCGCCGGCTCGGCGGCCCGTGAACTCACCGACGCCGAGGTCGTCTCCGTGCTGCAGAAGGAGTCGAAGAAGCGCAACGAATCCGCCGAGGTCTACACGCAGGCCGGGCGCGGCGAACTGGCGGCGAACGAGCGCGCCGAGGCGCAGATCATCGAGGAGTACCTGCCGACCCAGTTGACCGAGGCCGAGGTCGCCGATCTCGCCGACACCGCCATCGCGCAGGTCGCCGAGGAGATCGGGGAGCGTCCCGGCATGCGGCAGATGGGGCAGGTCATGAAGATCGCCACCGGGCTCGCCGCGGGCAAGGCCGACGGCTCGCGCATCTCGGCCGCGGTGAAAGCGCGGCTGTAGGACGGCGACGCGAAAGGGGCCGCGAACTGTGAGGTTCGCGGCCCCTTTCGCTTGCTCAGCGCGGGATCGGGATCGGGATGGGGATCGGTGGCAGCCGCGGCACGGGCAGCCCCGGGATTCCCGGCGGCGGTGCGGGCGGCCCCGGCGGCGGCGCGGCCCGGACGGTGCCGTCGCTGATGTACAGCGTGATCACCGAGCCGGGGATCGCCGACCCGTTGGGCGCGGTGCCCATGACGGTGCCCTTGGGCCGATCGCCCGCCCCGGTCACCGGCGACACCTGGAAGCCCGCGGCGACCAGCGCCGAGGTGGCCTCGCCCTGGGTCATGCCGACGACATCGGGTACCTGCGCGTTGTTCGCGCCACGCACGTACTTGTTGTCCAACGGGGGCAACGCGGGCGGCGGGAACAGCGGTATCACCGGTTTGATCGCGTTGAACCAGGTGCGCGCGGGTTCGTTACCGCCGAACAGGTTGCCGTCGCCGCAGTTGCGCAGCGGGAACGAGCAGATCTCACCCGGGGTCGGGCTGTCACCGTAGGCGTAGACCGCGGCGGCCAGAGCGTTCGTGAAGCCGAGGAAGGCCGAGGAACGGTGGCTTTCGGTGGTACCTGTCTTGCCCGACATCGGGAAGTTCCAGCCCACCGACTGGGCCGCGCCCGCCGCCGTGCCGGAGATGTCGTCCTTGCTCATGGCGTTGGCCAGGGTGTTGGCCAGGCCGGGCTCGACGACCTGCTCACAGGCCTGCTGGGTCAGCGGTACCTGCTTGCCCTGACGGTCGACGACCTCCTTGATCGGGTTCGGCGGGCACCAGCGGCCGCCGGACCCCAGCGTCGCGGCGACGTTGGACAACTCCAGCGGATTGATCGCGACCGGTCCCAGGGTGAACGAGCCGAGGTTCTGTTCCTTGATCATGTCGGCCAGGCTCTGGTTGCCGTGGCCGGAGGTGCCCGCTTCGGTGAACGAGCGCATGCCGAGCCGGACCGCCATGTCGACGGTCGGGGTGACGCCCACGGCCTGGATCAGCTTGACGAACGCGGTGTTCGGCGACGTCGCCAGCGCTTCGGTCACCGACATGGGCGACTTGTACTTGCCCGCGTTCTCGACGCAGTAGGTGGCGGCCGGGCACCCGCGCGCGCCGCCGTTACCCATCCCCTTGGCCTCGAACCGCCCTGGCACGTCGAGCTGGGCGTCGATGCCGAGACCCTTCTCCATGGCCGCGGCGGTGGTGAAGATCTTGAAGATCGAGCCCGCGCCGTCGCCGACCATCGAGTACGGCTGCGGCTGCACGGTCTCGTTCGCGTCCCGGTTCAGGCCGTAGGTGCGGCTGCTGGCCATCGCGATCACCGGGTGCGTGTCGTGCCCGGGGCCGACCACCGACATGACTTCCGCGATGTTGTCCAGGTTCGGGTTCGCCGCGTCGGTCACCGCTCGTTTCACCGAGTCCTGCACGGCCGGGTCGAGGGTGGTCTTGATCAGGTAGCCGCCCTTCTCGATCTGTTCGCGGCTGATCCCGGCGTTGGCCAGGTACTCCAGCGCGTAGTCGCAGAAGAAGCCGCGGTCGTTGGCCGCGATGCAGCCGCGCGGCAGGCCCTTGGGTTCGGGCAGCACGCCCAGCGGCTTGGTCTTCGCCTCGCGGAACTCCTCGGCGCGGCTGGGAATGTTCTGGATCATGGTGTCCAGCACCGTGTTGCGCCTGGCCAGCACGCCGTCCGGGTTGGTGTAGGGGTTCAGTTTGGACGAACTCTGCACCATGCCGGCGAGCATCGCGGCCTGGGAGACGTTCAGTTCGGCCGCGTCCACGCCGAAGTAGGTCTTCGCCGCGTCCTGGATGCCGTAGGACGAGTTCCCGAACGGGACGAGGTTGAGGTACCTGGTGAGGATCTCGTCCTTGGTCAGCTGACGGTCCAGCGTCAGCGCCATCCGGATCTCGCGGATCTTGCGGGCCGGAGTGGTCTCGATGGCGGCGCGGCGCTCGGCGTCGGTCTTGGCGACCACCAGCAGCTGGAAGTTCTTCACGTACTGCTGGTCCAGCGTCGAGGCGCCCTGCTGGACCTCGCCGCTGGCGGAGTTGGTGAGGAAGGCGCGTAGCGTGCCCTGCCAGTCGACGCCCTCGTGCTCGGCGAAGCGGCGGTCCTCGATGGACACGATCGCCAGTTTCATGTCGTTGGAGATCCGGTCGCTGGGCACCTCGAAGCGGCGCTGCTCATACAGCCAGGCGATCGGATTGCCCGCCGCGTCGACCATGGTCGAGACCGCGGGCACCGTTCCCTCGACCAGCTCCGAGGAGACGTTGTCGACAGCGTCGGCGGCACGGTTGGAGACGAACCCGAAGCCGCCGGCGAGCGGGAACAACAACCCGGCGACGAGCACGGAGGCCAGCACGCAGCTACCGGCCAGCCGCGCGAGCGTATGTGTGATCGGCACGAATCAAGACTACGGGTTGCCATTCCGGCGTTCTTGGCGGCATTTGTCCGGAGCGCGGAACTGGTTGTTCACGAACCGGAATGGGCGTGTCGCGTGATCGTGTGCGGCGTGTCGCGGGAGGGCGCGCACGCAATCTGCCTGCCCGTCCAGTGCGCGCAGGGCTTTGCAGGGACGGACGTACCAAAAAATCTCGAGGTGGTCTTGCGCAAGCGCCATACCTTTACCTAGATTGAGAACCCAGTGTGATAGAGCTAACACTCAAAGTGGAATGTGGTGCACTTCGCAGCGGGGTTTGGGTGCTGCGCGGTGACAACGCGATTCTGGAGCGCCGTTGACCCGGTGTTCGGACTGCAAAGGGGCACACCAAATGCACATGACAACCCCCATCGCTCGATTGGACGTGGAGCAGGCCGAAGCAAGGATCGCCTGGGTAGCCCAGGCCCGATGCAAGGAAGTGGACCCCGATCAGTTGTTCGTCCGCGGCGCGGCGCAGCGCAAAGCGGCGACGATCTGCAGGCACTGTCCAGTGCTCATGCAGTGTGGTGCCGACGCGCTGGACAATCGCGTCGAGTTCGGTGTGTGGGGCGGCATGACGGAACGGCAGCGTCGCGCCCTGTTGAAGCAGCATCCGGAAGTGACCTCGTGGGCCGATTTCTTCCAGGCCCAGCGCCAGCATCAAGTGGCGATGTAGCCCGGCGAAATCGAAACAGAGCCCGCGGAAGCGGGCTCAGTTTCGTTTCAGGACTGTTATTTCCGTTCGGAGCAATAGCGGATACGCCTAAGTATCAGGCGGTCGCGCGGGCCGTGCCGGTGAGCTGATCGCCGACGACGCGCAGCGCGTCGAGATCGGACACCTCGAACGGAAGCGCGGTGACCGACACGATCGGCACCCGCGGATGCGCGCCGGTGAAGCGGTGCAGCAAATGCTGTTCCCGTTTGTCGGTGGCGACCCGGCGGGCGTGCACCCGCAACACCGCCGCGGTGAGCGGATCGGAGTCCGCCACCTGGTCGGCGGCGGTGAGCGCGTGATCGGCCGACAGCGAGCTCAGCACGGGATGGGTGCGGTTGAGCACCAGACCCGCCAGCGGCATGCGCTCGGTGGAGAGGCGGTCGACGAAGAACGAGGCCTCTCGCAGCGCGTCCGGTTCCGGCGCCGCCACCACGAGGAAATGCGTGCCCGGCTTCGACAGCATCGCGAAGGTGCGCTCGGCCCGCTCCTGGAAGCCGCCGAACAACGACTCCAAGGATTGCAGGAAGTTCGACGCGTCCTTGAGCATCTGTCCTCCGACGACGGTCGACACGCCGCGCACCGCCAGGCTCATCGCGCCGGTCACGAGCCGGGTCACGCCACGGCCGGGAGCCATGATCACCCGGATCATCCGGCCGTTGAGGAAGTTGCCCAGTCGCTTGGGGGCGTCCAGGAAGTCGAGGGCGTTGCGCGACGGCGGGGTGTCGACCACGATCAGGTCCCACTCGCCGCGATGGGCCAGTTGACCCAGCTTCTCCATCGCCATGTATTCCTGTGTGCCGCCGAAGGAGGAGGCGACCGTCTGATAGAAGGGGTTGGCGAAGATCTGCTCCGCTTTCTCTCCGCTGGTGTGCTCTAGCACCATGTCGTCGAACGTGCGACGCATGTTGAGCATCATCGCGTGCAGCTCGCCCTTGGCCTCCGGCCCCAAGGCCACCCGCTGCGGGTTGTTGCCGAGGTCGGCGACGCCCAGTGACTGCGCCAGCCTGCGCGCGGGGTCGATGGTGAGCACCACGACCTTGCGCCCCTCTTCGGCGGCGCGCAGGGCGATGGCGGCGGCGGTGGTCGTCTTGCCGACGCCGCCGGAACCGCAGCAGACCACCACGCGCGCGGACGGGTCGGCGATGATCCGCGAAATATTCAGCGGGGCAGCCGGGGGATGGGTCGGCATGCTCATCGGACTCCCTGTGCGGTGAGGTGTTCGGCTAGTTCGTACAGGCCGCCCAGGTCCATTCCGTCGGGCAGGGCGGGCAGGTAGAGCCGGGAGATGTCGACCTTCGCCAGTTCTTCGGCGCTGTCGTCCTGTGCTTGCAGAGTCGCGGAGTGCTCGATCGTTTCGGTGAGCAGCCCCTGGAAGTCGCTGTCGGGGAGGTTTATCCCCGCGGAGTCGAGGCCCGCGCGGACGGCGTCGGCGTCCAGGTCGCCCTGAGCGGCCCGGGCGCGCAGCTCGGGCGGGAGCTGGCCCTCGGTCGCCCGGTTCACGATGACGGTGCCGATGCGCAGGTCCGCGGCGGTGAGCTCGGCGACGGCGTCGGCGGTTTCCTGCACCGGCAGCGCCTCCAGCAGCGTGACCAGATGGATCATGGTCTGGTCGGAATGCAGCAACTGCGAGACGCCCTCGGCCTGCGAGGCGATCGGCCCGCCCTTGGCCACCTCGGCCATCGCCTTGGTGACGTCGAGGAAGCCGGCGATCCGGCCGGTGGGCGGTGCGTCGACCACGATCTCGTCGTAGACCCGCTTGCCGGACTTGTCCACGCGAACCGCGCACTCCTTGATCTTGCCGGTCAGGATGACATCCCGCAGACCGGGCGCGATCGTGGTGACGAACTCGATGGCGCCCATCCTGCGCATCGCGCGGCCCGCGAAGCCGAGGTTGTAGAACATGTCCAGGTATTCGAGGAAGGCGTGCTCGATGTCCAGCGCCAGCGCGACCACCTCGCCGCCGCCGTCCGCGGTGGCGATGCGTGTCTCGGTCGGCGGCAGCGGCGGCAGATCGAACAGCTGCGCGATCGATTGTCTGCTCTCCACCTCCACCAACAGCACCCGGCGCCCGCCCGCGGCGAGCGCCAAGGCCAGCGCCCCGGCAACCGTCGACTTGCCCGTGCCTCCCTTGCCGGAGACGTAGTGCAAGCGGGCCTGTTCAGCGCGCTTCGGCCACCTTGCGCCCACTTCCGGCTCCTCCGAAAGCGGCACTGCTGTTGGTACTCCCACGATCGCGAGCCTATAACTGGTTCGCCGCCGCGGGGCACGGGCCGTACCAGACGGGCTGATCCAAAAGCGGTTCCCAGCCCGGCCCCCGCCACCGCAACCAGTTGCGGCCTCACTCCGCGAGCCGCCGATAACCACACGAAATAAGTCGCCGAACCAGCGGATCCACCGTGACGACACAGGCGCCGGTCGCGGACGATCGTGCCGACCCCACCGAGCCGGGTGAGACAGACCACTCATTCGCGGTACGCCTCGGACCGCCCGGCCGCCGCGCCCATGGCGAGGTCGAGTAATGCCCCCGCCAGTCCATAAAACCACTGCGAAACCCCGGGAGACCGCAACCCCGAATCCGGGGTGATTGCAATCGCGAACCGAGGTAGTGCGGCTCCACTCCCCACGCGCCCAGCGCACCGCAACCACGTCTTTCGAGCGAAGCGAGACCGAGCCTGTTCCGTGGGGGGGCCGGGGGGGGGGGGGGGGGGGGGGGCGCCCCCCCCCCCCCCCGCGCCCCCCCCCGCGCGCGCCCCCG